>CAZJDX010000019.1:0-72005 GCA_964544885.1 uncultured Flavobacteriales bacterium
AGAAATCATAAGAGTTTTGAGGAGAAATCCTATACAAGGTTACTCCGCCTACGGTGTTAGAATCCAATGGCCAATCGCCAATGAGATAAAATTCATTATTAGCATTCATCTTCATATCACGAAATCCACCACTTTCACCCTCTGTGATCCTTAGCATTCTCTCCACATTACCGCTTGTATCAAATCGTGCAATATAAACTGTCCGCATTACATTTATTCCGGGAAACAACTCGCCTGCTTCATAACTATCCATCAATACATTAACCTTACCATCGGTATCAAGGACCACTTTTTTACCGATTGCTACCGTCTGACCGATCCTTCCCCATATAAAATTCCCGCTGGTATCCAATTTGGCAAGGAACATACTCTGAGTACTCATATGATAAATTGTGTCAAAAAAATGGATGGGGCTGTCAAAAGGCCCACCCGGATCATCCTGGCCGGATATCCACCCAGTAATGTAAATATGACCAAGGCCATCTAAGACTAAGGAGTTCCCATGATCGCGTTCGCCCACCTGACTGCCTGCCACCTTCACCCATACCAGGTTGCCTGAACAATCCAGCTTGGCCACGAAAATATCATTGCCTCCATAGGTGTTCAATGCATGGCCATTGATATTGGAAAGATTGCGTACCCGGCCGCAGATATAGACATTGCCTTGCGCATCGGTGGCTATATCGTTGACGATTTCATCGGGACGATTCGCGGCAGGATCATAACTGGGTCCTCCGACGCGGTTGAGCCATTGGAAACTCTGGCCCTGAACCGGTGCAGCATGAAGAAAGAAAATAAACAAGCCGCAAAGCAAGATTCTTATTGCACTCATGTGATGAGGGTTTTATTTATGTAAGTTACATAAAATTTCTTTGGGTTTTATATAAATACCGGCATTAACTCTTCGCCTTATTTTAAAATCATCAACCTGCTTATGGCAAAGTCTCCCCTGTCGCTTTCAATTTTCACATGGTAGATGCCGGGATCCAGAGCCGCTGTACTGATAATGACCAACCCTTCATCCTTACTTAGCCTGTATATTAGTTTTTCACGGCCCTGCGTATCCATTATTTTCAGAAGCCCGGTGCCTGATCCGATCCGGTAAGATACATTCAGTTGATCAGAGGCCGGGTTGGGAAATAATGTCAGGCTTGTTTTGGTTATAAATTCAGATTCCGGATTAACAAAAGAATTTCCGGAGCCAATCCGGTGTGGAACACATCGAGGAAGTTCATCCTCATAACAAATTCTGAGTTGACAGTATTTCTGGGTAGTTGGATCATAGGCATTCAGGTTCATACAAAATTCATCGTAGGGTGACGAAGTAAGGGTAAAGAGACCATTGATCACATTCAATCCATTGATTAAGGTTGAGGGCATTCCGCTTAAGGTACCGTTGGCTACAGAAAACCAAACTGTATAATCTGAATTTGTTGTAATGGATAAGGTGAATGCATATACATTCGGAGCCCCACCCTCTGTACAACGAACTTCATCGAAACTCATTTGCATGTCGCAATCATCCGGATAGGGACAATCCTTTTTCTCCGGTAAATCGGCGCAATAGGTTCCAAGGCAGTTACAGTGTTTATATTCATCACTCGAATTTTCAAGGTTAAAATCAAAACAGGCCGTTTTAAGTCCTGCTGTGTAGGGCACAAAAATTCCTTCAATCGGGTCATTTGGAAATCCGATAAGAGGTGTGAAGCTGCCATCGGGGGAAGTAATGATCAATGCGGTGCCCTGTTGCAGGCAGTCACTGTTCATCAAATTGCTTGGCAGTGAAATAGTAGTGTGACTATTTATGATACCGTTAGCCGATTCATACATGCAATAAAATTTAATGTCCGGATCCGGCTGAAATAAGGGACATTCACAGGACTTAATACTGAGGTCTATCGGATCTGAATAGGCAACACAACCATTCATCGTAGTGGCGACAAGCTGGATGCTGTAAAATCCCGGATCAAGATTGTTCAGCAGCAGCGGATCTACATTTCCACTACCACCGGTAGTACTTACACCTGCTGCCGACGTCACCTGCCATTCCCAGGATTGATAGGAATGAAAGGCATCTCCGGGAATCGTGATTTCATCGGAGGAACAGTAATCAAAGCAACCGCTGAGAATGAAACTGAAATCAGGTTCAGGGTTGACAATAAAATCCGCAACCGATGTACAAGATCCTTCGTTGGTAAACGTAGCTCTGTAAATCCCGGCATTGTACACCTGAGTTGATATACCATTGGTTCCATTGCTCCAGTTCACATAATTGGTTCCCGCATTGGAAACCGAAAGCGTTATGAGTTCGCCTTCGCAGGCCGGATTTACATCAGAGGAAATGTCAGGAAGCGGTGGATTGGAGTGGACAACAAAGTTGAACGAGGTTGCAGTGGTACATGGACTATTGCTACTGCTCAGGTTAAGGTTTATCACATAATTTCCGGGACTGACATTGGTGATGTCAAGCGATCCCCCTGAAGCACTGAAATTGGTAAAAGGCAGTCCGTCTTTTGTTGCAGACCAGTAATAGTTGTAGCCCGTTCCCTGAAAGGCGATCAGGCTGATTGTTTCTCCTTCGCAATACTCCGCTTGCCCGTTGATCACGGGATAAGGTATATTATGAACCGCTACTTGAGCAGGTTCTAGTACCAAATTTTCACAACCTGTAACACTGCTGGACATGGTGACGCTATAGGCGCCGGTTTGACTTACCCATATCGAAGAACTGGTTGCGCCAGTTGACCAAAGATAAGCATCTGGATTTGATGGAAAAGTTTGTAACAGTCCCAGCAACTGTCCTCCACCCGGGCAAAAGGAAATTGGACTTTGGGGAGTATAAGTTGCATTCAGGTTATTAGCATTCACGGTGATCAGGCTTGACTGGCTGGAAGTATAACTGCAACCGTACAGGTCAGTAACGGTGAGAGTGGGGGAGTACTGGAATGGATTTTCATACACACGCTCAGTTTGAGGGCCAGCTAAAGGAAATAAGTCAGAATAAGAACCGTCACCAAAGCTCCATATAGCTGAGGCAATATTCGATATACCGGTACCGGTGTATGTAAACTGCACCGGGGTGAAGTCTTCGCAAACTGGTCCGGCAGAAATACTGAATGTAGGATTTGGGGGATCAGGGACATTGACTGTAATGACTTTGGTGCAGGAAACTGAACCGTAACTGAGTGTGAGGCTTATATCTTGTGAACCGGAACAAAGGGGAATGGAAGAAGGATGTTGCCCTGTTGCAAGAACACCTGAAGCATCAGACCATGTCCAGCTAACCGTATTTCCACCTGCATTATAAATAGACTTATCAAAAACTTTCATGGCATAGTAGGCAGTGCAAGTCGATGGCGATCCTGGGATTTGGATCGGATTTGGAAGGCATTCGAAGGCATAATCAAAATCAGGAAATACAGAAAGATCAATCGATTTGCAATTACTGGCGCATCCGCCGCCGGCTATGTGACCCTGAATACAAACTGTATAAACCCCTGGCAAAGCATAAACATGGGAAGTGCTTGTAGTCGGGCCAATTTGCCCGTCGCCGTAAGCAATAAAATAATCAAAGTAGGCTGAGGGTAAACTTCCATTCAGAGAAATTGCAACTTCATTACAGGCGATGGCGCTTAGTGTGAAGTCAATAGCCGGATCTGTAATACAAGGATCAACGGAAAATGGTTCACATACTATCTCAATAAGATCAGAGCTCCAGCAACCGGTTATAATGTCCAGGACATCCAAATAATATGTGCCTTCCGATGAAATAGTAATTGAAGATGTTGTCTGGCCACCTCCCCACCATGTCTGATAATTTGGTCCGACTTGCAAGGCAGTTAAGGTATAATCTGGACAATCCCAAGGTAAGCCATCTAGAACGATATTTGCTCCCGGATTTGGATTAACGTAAATTATAGTATTTGCACTTGATACGCATTGATTTGCATCCGTTACAATAACAGATACATCCTGTTCATTCCCATCGTTTCTATCAAAAGTATAAGAAGGTGAACCGTCTGAACTTGAATTCATATTGGGAAAAGTCCATTGGTAAGTATAAGTACCCGCCGGTAAATTCAATACACTGAAATCGACAGATGAACCATCGCATACAGGATTTGGCGATGCCTCGATTTCAATTTCCGGACCTTCCACCAGATCTAGTCCGAAAATATATGGTGAAGCGAGATCCAAAAATCCACAGGTTTTCACTCTGATTTGTATTTCGACTCCGGTGGTGGCTGTGGCATTCCATTGAATGGTAGCTTCTGTTGCTCCGTTATTAGTTTGAATAACGCTTCCCGCAGTTGCAGGAAAAATTACCCATTCAATTTCATCAGAATGCATCAAATTCGCATTACTGATAGTGTAGGTCACGATGCTGTTCACGCACTGCGGATTGGCAATGGCAACAAGCGGTGCTACCGGTACTATTTGATGAACATCAAAAACCGCCGATGGCTCAGATTCGCAGCCGGTATTCATGTCCACTTGTTTTGCATAGAGTGAATAGGGTCCGGAACTACCCCAGGTTACCGTTATCTCATTCCCTTCCATGGTTGCTGGAGAACCGTTCGTAACGAACCATTTGATAAAGTAATTCGAAGCAGAAGGAGTCGTCGTATATAAATGTGGCGTATTGGCACAAACATAGTCGTCACCGGTGATGAGACCCGGCGCAGCAGGGCTTTCACTAACAGTTAAAAATACAGATTGCCAGTTGCAGTAGCCGGTTCCGTTAGCAGATATTTTAAAAGTACCGGGACCATGAGGCCAACTGCCGATAACAAGAGCACCATTCACACTTGCATAGGTTTGAACGATGACTTCTGTTGAAGTGTTCTGTATTTGCCAATTAAAAATTCCGGATGGCGTTGTAGTAAAAGTTATTGATCCAAAATCACAGATCTCCTCCGCTGAACTGCTTACCAGATGACTGTTTTTAACTTTGATTGCTTTTAGATAAAATCCATCGCATCCGAGGAATTCATTTCCGTAATCAACCCGGATCGTACGATTACCGACTGTGTTCCACTCGACCAAAATTTCATTTGTACCTTGTCCTATGAGCATGCTTGCACCCGGAACATCCCAGGTATAAACCGTTCCGGGGATAAGAGGAACACTATACGCAACCTGTTGATTCAAACAAACGCTTGCCGGACCCGATATTGTAAAACCCTGAAAAAGAATCGGAATTTCTATACTGGTCGGTTCATCACAAAAATCACCACAACCGGGTGTTTGAAGCGTCACTATTCCCGGTCCGTTTGAACCATTATCCCAAACCACTTGAATGGAACTACCATATGGAACAGGCGAAAGAATGGTCCCATTGGTTACAGTCCATAAATAAGTACTGCAATTGGCAAAGGTGAAATAGGTAGCTGTATCATTCTCACAAACCGGGGTTGGACACTCAATGCTTGGCGGAACTTTATCGTTGACATATACACTGAGATGGACTATATCCTGACAGCCGCATTGATTGGTAACCGTTAATTGCACTTCATAGGTTCCGGGCTGATCATAAGAATGGTTGGGATTTTGTTCCACGGAGAATTGTCCGTCTCCAAAATCCCATAGCCAATTCATGACAGGTGAATTACTGTTTCCCGGGTTAAAGAACCCACTGAAAGCGATATTCTCGTATAAACAAACTGATAATTCCAAGTTACCATTTGGTTGAACCGTGAATGCCGGAACAGTTTGTAAGGATGCCGTTGGTCTTCGGATAATGTTAATACAATGTTCATCAATGCTAACACATCCGGAAGCGCTCGTTTCAGTTACCCGAACCAAGCCATGGCCATACAAACCCCATAAAATCCATGCCTCATTTCCTGATCCGTTAGGTGTTACCGAAATGGAACCAAATCCTTCCCAGACATAGGAAGAACCTGCATTCAAGGGTGTTGAATACAGAACCGCAGTTGAATCACATACCTTCCAGCACTCATCCGGGTCAATTACAGGTATAACTTCATCATTTTCTTTAATAAAAGTCACGCATTCTGTAATAAAACCGGAAGTGATCACCGGTTGCGGAAGGGGATTGACTGTCACAGTCAAGGAGCATGCTGCAAGGACTGTCTGATTTACATCTTTGATCTGGACACTCACCACTCCAACTCCGGCACCTGCCCATTGGACCGTAGCAGTACCATTAACAGAACTTATTAAATTCCCCCCGGTCACAGTCCATTGATAAATTGACCCGGAATAAGCAGTTTGATATACCTTAACATCCCCTGTACAAACAGAATTTGAACCGGTAACAGAGCATTGTGAATAAGCGTTCAGAGAAAAGAAAGCTACTGTCATAACAATGATCAGCGACCGTTTCGACTGAATCATTGTTCCACTCCCGGAAAACAACGCTGAAAGTTTAGAAAAAATCAGAGAGAGAGAGAGAGAGAGAGAGAGAGTGTGTGTGTGTGTGTGTAAGCTCATATATTTTAGTTTATATTATCTGTTATAAATATTATATGTATTCTCAATAAATAATATGACGTGAGTAAAATAATTTTCGGAGACCAATAAAAAGAAACATTCGTTTCAAACAAAAACTTTAACATAAATTTTTATGCGAACGGCATTATTTTGCAAAATTCGCACAAACAATTTCATAAAGTAATGAATAGAACCTCATTAAAACGATCAAAATTCTACACATTTCAAAATCTTGCCAAGAGCACAGAATTATTCACAAAAGAATTCATGACAAAGTTTACTTAAAAATCACATTGTTTACTTTGCATACGCGAATGGAGTATATTCATCTGTCACTTTTTCAACAGAAGTGGTTCAGGTACGTCAAGGAAAAATAAAATGAAATATTAATATTAATATTAGCGCCATACCTCTCTCTTCAATTAATCACCAGCCTTTTCTTCAGCGATCTGTACTCATCGTCCAGGTACACCACATAAACTCCGGCTTCCAGTGAAGAAATGTCCAGGCTGGTCTTGTTCATGCCCTTATCCATTTCAATCTTTGATGAGTGAACCAGGGTTCCTTTAATATCATATATTCTGACTGTAGAGGTTTTGGCAAGAGCACTGTGATACGTCAGCAGAACATTATCCGTGGCCGGGTTCGGATAAAGGCTGGCTGCTATTTCCAATTCCGGATCTCCCACGTTCGATGCAAAACAGATATTGTAAACACCTGCATTAGGCAGCACAACCGGTGAAACAGAATACGAAAATGTGTTTAAAAGAACAGATGAAAGCGGACTCAGGGGATTAGGCCCGGTCAACGGATCTGTCTCATCAGTCAAGCTTATTAATGTGTCCGGATCATAGCACAAATTACCCGGACTTGTTCCTGTTAAATCAAAAACCATTATACAAGGCTGTGCGCTTGAATCCTGGCTCATTCCCAGACAATACAGTTTATTGTTCTTCCAATGAATACGATTTTGATAAAAAAAGTTATCGCCAACTGATATAATTGTATTTGGATCATAAAATAAAAATTCTCCTGAATTATAACTCCAGCTATTCGAAGAAACCATATTGCCACCAGAATCAAAAACAGAAATAAAATGCCGTTGTGAATTATTTACGTAGCAATTACCCAGTAAATAAATATTATTCAAAGAATCTGAGGTAACTCCTACAGCCAAAATCTGATCATTCATAAATTTGTACCGCTTGCTCCAGTGCATGGTTCCATCTTCCTCTAATTTGACCATTGCAATTGCATTGTACTGCGGCCCGATTATATTAAACACTGCTAAATATGTACTGTCCGCCGAACTTACAATATCCAGAGGTAATACATTCTGACCGCCTATCCATGCACTGGAAAACACATGATTCCCACTTGAATCAATTTTCTCAATCCAGCTATCGTAATTCTGTCCCGCGAAATCTAAGAAGGTAAGAAATCCGCCACCACTCAAGGCATCTGAACCAATTGATGGTCTTGATTGCAACTGAGATTGCGATCCAAAACAATTCACGACAGTTCCAAGGGAATCAAGTGTGACAATCCGGAAGTTGTAAGCATGCGGTAATCCGGAATACTGAGAAACATACAGATATTTATCATCCGAAAATAAATCTGCTATTGTTTGCCCTGATAAATTCTTTGTCCAAATAACAGTACCAGAAGTGTCCATCCTGATAATATTATTAGCAGAAGATGCAAAAATATCAGACCCTTGAACTTCAATCCTTTCAAGTGGAATACCTGAACATGCCCATCTAACATTCCCTATATAATCAGTTTTAATCAGAGTGTCGTTTCCGTAGAAATAAATCGCGTCATCCGAGAAAAAACAATTTGGGTTTTTACTGCGGATACCGGTTTCAACACAAAATGACTGGGCCTTTACTGAGGTATAGCAAAGACCAGTTAATAAAAATACCGCAACAATTATTCCTTTAAACACACGCTGCCGGCTTTTGTAATCGAAATATAGCTAATGAAAATGAAAGTTGCACTGACAGGTCTCATTTCTTAGAATCGACATGACCTTCAGCTTGTAATCTTATACCATTTTTCACGGATTACAAATGTTACCAAATACAAAGGAATTGATATATAATCAATATGCAATTCATTTGCAGAAAAGATAATCAGGTAAAGTGTAGGAAATGATCCTTTTCCCAACTAAGTTTTATGCTGATTTCGAAAAGAATGCCGGAATAATTTTTCACTTATTATCTTTGTCTTCTCCTGGAGAAAAGAATAAATTAAGAAATTAAGTCTGCCTGGAATAAATAATAATAAGTCCGGTTAGAATTCTTCCGGTTATTTTAAGGATTATAAGTTAAAGGGCAATTCATTTATGACATGAATGTTCTGAACCTGAATAATTAATCCTTTTCAATTAATCACCAGCCTTTTCTTCAGCGATCTGTACTCATCGTCCAGGTAGACCACATAAACTCCGGCTTCCAGTGAAGAAATGTCCAGGCTGGTCTTGTTCATGCCCTTATCCGATTCAACTTTTGACGATTGAACCAGTGTGCCTTTTATGTCATGTATTCTGACCGTGGCCGTTTTAGGGAATGAACTGTAATACATGAGCAATACATTCTCCGTCGCCGGATTCGGATAAAGGACAAAATAATCTTTCAGGTTAGTGAATTCAACGGGAATTATCTCCGACCAGGTATACTTTCCGTCGTAGTCTGTTTGCTTCAGGCGGTAGTAGGCAAGTCCCGGCAAGGGTTCCATGTCAGCCGTTTCATACTTTCGCCGGGTTGATGAATTGCCCGCTCCGTCCATAATTTGTATTGGTGAAAAGACAATTCCGTCGCGGCTTCTTTCCACGGTGAAATAATCATTGTTGATCTCTACGCTGGTGGTCCAGTCCAGCAGAACTCTGTCATCCGCTGCCTTGGCATCAAAACCAAGCAACACGATCGGCAGTACATTACAATTCAATGAACTTCCTCCGCTGAGCATCCAGTCGAGGGTGAATCCGCTCCCGCCCGGCGACCACTTATTGACCATCAGGTAATAGGCCTCGCCCGTCGTGACGGGTATGGTATTGGTCCATGCATTTCCACAGACATCTTCATTGGTATCAGAACCGTTGTTTGGAAATCCGCAAACGGCGGTATTGGTCGAAAGATTGAGCGCGTTATCCATTCCTGTATTGCCCACGTTAGCTGCGAAAGAACATCTAACCGGACTTCCGATTCCCGCACAGCTTGTGCTTTGATAAAGAGCAAAGTCATAATCATCCGCCGTGACATTGGGTACGATGCGCAATCCCAGTGTGCCACTGTTCGCGATAATGATCTTATACCAGTTGCTGTAATTTTCGGCCAGCACACAACCCCCTCCTCCGTCAGAAATAATTCCGGGCCCCGTGCTTGCGTCCGTAAAACTTTCATCCAGACAGATCGGTGTATAACGATTGCAATCGTTGTTATCCGTACCATTGGGACCATTCGCGCATGGCACGCAATCGAAAGTTGCCACCCAGCCGTCCATGTTCACCGAAGCGTCGGAATTGAATCTGAAAGTCAGACAGCCGCTTTGATCCGTTGATGTATAGGGTCCCATGCCGGCTGCCATAGCCGCCTGGTATGAGTTCGCTGTGCCGGACCAAATCGAACCGGGTGAAAATTGAGGACTGTTTTGCGTCGGGCCGTTAAGCACTCTGAGATAATCATCTCCGGACTCGGTCTCGAAAGACCAGAAGTTCGCACGGAGGCACTTACCGGCTTCGTCAGGACAAAACGTACGGTACACATAGTTAATGTTGTTGGAATAATCCGATGAGCTTCCTCCATTATCGGTATAAGTACCTCCGCAGGTTGCCACCATATTTGTTCCTACATTACTGTTTTGCAAACCCGTGGTTGGATGTGTATAGTCAACCGTTGAAGGAGGCGTAGGACAAACTTCACAGGAGATGATCGCCTGCCATCCCGGATTGACCTGCATATTGCCGTTGGATACGAAACGGACAGTGAGGCATCCAGTACTCGACAGAATTGTACCGGGGACCGGTGTGTTCTGGTATGTTCCAATGAGCGGTGAAGCGGTTGATGGTCCATCATAAATCGTCATAATATCTCCGGACCGGAGAGAAAAACTCGTGAAGATCATCTTGAGACAATCGCCCGCGTTCGAACAGAAAGTTTTCGTATAATTATCCGATGTACCATAATTCGAACCCGGCCCACCGCTGTCATAGAATAATCCGCCACAGGTGTTAACCGCAGTATTGTTATTTAACAGATAGGTTGACTGACAAGGTGAACAGGAAATGGAGGCTGTCCATCCTGAACGAACATTACTTCCATTCGTAACGAAACGGAATGTCAGGCATCCGGAGCTTGATGTAATTGTTCCCGGTGAAGTTGTTCCGCTGAAGGAACCGATCAACGGGGATGTAATTCCCGGTCCGTCATAAATTAAGAGCACATCATTTCCACCCTGTGTTCTGAACTGTGTAAAATTCACTGTGATGCAATTTCCTCCGGTGGCACAAAATGTTTGGGTAACATTCAGGTTGTTTGAGTAATTATTCGTCCCGCCGGGATCATAAAAAGTCCCTGAACAGGTATTCACCGTACCGGTGCTCATCGTGTATGTCTGCGCCACAGAGAGATGACATAGAATCACACCGGGAACCAGCAAAAAAATCTTTAACCACTTGCCGTTTATCATGTTTGAAATACGTCTCGATACATTCCGTACTGACACTGTAGCACAGTGCCATAATGCGGAATGATTAATTTACATATTTCCGGCCTGAATAGCTATTAAATTGTCCTAATACAAGCTAAATAGTGGTTAACGTCACAGGGGAGTTGGTAAAAGAGCCGAAATACTCCTCAAAAAATTCAGGCTAAAACTGATTCATCAACGAGCTGGCGAACGGCGTTTTTAATGGCCTCAGCGTCAAAATGACATTCGTTATAAAGTTCTTTCTGTTCCCCATGATCCACAAATCGGTCGGGTATACCAAGCCTGACAACGTTGGCAGTATATGAATTATCGGTCATGAACTCAAGCACCGCGCTGCCGAAGCCACCCATGAGGCATCCATCCTCCACGGTGATGATCTTTTTAAACGTCTTAAACACCTGATGGAGCAATTCCTCATCCAGAGGCTTTGCAAAGCGCAGATCGTAATGTGCCGGATTGATACCCTCCGCAAGCAGATCCGTACATGCTTTCACGGCAAAATTTCCAGGATGACCCAGGGTCAGGATGGCAACTTCTTCGCCTTGTTTTACCAATCTTCCCTTACCGATTGAAATCTCTGAAAATGGTATTCTCCAGTCAAGTGTAACGCCATTGCCTCTCGGGTAACGGATAGAGAAAGGGGACTTGGTGGATGGAAGCTGTGCTGTATACATGAGGTTACGCAATTCTTCCTCATTCATCGGCGCGCTCACAATCATGTTCGGTATGCATCTCATATAGGCAATGTCATAAGCTCCATGATGAGTGGCGCCATCCGCGCCTGCAAGTCCGCCACGGTCGAGACAAAATACAACGTGCAGATTCTGCAGCGCCACATCATGTACGACCTGATCATAACCCCTTTGCATGAAAGAAGAATAAATATTACAGAAAGGGATAAGTCCCTGTGTAGCCAGTCCTGCAGAAAAAGTGACCGCATGCTGTTCGGCGATGCCCACATCGAAGGCCCGTTCCGGAATTTCCTTCATCATGATATTCAGTGAACAACCTGAAGGCATGGCGGGAGTGATTCCGGTAATCTTTTCATTCATCCTGGCCAATTCAACGATAGTATGACCGAAAACATCCTGATACTTCGGCGGCTGAGGTTCTGTTTGTATTGGCTTAAAAATTTCTCCGGAGATCTTATCAAAGAGTCCCGGCGCATGCCACTTGGTCTGGTCTTTCTCGGCAAGATCGTAACCCTTCCCTTTTACCGTAAGGCAATGCAGGAGTTTAGGACCTGGAATGTCTTTCAGGTCATTCATCACCTTTACGAGACGATTCACGTCATGACCATCAACAGGGCCAAAATACCTGAAGCGGAGAGACTCGAAAAGATTGCTCTGTTTGAGTAATGAGGTTTTGATCGCGTTCTCAACATTGCTTGCGATCTCCTGTGCATTGGGACCGAAGCGGCTTATGATCCCCAACAATTTCCACACTTCATCCTTCACCTTGTTATAGGTGTGGGAGGTGGTTATGTCGGTAAGATATTCTTTGAGTGCGCCCACATTCGGATCAATACTCATGCAATTGTCATTCAGGACCACCAGCAAGTTTGAATTTTCGACCCCGGCATGATTGAGTCCTTCGAAAGCGAGACCGGCTGTCATTGCTCCATCGCCGATGACCGCTATATGTTGTCTTTCTTTTTCGCCTTTGATCCGGGAAGCGACAGCCATACCGAGTGCAGCGGAAATAGAAGTGGAAGAATGCCCTACACCGAATGTATCATATTCACTCTCGCTCCTTTTCGGGAAGCCGCTGATGCCTTTATAAATTCTGTTGGTATGAAAAACGTCCTTCCTTCCGGTCAGGATTTTGTGTCCGTAGGCCTGGTGACCTACATCCCAGACAAGCTGATCAAAGGGCGTATTGAATACATAATGGATGGCCACCGTTAATTCCACCACACCAAGCGAAGCGCCAAAGTGCCCACCGTTAACCGATACAATATCAATGATATAGTCGCGCAGTTCGCGACATACCTGGACAAGATCAGCTTCCGGTAATTTTCTTAAATCTTCCGGTAAATTGATCTTTTTCAATAAATCGCCTTGCCTGTGTTCCATCAGTTTCGTCTTACAAATATAGGAAGATTGAGTCAGCCCTCAGCAAGCTTCGGGAATCTTTGATCAGGCGGGGTCTGCCCATGATTCGGTCACCGGCCGGATCCACCCGGAACGCATTGCGGAACGCTTTATTGAGAAGGCGATGACAATGATTTAAGCCCTGAAGAAGGCATTTATACTTCAAAACTGCCCTTAAAAAACAGAAGGCTCAAAAGCAAATCTTGTCTAAGCACCTTTAAATTGTCATTTTTGCGGAATATTAATCTAACCATGAAATCAACAAGGATCGCTGAGTTATTAAATTCTTCAGAAAAAGGAATCGACGTTTTTTTACAGGGATGGGTTCGTACCCGCAGAGGGAACAAGCAGATCGCTTTCATCGCCTTGAATGATGGCTCTACCATACACTCTATACAGGTGGTTGCTGAAATTCAGAAGTTCGGAGAGGAGTTTATGAAAGCCATTGGAACCGGAGCCTGCATTGCGGTAAAGGGCAGACTTGTTGAATCACAGGGCCAGGGTCAAGCCGTGGAAGTGCAGGCTGAAAGCATTGAAATTTACGGTCAGGCAGACGAATCATACCCCTTACAGAAGAAGGGGCATTCACTTGAATTCCTCAGGGAGATCGCTCACCTGCGTCCACGCACCAATACCTTCGGGGCCATCCTCAGAATGCGGCATCATATGACCTTCGCCATTCACAAGTATTTTAACGACCGGGGATTTTACAACCTGCATTCACCCATCATTACCGGATCGGATGCCGAAGGCGCCGGTGAGATGTTCAAGGTGACGACTTTTGATCTGTTGAATATTCCGCGCAATCCGGATGGAAGCATTAATTACAAAGAAGATTTTTTCGGAAAGGCTACGAACCTGACTGTATCCGGTCAGCTTGAAGGAGAACTGGGCGCTCTGGCGCTCGGACTGGTATATACTTTCGGGCCAACCTTCCGTGCGGAAAACTCAAATACACCAAGACATCTTGCGGAGTTCTGGATGATAGAACCGGAAATGGCATTCTATGATATCAAGGATAACATGGACCTTGCGGAAGACTTTCTGAAATTCCTTATTTCTTATGCCTTGGAAAAGGGCAAGGATGATCTGGAGTTTCTGAACAATCAATATGACAAAGCCCTCATAGACCGGCTCCGTTCCGTAGTTGAAAAACCTTTTGAGCGCCTCAGCTATACCAAGGCGGTGGAAATACTCCAATCTTCCGGAAAGAAATTCGAATTCCCCGTCAGTTGGGGAACAGATCTTCAGAAGGAGCATGAAAATTTCCTGGTCGAGCATTTCAGCCGGCCTGTGATCCTTTCGGATTATCCTATCGGGATAAAAGCTTTTTACATGAAACAAAATGAAGATGGAAAAACCGTAAGAGCGATGGATATCCTTTTCCCCTGGATAGGAGAGATCATCGGAGGATCACAAAGAGAAGAGAATTATGACAAATTGCTACAGCGGGTACGCGATCTTGAAATTCACGAAGAGGAATTGTGGTGGTACCTTGAGACACGCAAATTCGGAACCTGCGTACATTCCGGTTTCGGATTGGGTTTTGAAAGGCTCATGCTCTTCATCACGGGAATGACGAACATCCGCGACGTAATCCCTTTCCCCAGGACTCCAATGAACGCCGAATTCTGATCGCTCAGAATTTCAATCTGACATTGATCCCGAAGTCGATCCACTCGGGCCCCGGATTCAAGAGACTATAAAAGGGATTCGTGTCGATTCCGACGGTGAATGGAACCTTGCGCGTATCGTATTCCAGTCCGAACATAATATCAGGTCCGGCGGCGATGGTTTGATCTTTATAATACACCGGATCCCCTTCCTTGATGCTGTAGTAATCGTACTTGTAATAGCTGGCATGTAAGCCTACACCGAATACCATATCAACCGGTATCTGCAGCATGGAATTAAAGATCGGAAGTTGTTTCACGAAATAGCCTTTGGCGATATAACCACCTTTGGCTTCGCGGGTAATGCCTGCCATGACCTCCAGTCCGGTATTGGCATTGGTATCAAAAAAATGTTTCACGTTGATGCCGCTGGCGAACTTACCGACACGAACACCCGCGCCCGTTGTATACTGGGAGAATGTATCGGGCGGATTCAAAAACCAGCATGCAGCCGCCAGTGCGAAGAGAGTAAACCGTTTTTTCATTGTGTGCGTTTTATTTTCAGCTATAAACATACACTGCAGGCAAACGGAGGTGAGTCAATTTCTGTCCGAATCTTACATTGAAGATTTTTCATGCGTTTCGGCCGTTGGGAAGGATTTCAGCGAAAGAAAAACCAGGGTTTTAAATCCCGTACATTGCATCTGTAAAGCGTGTGCCGTGCAAATAAAGACGGATGACAATTAATATTCAACCGGGCGGTTGATAAAATATCATAAACCGCCTCTTACATAAAGGACATTTCTTCAACTTGCATTCCGATGAGCATCTTTAACAGGAAGACGAGATTTTATTTCCTGTCCTTTTTAAAGCACGATTTCAAGGCAAGTATTACGGTTTTCTTTGTGGCGCTTCCATTGTGTCTTGGAGTCGCCCTGGCTTCGAATGCGCCGGTGTATTCAGGACTGATCGCGGGAATCACCGGAGGCATTGTCGTTACGCTGATCAGTAAATCGCAGCTTAGCGTGAGCGGACCCGCGGCGGGACTTACAGCCATTTGCGCCACAGCGATATCGGAAATGGGATCTCTTGAAATCTTTTTTCTTTCCGTTTCCGTCGCAGGACTCTTTCAGATGGCTGCCGGATTTCTGAAGCTGGGAGGCTTCACTCATTTTATTCCTTCTTCGGTCATTAAAGGCATGCTGTCGGCAATAGGGATCATCCTCATTTCAAAACAGATTCCCCCGCTTATTGGATATGAGCTGCCAGAATTTTGGACTAATGAACTGTTTAACATTCTCACCTTCAATCATGCCTTTGAGAATGTGAGTGATCTGTACTCACACACATCCGCCGGAGTCATTATCGTATCCGCCTTGTGTTTTGCATTCCTGGCCGGCTGGAAAAAATACTTTGCGGCCAGATTCCCGTTCATTCCGGCATCTTTCCTGGTTGTGATTGTCGGCGTCACAGCGGCAATTATCCTGAACAAATTCATTCCCTCTCTGGGTCTGAGCGCTTCAAAATTCATTTCCATACCCCGCAATGTATTGGGCGGCGTAAAGCTGCCCGACCTCAGCCTTGTATTGAGTGAGCCAGAAATCTGGAAGACCGCATTGGTGATCTGCTTTGTCGCTTCACTGGAAAGCCTGCTCAGCCTCGCAGCTATCGACAAGCTGGATCCTTACAACCGGATCTCTCCTCCGGATACCGAACTGAAAGCGCAGGGGGCTGGAAATTTCATGAGCGGACTGATGGGCGGTTTACCAATTACCGCCGTGATCGTGAGAAGCTCTGCCAATGCAGAGGCCAGGGCCAAGACGAAACTGTCGGCCATTTTCCATGGTATCTGGATCCTGCTGGCTATCACTTTCGCCATACCGCTTTTAAACATGATCCCTTATTGCGTCCTGGCCGTGATCCTGGTCAGAACCGGATACAATCTGGTAAAACCAAGGATGGTAAGGGCGATTTACAAACAGGGCAGGGAACAGTTCATGCCCTTCCTGGTCACGGTAGCCGCCATCCTGCTTACAGACCTGCTCATAGGGGTAATCATCGGCGGGATCCATGCCATCTATTACAGTATAAAATACACTTACAAGGCAGGTTATACAATTACGGAGCTGCCTGAGGGGCATACCACACACTACAAGATATCGCTGGCGCTGAATGTGAGTTTCATCAGCAAGAGGAGATTCATAGAAATGCTGGATAAGCTTCCCGAATATTCGGTGGTTGAGATAGACGGGTCGAAAAGCTTATATATCGATCGTGATATACTGGAAATATTCCAGGAGTTCAAATCAAAAGCGCATCAGAAACACATACAACTGAGTCTGATCAATATTCCGGAAGTGGAAATTATCGAACTGCACTGAAATCAGTTTGCCTGTTCAGAATAGATTACCTGCATCAGCGTCTGACCCACAGCTTTCAAAATTCCCTTATCAATTATATCCATATTATCGTTCATCGTATGCCAGTGCGCAGGGAAACCGCTGAGTGTTCCTCTTCCGGAACCGATGATATTGATGCTTGGAATATTGGCCCGGTTCACATAAACATGATCATCGGTTATCCAACCACCTTCCTGAAAAATGAAGTAACCGGAATAACCCAGGTTCACGGCAGTTTTCCAGACCTTTTCAAGTACAAAGGATGCATGTTGTCTGGAATGGCCTTCCATCAGAAATCTGGAATCTTTTCCTCCGACCATGTCCAGAAGTATTCCGTACTGAGCCGAGTATCCCGGAACGTGGAGGTTCTTTATCCAATATTGCGAGCCGAGACAATAAGAATCTTCCGATCCGGGACCGCCGCCGCTTTTCCCCCAGTCTTCCGCATCAAAGAAGATGATGTCGATTCCAACCGGAGGTGACTGTAATGAAAAGAGCCTGGCCGCTTCCAGTAAAACGCCCACACCGCTTCCGCCGTCATCGGCGCCGAGGTTAGGTTTGTCTGCCGGATTTTCTCCGTGATCCGCCCAGGGACGAGTGTCCCAGTGCGCGAAGAGCAGAATCCGCTTTTGCTTGTCCTTGTTGAATGAAGCGATAATGTTTTTAAGGTCCAGTACGGCTCCGTCCCAGGTGGTCACCTTCCCCGTTTGCACCATAACGTCATCCGTATAGGATTTTAGGGTCTCCACAAAGTATGCGGCGCAGTCGGCATGCGCTTTTGTTCCGGGAACGCGCGGACCAAACTCGCATTGCTTCCTGATAAACTCATACGCGGAATCCTCGCTGAATACAGGCACCTGAATCGCCGGAGGAGTAGCGGTACTTGTCTGCTGACCGGAAGCCTGTTCACTCCCCTTGTCGGTCCGGCTACAGGAAAAAACAATAAAACATAACAGTAAAACCGTCAGGACATTTCCCGCAGTCATTAATTCCGGTGTGAACCTTGCTTTTTTCATTTATGGCTTGTGATAGCTGGGCTGATATCTTCTTTCAGGATTCAATTTTATTCCAGGAAGTGCTTCCATCCTTTTCATCCTTTATGCTGTAGCCCAGGTTCCCCAGTTCATTTCTGATCCTGTCCGATGTGGCGAAATCTTTTCTGGCTTTTGCATCGGCGCGAAGGCTGAGAATAAAATTCATGAGTCCGGCCGTCCCGTCAAGGGAGATTTCCGATTCGTTCTTCAGGCCCAGTATGTCAAATACGAAATCATGGAAAGTCTGCGTGAGGATGCTGAGATCCTGCGAACTGATGGTTTCCGTACCGGCATGAACCGAATTAATGATGCGAACTGCTTCAAACAAGTGAGCGATGCATACGGCAGTATTCAGATCATCCGCCAAGGCGTCATAGCATGCCTTTTTCCAGGATGGTATACCGGAAACAGATTTATCGGAGGCCTTCAGTTTCGGAAGCAGAGCCGCCGCATTCAGCAGCTTAGACAATCCTTTCCCTGCGGCCCTGAGTCCTTCGTTACTGAAGTCAAGCGTACTCCTGTAATGAGCCTGCAAGATGAAAAAGCGGATGGTCATCGGAGAATAGGCCTGTTCGAGCAAGGGGTGATCGCCGGTAAAAAAATCATCAAGGTTGATGAAATTCCCCAACGACTTCCCCATCTTCTGACCATTAATCGTGATCATATTGTTATGCAGCCAGTATCTGACAGGCGCCTTGCCGCATGCGCCCTTCGACTGGGCTATCTCGCTTTCATGGTGAGGGAAGAGCAGGTCCATACCTCCGCCATGAATATCAAAGGTCTCGCCAAGGTATTTTGTACTCATGGCCGAACATTCGATATGCCAACCGGGAAAACCATCACTCCAGGGTGAAGGCCATCGCATGATATGCTCGGGAGAGGCCTTCTTCCACAAGGCGAAATCGGCAGGATTCCTTTTTTCCTCCTGTCCTTCCAGTTCGCGCCTTTCATTACCCGCGCCCGCAATCAAGTCCTCAAGTATCCTTCCGCTCAGCTTGCCGTAATCATGACTGGCGCTATACTTTGTGACATCAAAATATACCGAACCATTCGATTCGTATGCCCAGCCGTTATTCATGATCGCCCGGATCATTTCAATCTGTTCTATGATATGGCCTGAGGCACGGGGTTCAATACTGACCGGGGTATTATTGAGCGCGTTCATCGCTTCGTGAAACTTTGTGGTGTAAAGTTCCACTACCTCCATCGGTTCAAGCTTTTCGATCCTGGCCTTCTTCGCAATTTTATCTTCGCCTTCATCGGCATCATCCACCAGATGACCTACATCGGTAATATTTCTGACATAACGCACCCTGTAACCCAGATGACTGAGAAACCGGTACAAGACATCGAAAGTAATGTAAGGACGCGCGTGACCCAGATGTGGCGGGCCGTAAACGGTCGGTCCGCAAACATACATGCCGACAAAACCCGGAACAAGAGGAGTAAATTTTTCCTTCTGGCGTGTTAAAGAATTTGTCAGATAGATTTCAATTTCCATAATTCAATTTAAATAAATCAGCTTTGAAATTCCGGATACTCCGGCAATGTTAAAAACAATACCTTATCTGGCCTGACTGTGGTGCGAAACATTTTCAGCGCTGATATGCTTGTACATATCATCCGTCATACTACACAAATCATAAGCTGCCTTCCATTTCCAGTCCTGTCTGGCAACGCTGTCGTCAATGCTCTGCGGCCAGCCGTCTGCATAGGTCTGGCGAATATCCGGGGCATAGCTGATCTCAAAATCCGGGATATGTTTCCTGATTTCTGCCGCCAGCTCAGCCGGACTGAAACTCATTCCCGCAATATTATAAGAAGACCGTACGGTGAGAGCCGCAGCATCTGTTTCCATAAGCATCGTTGTAGCCCTGATTGCATCAGGCATATACATCATGGGTAAGATGGTGCCGGCGGAAAGAAAAGATTCATACTTTTTATTCCGGATCGCTTCATGAAAAATATGTACGGCATAATCCGTTGTTCCTCCTCCGGGATCGGTTTTGTAGCCAATCAAACCTGGATAGCGGATGCTCCTGACATCAACGCCAAAGTGTTTGTGATAGTATTCACACCATCTTTCTCCGGCAAGCTTACTGATTCCATAGACGGTTTGCGGTTCCATAATGGTATACTGAGGCGTATTCTGTTTGGGCGTATTGTTTCCGAATACAGCTATAGAACTGGGCCAGAACAACCTGAATCCGCTTTCTTTTGCCATTTCAAGCAGTCCCAGCAATCCTTCCATATTAAGCTTCCATGCCGACTTGATCTTCTTTTCGGCGGTTGCCGACAATAAAGCAGCCAGGAGGTAAACCTGGCCGACCTTATACTTCTTAATAAGTTCATGCACTGCCGGGAAATCCAGGACATCAAGCTGGACAAATGGCCCTCCGTCTTTAATTTCCGTATGGCCTTCTTTAATATCGGTGGCGATAACCTGTGATGGACCATAAATCGTACGAAGTCCGGCAACCAGTTCGGTTCCGATTTGCCCGTTGGCTCCAATCACAAGAATTGATTCCTGCTTTGTTGAGATCATATGGCAAAGGTATTAAAAGCCCTTGGAATGATAAATTGAGCCGGGTAATTTATGGAGATCCGGCGCTTGATTGAAATCAGGGTACTCCGGCGCCTTTATGTATAAGGCAGGATACATACTCCCGCAATTATACTCAATGCCTCATTCAATATCCCGGCAGGATTCATCATGGCTTTGTATATTCGCAGAGCATGCAAAGAAAGTTTTCAGTCCTCTTGCTCATCGTTCTTTCAATGCTTCTGTTTATTAATATCCGGAACGGTCATGACTGGGGTGACGACTTCGCCCAGTACCTCATCCAGGCGGGAAACATTGTAAGAGGAAATCCCCAGACACTGAACGGGCTTGTTCAGACAAGTGATAAATTTGCCGTACCGGCCTATCCTGCCGGATTCCCTCTTCTGATCAGTCCGGTCTACGCGATTTCAGGATATGAAATAGCACCATATCTCATCCTGCTGAGTCTGCTGCTGATTTGGCTGTCCATTCTGGTATTCCGGTATTATACCTTTTACCTGCCGGCAGGACTATCCTTCTTCATGCTGATGTTTTTCGCGTTCCATCCTTCTACGCTGGACCTGAAAGCGCAAATACTTTCCGAAATACCATTCACCCTCCTGCTCACCGGATTATTTCTGCTTTGCAGAAAACCAGACTTTAGCCTAAGACACCTGATCCTTGCAGGAATCTTCACGGGCATTCTTGCCTCCATACGAATTGCAGGTTTGTTAATGATCCCTGCACTCACGATATATCTGCTTTTGAATTTCAACAAAGCCGGAAACCGGAGTACCGCCATGCTTATGACAAAAAATATTTTGACTTATATCTTGTCTTGCGCGGCCCTGTTTTTCCTGATCAATTCCATTCTTTTTCCCGTTCCTCTCAGAGGGATCTCCGGTTTTTATTCAAGCGCCGCATCAGTAAATGAAATGCAGTTTATCAGCAATCTGAACCAGTATGCCGCGGAATGTCAAAACATATTCCGGCTTCCGTTCGTGAATGGAACATTGTGGAAATGGCTTTGCGCCGCATTGATTGTAAGCGGATATATCCTGAGACTTGTAAAACTCCGGGCCATACCGGAATGGTTCTTCCTCTTCTACCTTCTTCTACTTGGCGCTTATCCATACTCATCCGGCGGATTTCGTTTCCTGTTCCCGGTTTCCCCCCTGCTCATCTTGTATCTTATTGAAGGGATCAGGTTTTATACCGGACTCATCAGCCGGAATAAAGTGAATACGGCCGCAGGCATCATGATGCTTGTCTTGTTTTTCCCACACCTTAATTCGTATGCATTGATATGGAATGAAAGGAATATACTTCCTGACGGACCGCAAAGTCCGGAGGCCAAAGAAATGTTCGGATACATCCGCAATAATACCGGTAAGGATGACGTTATTGTCTTTCCCAGAGCGCGGGCAATGGCACTGTACGGGGAAAGAAAAACCAGCTACCTCATCAGGAATTATTCCCTTGCCGGAAATACCGGATTGTTCAGACGGATAAATGTATCGGTGGTGGTCAGGTCTAAAAAAGAAAATTCCGACCCGCTTAAGGACCCGCTTCTGAATGAATATCTTGATCATAATAAATCCGCCTATTCGCTGGTCTGGGAGAACGAAAGGTTTGAAGTTTACAGGAAAAAACTACCCTGAACATTATACACATCCCCGGCTAATAATTCAATTTCAGCTGTCACCATTCAACAGGGCTTTTTCATAATTTAATCGCGGCAAATCCCGTCAGGAATTTTTCTATGATACACAGGCAAGAAAATTTTTTCTTCTTTAAAACCTCTGTCGCGGTAAGGGATTTCATTTTCATTGCGCTTTTTTATTCCGCCTACATCACTTTTCAGTTATTCCATCAAAGTGATTTTTCTCTCGGACATTTTACCGGAAGGGCTGTTTCGGCAGCCACATCGGAAGGTGTCGACATCGGATTACGAACCTTTACTTTTTATAAAGGATTTCTTGTATTCAGCCTGTTGTTTGCCGGGATCACCTGGTTTATTCAAAGACTTGGCTCATTCGCTGACCTTAGCGATCTGAGAATTATCAATGTTACATCAGCCGCAGGAGCTTGTCTCATGTACTTTCATCTAATGGGGGCCGATTTAACAGACAGTCTTTTTCTCATCCTGGCAATTCAGCTCGCAGCCCTTTCCGGAATCATCCTCAAGAAAATTTTCCGTTCCGGCTTTGATCCAGGCTTATATCAGACGCTCTTCGTCTGGCTCGTATCGCTCACTTTTGCGTTCTATTTTCTGCAATTATCCCTCTTTCATTTATCGGGGAATCCGGAGACGCAGTCGCTTCCCGTCTTCGTATTGATCGGCACTGTCGTCTTACTCATCCTTTACCTCCTGATCCATCAGAATAATCCGCTCACATCTTCGAGATTAAGCGGCAATATCATTATCTCCACGCCCTTCGCACTTATACCCTTACTCAGCGTTCTTGCCAGCGAGATCTATATGGTACTCAATCAGAGGGAGATCCACGAAACCGGCTTGTCAGGAATATACCTGCTGCTCCTGGCTCTGCTTTCCATCTGGAGTCTTTACAGGAACTACCAATGGAGAAAAGAACGCAAGGCAGCGGCGGATTTGAGTATGCTTTTATTCAGAACATGGTTTCCCGCACTTTGTCTCGGCATAAGTATTCTTGCTACTTATTCCGCCTTTGTATCACCCCTTATTGATCAGTTTGAAGACGCGAACAGGATACTGCCGCTGCAACAATTTTTTGAATTCGGAAAAATTCCCTTTCTGGACACCTTCAGCTCACACGCGGTTTCTGATTTCGGAACCGGATTTCTTTATTCATTCATCAACGGATACCACCCTCTCGGCGGTGCGGTTTACCAGTTTATCATTGCTTCAATACTAACACTGACAGTATACTATTTTATCCTGAACTTTACTCAGAACGGTTACATTGCATTGTTCTTTGCTTTGTTCTATCCTTTTTCCGACCTCTTGCTGCCCTCTTACTTCAACTTTATCCCGCTGACTGTCCTTGCACTGATCAATGTTTACCGAAAGCCGGATACGAAAAGCTATCTCCTCTTTTTTATGCTACTTGTCCTGATGCTGTTCTGGAGGATTGATCTGGGTACATCCAACCTTGTGGCCGGGATCAGCTCCCTCGCGCTGATGTTTCTCTTCTTCCCTGAATTCAGATCCGGAAGAGTTCAAATGCTGAGAGGACTGGGAATAACGCTGCTTGCCCTAATCCTCATCTTCGTCTCCACTTCCATCTTATATGATGGTAGCATCATGAATAAACTCCGCATGGCTTTAGGATATATGGAGTCATTCCAAAGCTATGGACTCAGAGACCTTTCAAACTCAAAAGACCTTACCTATTTCAGCTTGTACTTTTTGCTGCCTCTTGCCGTTCTGATGACTGGCGCATGGGTTGTGCTTAAGCTGAAGAGAGCCGAACACAAGAACCCTGAGTTAAGCTTGCCCGCTATCTCTCTCCTCTTCCTGATCATCTTTTATTTCAGTAATTTTCAACGAGGTCTTGTACGTCACACATTGGCAGAACAATGGGACACACCTCTTACCAGTTATGGTTTTTTCATTCTCGCATCCGCACTTTTTCTCAGTTCAAGGATGAGAAACTGTAAAACGATCTCTTTTACCATCTTTATCTTCCTGGGAACACTCATTCTCAGCCATTACAAATTCAACACTCCTGATCTGAGCAGAAATAATTTATATCATGCATCTGTTCTGAAATATGAACAGCCTCTTTTTCCGGAAGCCGTTGATAAGAAAACCGAAAGAATAAATATAGGGGCAGCGGAAAAGGACAGGTACACGTCGCTGAATGACTTTTTCAATTCCAATTTTCCCCGGACATCGACCTTCCTGGACTTCAGCAATACTCCCATGCTTTATTATTATCTGAACAGAATCAGCCCGGATTTCTTCTGCCAGATACCGCATACGGCCCACAACGATCGAATGCAGGAGTACTTTCTTAACGGACTTTCCGCATACGATATTCCCGTTGTGATATTCTCCAATGTTCCGGCGGGCTTCTGGGACAACCTTGACGGGATTCCCAATACACTGCGGCACTATAAAATAACTGAATACATATATGAAAATTACCGCCCCTTCGCCATTATTGGCGGGCATTCGGTTTGGCTAAGGAAAGATCAGGACATCCGGCTTCCACAAGCCTCCCTGTCTGGCATCCGGTCGATACATGAAAGCGTGATAAGAGGAGGAGAACTGACAGACAGTTTGCATATCAGCAGTTTTGGAGAAGAAAAAGTGATCATAAAAAATGTACTCGCTTCAGCCTTGCCTTTATACGACAGCCTGAATTATTATCTGCAGTTCAGTATCACTTCGGATACACAGGGGAAGATAGCGGCAATCGCAGGATATTCAGGAAATAAAGGAATTCAACAAAGAAAAACAGAACAGTTTCTGAACCATGGATCATCCGAAATGTTTTTTATCCTTGACAGGAGAGAAGGCGACGACACCTTGAGCAGTCTTGAAATACAATTGCCGGGATCCGGACAATATGCCCTGAACAGCCTGGAACTGAAATCAGCTTCCATCATTCCTGATCTTTACTCCCAACAGGCGAAAGAAGACCGCCTGGGCTTGATTCCCTGGTTCTGGGCTAATGCCGATCGTTTGGAAAAGAGTGTTCCATTTGAAAAAATCTCATCATTGCAGGAAGGATTACAAACGATCGGTCAGGAAATGGAATTTCGTCTCGCGCTTCCTGTTCATGCCGCGAAGAGCGATTATTTGTTACTTCAGGCACGCGCAAGCGGAGACAAGAATGCCCGCATGCTCATAAATTATGGCTCAGGCGATCATCGTTACGGAAGTTTCATTTTTACCATCCGGAATACGGAGGAGATGCAGTATTACAGGATAAGAATGTGTTCTCAATATAACTGGATTACAAGAAAACCAAACTGGATCTCATTCTATCCTCTGGAGTCGGGGGTAGAAATGCAATCAGCAGAACTGGATAAAGACCCGGAACTTGAAAACTAAGTCGAAGATCTTACTGGATGAATGGCTTGGACGTCTGATTGTCCATGTTCTGAATCTTGCCGCAAGGATACTGGGTAAGGTACTCGGTATTGATCATTCCTTTGATAAAATACCGGAACGCATTGTAGTCTGCAAATTCCTGGGGATGGGCAGTATCATACAGGCAACTCCCTTGTTACAGACCTTGCGTCAGAGTTTTCCAAGGGCGCAGCTTTATTTTGTCACGTCAAAAGCCAATGAAAAACTCCTGCGCAGAGTAGCCTCCATCAATGATGTATGGATTATTGATGACTCCGGGATGACAACTGTTATGACTTCCACTCTCAGGCTGATACGGAAATGCTGGAAGAAAAAAATCGATCTGTACATAGATCTTGAAACCTATTCGTATTACAGCACCGTGATGGCAACCCTGAGCCTGGCCAGGAATCGTCTGGGCTTTTACAGGGCGGAAAGGAATATCAGAATGGGAGTTTACACACATATGATGTTTTTCAATTCAAGGGCTCCGATCGCTGAATCCTACCTGCAGATGGCGCGACTCGTAGGATGCAGGGAGATAAGCAATAGCTTATATCCATTCCGGATAAGCAAAGAAGAAACAGAAAGTTGCAAGAAGCTTATCCGTTCTCTTAACCCCTCTGATGAAAGAGACTACATGATCATCAATCCGAATGCATCCGACCTTCGTATTGAGAGACGCTGGCCATTGGAGAACTACGCCCGTCTCATCCGGAACCTTTCTGAAAGTTTTCCCCTGATGGATTTTTATATTATTGGTTCCGGCACAGAGAAGGACTGGACCGGGCAACTCATGACCATGCTGAACGGTCCGGGAACCGGCAGAGTGTATAACACAGCGGGAATGCTTTCACTCGGAGAACTCTTCGCCCTCATTGGAGGAGCCAGGCTGATGCTGACCAATGATACAGGGCCTATGCATATTTCATTCGCCCTCAGAAAAAATACGGTTTGTCTTTTTGGCCCCGCATCACCCTCACAATACGGACAAAACCCGCATGCTTTCGGATTGTACAAAAACATTTACTGTTCACCCTGTGTCCACGAATTCCTCACGCCACCCTGCAAAGGCGACAATCAATGTATGAAATTAATTCGTGTTGAAGAAGTTGAAACTCTTTGCAAGAGATTGCTATTAAATGAAATCATTAGTCCGCCTGCATACCCGGATTTTCCCCAACAATTCGCCTTGTCTAATGGTAATGCGGCCCTGGGACTCGTTGACAGAAGCTGATGCGAACTGAGAAAATAACCTGTGCCTGCTGCAATGGGAAGGAAGCCGAACTACTTTACAGCGGCATCCGGTCGGTATATACGGATAAACCTTATTCCATCGTCCGATGCATTCAATGCGGGAACGGCATAACCTATCCGGAGCTAAGCCATGAAGATCTTTCTAAAATCTACAGAGGGACTTACCTGTATCCTGTTCACCTGCTTGCTCTCGGTGAAAAAAAATATCGATCCAGGTCGATGGCCTCATACATAAGGAAGCATTCCGCCCCCGACAGATACCCTGAGCTGCTGGAAATAGGTTGCATGTTCGGCTACCTGCTTGATGAACTGAAGAATGAATATACGGTAAGCGGTATAGATATCGGCGAGAAGGCTGTTGAGTACTGCCGCGAACGCGGTTTGGATGTACAGCTCAGCAGTGTGGAGAATTACATTGAAGGGTGTAAAAAAAAATATGATGTCATCATCTTATCCCATGTACTTGAACACCTCCTGCATCCCGATGAAGTGCTTCTATCCCTCAGAAAAATCTTAACCCCGGGAGGTAAAGTTTATATTCTCGTACCCAATTACCGTTCAATTACTGCAGCCATATTTGGAAAATACTGGGGATGGTGGCAGGTGCCGGTGCACGTGAATCATTTTTGTTCCGATTCAATCTCATTCCTTGCCAAACGGACAGCTTATAAAGTAAAGCAGATCAAAAAAAACGGTGGAGACAGTCTGATGCTGCTGTTGAATTTTATCAATCTGTTTTCATACAAAAACAAGAATAAAGAACCAGGGAACATACAAAAGCTCCTGATCAGATTGATCACGGTAATCTTCAGGCATTGGTACCGTTTGGGGAATGAAGAGCTTCTTGTTGAACTGGAGCGGGATGATAATTAAAACCCAAGCCATTGCAGTGAAGAAGCAACTGCTACTTATCTGACATTACTGAACAAAGTTATTCCAACGTTCTATAAGCGCAGTTTCATTTATTGAGCATTTTCCTTGTAGACTCTTCACATCAACACCTTCAAAACTTCGATAATCAGTATTGTTCAACTGTTTTGAAATATGAACCCGTTTGGTGTCCGGATGAATTGCTATAAGGTTCAGGTCAAAAAGTTCATGTAAGTCCGCCCTGAGTAAAATTCCATTTGAAACACGGTTGTCACCAGAAACACTATGAGGAAAAATGTGACAGGCGTGTAACACTTGTTCAACATTACATTTGGAAATAACACACTGTATTCCGTATACTTTAAAAAGATTAAACCTGAATTTATTCTGACCCCTTCTGATACGTGAAAGCTGTAATCTAAAGCCGTTTACATCATCATCTTTTGCTTCATCAATTTCATTAACAAAGGATAATCGGTTTGAATTCGTCACATGTATTGATTTTCCATCAACACTCCAATCTAACATCGGCAATAGCATCACAATGGTCGTTTCTTCAATCACATGGTCATAAATACCTCCTTTTGGTATCACAGGTAACTGACTTTTGATTCGCTTAATTGCAGTGGTAAACTTTTGCTTTCCAATTGTTTCCGATGAGCCAGCTTCAATGCGCTTTAGATGTAGAACATCATTAGCCACTTTTTCAATTTGATATGTTGAAGCATCACTCGGTGATGAATAAACATCTCTGCTCTCGGCAAATAATTTAGCTGCCCTCAGAAATTCTTTCCACAATAAATCTACATCTTCAAATTGTTCAAGCATGTTCAACTTCATTTACTTTTACCTGCCCATTCATTAGCATTGGCAATAACCAATCTCTTAACTCTCCAAGTTTTATATTTTCCCACTCAATAATATTTTGTCGCTCAAATATGGGGGTCGTTATTTCTTGATACTTTTTCAAGATAGACTCAGATGGAATTGCTACAGGTAGTGAAAATAAATCATCCTTGGTAATAGCTCCGAAGGTAGTACCATCAACATTTCTTCTGTCAAAAATTTGTTTCATGTTGCGAAGTACTTCAAATAAATATGCTTGACAGTTTGATATACTGCTTAGAGCAGCTAAACCCCTTCCAATGCAACAGTCTTCTTTAGCAATATTCAATGTTCCTACTGGTGCCCTTACGCTAAGCAATATGTCACCAGCCTTTGCATGACGAGTTGGTGCAGTGGTATATTGGCGTATGGAAGGAAATCTATTTCCAAAATCAGTACAACCTTGATAAAAAATGATTCCATCACCTGCTTCATTGTACGATTCTCCTGGAGGCGATTGCCCCATTGTAATTTTTGCTATATCGGTTAAAGTTCCAGGATTCCACCCCACCGGAATCTCTCTCTTCAACTCCTCACTCCATACCATCTTTCCGCCACTGGATTTGTAGGGCTTTCCATTTTTATCGGGTTTGCCCTGAGAGAAGTCGAAGGGAACATCAAACTGCACAAACCAGTAATCGTAAAGCGTTTTTGCCATTGCTTCTAACTCAGTATTGATGCGGTTGTTGAGTTCGATTTTGGAATCTATAGCGGATAACAAATCAACAATGGGAATGTAACTTTCATAGTAAGGCAATACAGGAAAACTTCTAAGTGCACCAAGTGGCAAAAATTTTTGAACCGCACCATTTAGATAGTTTTGGATGTGCTGTTTTGCTTGAGGACTTTTGAAATAATAGTAAAGCCATTTTGCTTTGTACTCATCATGGCATGAAAAGACGCCTACGTTTTTAATAGCATATGGGATATTCGGAGTCTTTTCTATGTAGGTTTCCCCAACAGAGCCAATCATACTAAATAAAATATCCCATTGAGAAACCTTGCTTCTCTTCTGAATATCCAGGTAATCCTCACTTGATATATTATATGTATTCTTTAAATTCAATATTCCGCCCAATATATTTTTAGAAGTGACCAAAGGGAAACCATTTAAAACTGGCTTAGGTGTGTCATGTGTACCATCAAATACTTTCACACAATATTCTGAAGCAGGGATAGCTTTATTCATAGTTCAACCCATTTAATTGTTTTTGAATTTCCTTTTCCAAACTTTTAGATTCCGAAAAAAGGGTTTCTAAAGTAGTTTTAAAGTCATTCATCTTCGCTTCAAACTCCTTCGGTGTAATGTCCGTGTACTCAATTTTGACCTCAAAGTATTGCCCGGCACTGAAACTGTAATTCTTTTCTTTAATTTGCTCATAAGAAACAACCACCGTGAAGTCTTCCTTTGACTGATGTTTGTTGAACGTTTCAATAATAAGTGTTTCTTCTTCTTCAGAAAGCAATGTCTTCTGATTCTTTCCTTCCTTTACAGTGGTTCCAAGTTTGGAAGCGTCCATCAATACAATGTCCCCCTTGATATTAGCTTTGTCCAGGAAGAGGATACTTACGTTTGTACCGGTGGTGGCAAAGATGTTACTGGGCATGCTTACCACACCACGTAACATTTTATCTTCAACTAATTTCTCTCTTATTTTCTTCTCGATACCGCTCTGAGCAGTTATAAATCCGGTAGGCACTACGATAGCAGCTTTACCATTGGGTGCAAGAGAAAACATAATGTGTTGAATGAACAAGGGGTAAATCGCCATTTTATCCTTGTCTTTTTTGGGAACATTAGGAAGCCCGGCAAAGAAACGTTGGTGATTCTGTTTTGTATTCAGGTCTTCTACATAGTCGCTAAAATCCAACTTGAATGGTGGGTTGCTTACGATAAAATCAAAGGTCATTAACTTATCCCCAACCTTGTGGTATGGAGTAAGCATAGTGTTCCCCTGAATAATATTCTGAATGGAATGAACCAGGTTATTTAAGATAAGGTTCAGGCGCAACATGCTGGAAGACTTCTGTGATATATCCTGGGAGTAAATTGTACAACGGTCTTCTCCAATGGCATGTGCCAGGTTCATCAATAACGTACCGCTACCTGCTGAAGGGTCGTAGCAGGTAACATTTTTAACGGGTTTATTTACCAAAATGGCAGCCATAATTTTTGCCACCGCATGCGGGGTATAATACTCCGCATACTTCCCACCACCGTCCTTGTTGTAATCCTTAATGAGGTATTCGAAAATCGTAGAAAAGAAATCAAATTTCTGGTTGAAGATTTTTTCAAAACTGAAATTCACCAATTGGTTTACAATTGCTTTGCAGAAGTTATCTCGCTGGGAGCTGTCAGAAATGAAATTACTCAACTCATCAAACAATGTAATCTTTGCTCCGGTTCCGGTTTTTACGGAGAAAATATCATTGTTGAATATTGCTATATCCCGTAAAGTATCATCGAACAGCTTGGCAAACTGTTCAACGTCCTGTTTATTATACAGATTGGATAAAAAATGTTCCCGCTTTAGCTTTGCGCTATCGGGGTTCATGCGGAGTAACAGCATTTCATACTGCTTGTCGCTATATTTTGCTATTTCCTGTTCCCAGCTTTCCGCATCTCTGAGTTTGGGTTCGAGCTGTTTCACCTCATAGCCAAACTTATCGTTCATAAATTTATATAGAAACACCTGGGTAATGATTTTGAATTCATTCCCATCATTCCCCAACCCATAGGAAGTACAAACTCCCTTCAGGTTATCAATTAACTCTTTCGTTTTCGCTGTAAAATCCTGTGTTACCATCTTGGTTGTCCTTGGTATTCGTTCATGTATTCACGCACAAGGCATGTGTTTATATATTTTGCTGTTTCCGGGTCTAATTCTATTTTATTTTTAGAAAAGCTACCGATTACCATTTGAATGAGCATCTTTTCAAAATAGCTTTCATTCTCTAACATTCTTGTATTTATCATCACCTTCTCGTCAGCCTGAGCCTTCACATCGAGCAATGTTTCACAAATTTCACTCTCACGCTTCGATATATTACCTCGCTCTAAAATTCTCTTATGCAACCTGGCATATTTTGCATCATTTTCATATTTGGCTTTCAGCAGATTATTTTTCCGGTTGAGTTCAGTTACTTTATCGTATATCACCTGAAGAGAGCCGATATTCTGCTTCATATCATCCTGGGTAATCTCATCCAGGTTTTTCTTATCGAAAAGACGCTTCAGCTCTTCGTACAAGCTAACAAACTGTGGGTCATTCTGGTCAAAGTTCCCGGCTAATGATTCACGGGTTTTACGGAGCATGTCTTTCAACTCATCCGCAATCACCATTTCTTCTTCGCTCACCTTCCTGAACATGAACACCACATCCTCCAGAGCCACATTCAGTAAATTGGTAGTATCTACATTGTTTTGAACGGATTCCTTTAGGTTAAGTAAATCAAGGTGTCGTGAAGCTTCCCCGTATAATTGATTTAACTTTTTAAAATCAACCTTCTCCAGAATATCAAAATGCCCATACAAGCGAATCAGGTTATAAAGGTTCTTTGCACTCTCCAATGCCTTTTTGATTGCAAGAACGAGTTTACGGTCTTCAATCTGGCTAATCTGCTGGGAGAATATCTCAGCATTCGTTAAATCATAATGAAATAACTGCTCTTTAATATCCCGAAGCTCCGCTTCAATCTCTTCCTTCGATTTGAAGAGGTTGGAGTACGTCTGCATTTCATCCCCCAGTTCCGCCTGTAATTCATCAAAATAGGCTTTATTGGTAACGTCAAACTCCTTGGTTATATCTGCAAAATCAACAACGTAACCGAACTTGAATTTTTTATAGGGTCGGTTAACACGGGTAAGAGTCTGAAGGAGATTATGGTTTTTGATTACTCGTCCGATGTACAGTTTTTTCAAACGCTTCGCATCGAATCCTGTCAAAAGCATATTATAAACAAAAATGATGTCGATGTTTCCATCCTTGAAATCGTTTACTTCATCTTCCCGGTCTTGTTTTGTACCAACATCATGCAATATAAGAGTTGCCCTAAGGTTTGGCTTATCGCCTCCATAATTTGTCTTGTATTCAACAACGGGGTCAGCAGCAATTTTATACGGTTGAACTGCTTCAATCACTTTTTGTGTGGGATTGTACTTATTCACGAAAATTTCGAAAAGTCTCTTTGCCTGTTCGGATGAGTCACAAACCACCATTGCCCCAATAGTATGGTCACCAAACCGAATCCGGCTGTTCACAAAATCCTGAATGATATAATCCAGCATTGGTTCAGCAAATTTTGGATGGGCGTAAATAATCCGCTTATCAGCATCCCCCTTCAGGATTTCAACTTCCTTCAGGGCTTCCTTCAGATGGAATTTATACGTGGTCTCAATATCCTCTCTTATCAATCTAAGGGTATAACCATCTGCTATGGAATCATTGTAATAATATTTATGGATGTAATCACCAAATGTTGCTTTGGATGTGCGGTCTTTCCCGATTAACGGTGTACCGGTTAAACCTATAAGGATTGCATTCCGGTCGGAGTTAAACAAATTTGCAAGGAAACTGCCAGTTGGATTATAACTCCGATGAACTTCATCCAGAAAATAAATTCGTTGTGATGAAATATCATAATCATTTGCCTGTAGAACATCCGTGTCATCCTTGAACTTTTGAATGTTTACAACAGTAATTTCCTTCTTACCGGACAAGTTATGGATTGCCTGTCGCGTTCTGAAATTCTTTACTAATTCATCCTTCGAATCAACCGTATGAACCACTAATCCCCTGCTCGTAAATTCACGCTTCGCCTGATTCATCAGGTCGATACGGTCAACTATAAAATAAAATTTAGGAACTACATTTTTCATTTGATAAAAATCGGTCAGGTATCTTACGTTAAAATAGGATAGGGCGGTTTTCCCACTTCCTTGTGTATGCCATATGATACCCTTCCTAACGCCTTCATCCAGTTTCCGCTCTATCGCTTTTGTTGCGAATAACTGCGGATAACGCATAATATGCTTTTCAAGTCCTTTCTCTTCCTGAACATAAGCTATGCAGTATTTCAGCAGCATCCACAGCCGTTCCGTGCAGAACAAAGATGTGAGTACTCTATTTGTAGGAGTATTAGGTTCCTTATTGGTTATAAACTCTGGAGAATGTTTGATGGCACTAAGGTTATTATCTCTCAGTACGAAGTTCTCCAGGTCATCATTTTCTGGAAGCAAAAGGGAAGTCATGTCAAAGGTCTCCTTCTCCCGGAAACAGTTAAAGTTGGCAGTAGAATACGAAGTAGTGGAATAGAATGCACCCTGAATCGGTTCAATGGATTCAGTATCATACTCCATGTTGTTCGAAAACACCAATACCTGAGAGATGTTGATGAACTTCCTGAACTTTTTATTTTTGAAACGGGTGTTGATACGTTCCCGTTCAGCAAGTACGCCCTCTTGATTGTTTGGTTTTTTAACTTCAGTAAATGCCAGCGGCATTCCATTTATTAAAAGCGTAATATCCGGTCTGAACTCCTCATCTCCATTTTTACATGGTAATTCGGTTACAACATGAAATGAATTGTTCTTTTTGAAATTCTCCGGGCTGGAGAGGTCAAGTAATCGAATCCCTGAAGTTGAAATCAGACGCTGATAAAATGCCTCTCCCAAATCCTCATTATCCAGCATTAAGGAAACATCCTGCAATAATCGGTTTATACCCGAATCTTCTACATCTGGATTAATACGTTTAATGCTATCTTTAAAAACACCGATGAAGATGTTTGTTTCAATATCCCAATCTGATTTGGAGAGAGAGAGGTATTGATACCCCAGTCTACACAAATGTAAGATAGCAGGGAGTTTTACTCTGGTATTTTCATTAAAAGCCATACATGATAACTTTAAAAGCGGTAATCATTATCGTTTCGATTTCTTCAATTTCAAAAGTTCTTCCTCAGCATAATTAATCGCCTTGAGTCCGGCAGCTTCGTCTTTCACCGTGTACAACACCTTATCCGCTAACCATAGAGCGTTTAATTCACCCTCAGAAGTCCCAAGGACTTTTGCCAGCTTACCGAGATGCAATCGGCTAACCAGTTTCTCGTCACATTCCACCTTGCTGATGTAGGCGGTATCCACCTCCAGTTCGGCTGCCACCTGGCGTTGAAGTAAGCCTTTGGCTTCCCGGTATTGTTTCAATTTTTCTCCAAGCATAATAAACCTGTTTTTGACATGTACGAAATTGGTCAAATGTATTGAAAATAAATTAATGATTTGAAAAAGAGAGGGGAGCCAATTGACTCCCCTCTTACTTCATTTAATCCCTGTCGATTATGCCCTCGACAGAGCGGCAATACCAATACATATGAGAGCTATGACAAAAGCACATGTCAATAGACGGGCATTTTCACCTCTTGCTTCAATGCAAAGGTTGCCCTTGCATAAACGCACTTTATCGTTGGGAGTAGTATTGTATTTGTTAAGATACATAGTACCTCCTTTTTTAAAGATTAATAAATCCGTCACTTTTCCCGGACGGGGAAGGCTTTAAGAGAATGATTTAAGGTCATTTCTCTTTCCGGACACCTTTGAAAGGTTTGTCATCACGCTTACCATCCATAAACCGACCCGTTTCACCATGGCGTTTTATCCAGGATTCTGTTTTAGGATTGAATGTTTGACTTCTGTCCTTCACTGCACCCTTGCGATGCCCATCACCAATTTTACCATTTCTTGCCATATTAATAAACTTTAGCGGTTAAATCTTCAAATGACGCAATCGGAGCGTTGGTCTTTACTGATTGAATTCCATTCTCACGAGCAGGAATGCTTGTATACATTTCACTTGTTCCGATGATTTCACCATTGGTTGCCACTTGATTAAAATACAATTGACCATTTGTTGCAGTTTTACGGTCGAAATTCCGGTCAGCAACATTGTTCCGACTGCTATGAATTCCAGCAGCGGCACCTTGTTTTGAACCATACATTTGACTTTTCAGTATGGGCTCACCATTCCTTGCTGTGAGTATCCAATAAAATTGATTATTGGAACCCTGCTTTAATACGTACTTTGGATTTTGAATCATTGTATTGATATTTAATTGTTTAACCCACGTGGAAAATCCTAACGATAGGGGTTATCAGTACCGGGCAGCAGTTCGTAGAATAATTGAGAATTACGTTTGGAAGTTTGTCCAAACGTTGTATCATTGCCCTACGAAAAAATGCATGGATAATAACCGGGGTACCAACCCGGAATTCAAGCCCTCCAGCTAAGAATTATATCCTTAAAAGCCGATAGATGCCGCCAGCACTTATCGGCTTTCGTGTTTTATCTTTGGTGGTATACCTCCATCTTTATCATAAGAAACAAAAGTATAGATAAACTTGGACAAAAAAGAAACTTTTTTTACATTTGTCCAGTAGAAGTTTTTAACAAACCTTCCATATTTATTAACAGACTCACTATGAACTACTTCCCTGAAAGGTTAAAGAATGCTCGCAAAATGCGTGGCTTCTCACTTCAGGAGTTATCTGATGTGATGAATCAGGCTATATCCAAACAGGATTTGAATCGGCTTGAAACTGGTATAAAGAAGCCTGATAGTGAAATTGTTTCTCAACTCTGTTCTGCTCTCAAGGTAACTATAGATTACTTTTTCAGAAATCCATCCGTATCCCTTGAACAGGTTGAATTTCGTAAGTTAAAAAAGCTACCGGTTCGTGAAAAGGAAAAAGTTAAAAGCCAAACTGTAGAATATCTTGAACGATACCTTGAGCTTGAAAATTTATTAGGTATTGATAACGAATTGCCATTTACTCCTCGTGCATATAAAATTAAGCCGGGTAAGGAAATTGAAGGCATCTCAAGTGCAGCCACCACTATGAGAGAGGAAATATTGAAAATCGGAAGTGACCCCATTTTCAATATATATGAACTTCTTGAAGAAAAAAACATTAAGGTGTTTAGAACAGAAGTTGACCCGTCTTTTTCAGGAATGTCTACTACAATTGAAAATAAGATTGGTGTCATCGTTTATAACGACAATAATGAACTACCAATTGTACGGAAACGCTTTACCCTTTTGCATGAATTAGGACATTTATTTCTTGACCTTACTGAATTTGATGAGAAGCATAGCGAAAAACTATGTGACGCATTTGCAGGGGCTATGCTTCTGCCGGAAGATAAATTAATGGAGTATTTTGGCGGAAGACGAGAAACCGTTTATGTGAAGGAGCTACGTTTGATTAAAAGTTATTTCGGCATATCACTACTTGCAATCATGTACCGTGCAAAAGCTCTTAACTTGATTTCAGAACATTACCTAAAATACTTCTGTATTAAATATAATCAGTTTTTTAAAAAGGAAGAAGCGGAAGGATATGATGGAATAGAAAAGTCCAATAGATTTATTCAGCTACTTATCCGGGCGGTTGCACAAGAAGTTATTTCAACCACCAAAGCTGCGGCATTGAATAATCAGATTCTTGGTGATTTCCGTGAACAATATCTTGATGCTGACAAAAAATGAAAATTGCAATTACAGATGCAAATATTTTCATTGACCTAATCAGGTTAGGATTGCTGGGGTGCTTGTTCAATCTTGGTATGGAAATCCACACAACCAGAGAAGTTTATGACCAACTAAATACACAACAAAAGGGAGTTGCAGCCGGATTCGTTCAGGCTGGTGTTTTAAGTATATATAATTTCAGTTTCCAGGAATGGCAAGAAATTAGTTTATTAAATTGTCCTGCTGGACTTGAAACGGCAGACCGTACGGTATTTTACTATTCGAAAAAGATTGAAGCACTTGTTTTGTCCGGAGATAAAAAACTCCGGACGTTTTGTTTAAATCAAGATATAGATGTAAGAGGAATCCTTTGGTTATTCGACCTTTTACTAGAACGGGAATTAATCAACAGAGAAATTGCCTATGAGAGGCTAAATTATCTTCTATCCTTCAACGACAGATTACCGATGGAAGAATGTGAACTAAGGCTAAAATTGTGGCAAGGGTAGTTGAACAATTTTTACACCTTATCATATAGTCAATGTCAAGTGCAGGCTTGTATGTCGCTCTGAACTTTGTCTCTCTGTCAAGCGGATTTGAAAAAGTGTGTACCGTCTTTGCATTAACAGTAAAACTTTGCCCTTCTTCAAGAACAATTTTCCTGCCTTTTGTCGAAAGTTCAAGTTTGCCTTCAATAACTTCAAAAATTTCGTCTTGCAAAAGATGAATATGCGGGGGTGGACCCTCCTGTCCAGCAGGAATGGTGCAGATAACCTCTGTAAAAGCACCATTAGTGTCTTTACCTGTCTTTACAAAGGTGATTGTTTCACCAGTTGATTTTAGTGTTATAGATTTCATTTTACCCTTATTTAATTCTGTATTTTATATTTATTGTTTCAAACGCTTTTCGATTTGGAGCTGTTGCGACATTCGAAGACAAGAATTTTCTTTGGTGTGCTTAACCTTAATCTACAAACCAGCGGAAGCACGCCACGCATCATGCCAGCCATGGCACCAAGGCGTTGTTATGCGCATGTGCAAATTATTGTTTACGAATCAATCAATAATAGTCACTTTTATTCTCTCGCTTTTTCCAGATAAATAACTAACCAATATGAAATAAATACCACTTGGTTGCGTGATCAAGACTTGGTTCCGGTTCAATAGAATCAATTCCTTACCGAAAATGTCAAACATATGAACGCTTTTAATTAAATCTGTTGTGTATTCCAAATTCAAACATTCATTCCTCCGAACAGGATTTGGGTATGCAATAACTCGTGTCTTAGTCGAGATATCGTTTACTCCAACTAGCGACACATAACACATTCCATTAAATTGGAGATTAGAATATACCTGAGTGCTGTCTGTATATTTACAAAGTAAATTTTCAGAAATGTAGGACCACCCATTTGTTTGACCTTGGTAAGTAATACCTGCATTGGGGCCCGTGCCTTCAATAAATTCAAATTTTGTTATAAATCCGTAAAGCGGAAAATCAAAACGTATATGTTTTTTACCATTTATCAAAAAGACTGAATCGACCACTGCAGGTATTGAATCCATCCATGAACGATATATAAAAAAGGTATCATTTAACTGTAATGAGAGATCCATAATAATCTTTTCAGATTGTGTCCAAAATGAATAGTACCATGTTTTACCATTGGTGGTATCCTCTCTGATCAGGCCAGTCGTTTGAGAACTATTAAGTACTTTCATGTAAACATGACCGTTCATTGTCGAATCTATCCCATCATATGCATTATATATTCGTGTTTGTGCTCCATCAATGATTTCCTCCAGTATAAACCATTGAGTGCTGTCCTGCCCGAATATTGATTGATAATTCTGGCATTTAGAAGATGTTGCAGAAAGAAGGAAAATGAAACTAAATAATATATTTTTCATAGCATCTTAAGATTAAAATAATTTCCTCCAAACGCTGCATTGCGCATAACTAGTATATATATCCTCTGGTCCCATCAAAGACCAGTAAATATACATATTATCAGCTTACTCAATTGAACAGCTAATCAGGAGAGCCTGTAGTATTGACTAAGATTTTTTCATTCCTGAACTACTCATTATTCCGGAAAATTAATAATTACTGCAGGTGGGTATTCCTGATAATAAATTACTAATCATCGTATTCCTGTATCAGGCTTTTCAGCTTCCGGTAGTCCCTGAATATTTCAAGCCCTTTCTCTATCCGGCGATATCATCAGGCCGTCTTGCTTCGAAACAATGGCTATCCATCCATGGTGTTTCAGGAAATGCTTCAGTAAATACCCGCCGGGAATCCGGCAGATTCAAGCAGCGACCACCAAAGGGAAGGATAATGCATGGGTTCCAGCGCTCCCACACAATAGGCCGGCACGAACAGATTAAGTATAAAAACCAGGAATGTGAGCCGGATGAAAATACGGCTTCCGGCATATTCCCTGATTCTCCACAGACTAAAAAGAATGACCGGAAAGGACAGGCCTGCCAGTCTTGAGATATCATAGGCGATCACAAACTGCAGGTTGACACAAACCAAGCAGCTCAGGATAAGCAGGATTTCGGCGTAACGCTTCTCTTTCAGATCAATTAACAAAGCGAGAAGCGGAAAGACCCATGCCAGCCTGAAAGCCTGAAAGATCCCGAACCAGAGGTTTTCTCCCACATGATCCCATGTCCAGCGAAGATTTTCCCTGTTGAAATAATATGACATGTCAAATCCTGTATCCGATTGCGCCGAAATGAAAAACCTGTATGCCGCATACACTATCAAGGGCGGGATAAACAAACGCAGGGTCCCTGAAATTTTTCCAAGACTGTAATTCCCTTCCAGAAAGAACAGAAATAAAAACGGAAAAAGAAACAAGGTGTTATCATGATTAAAAAGTAATAGCGTAAGGAATATGCCCGCCACCACTGGTCTCCGGTAAAAGAAAAGAAGAATCAGCAGTATAAGATAGGACAGCGGATCCGTGTATCCGGGAAAATACAATTGATAGAATGAAAGGGTGGAAAAGGCAAGCAGGGCGGAAATGCTGAAGCTTTCCAAAGGACTCAGGCCCTTTCTCCTGTTCAGAATATAAACAAGAGACAGAAAAACAACATGAACAGCCAGCATGAAGTATTTAAACATGGGCCCTTTCAGAAAAAGCAGGTAGCCCATCAATGGAGCGAGGATTCTGTATCTCAGACTGCTATCGAAGGTTAAATCAAAAGGAGCTTCTGACAGTTCCGAAAAACCTTTCCCATGGTAGAATAAATCCCATCGCGGACCTGCAAAGAGAGTGCAGAGGCCCAACAATATAAGGCTCGTAAGCATACCGGTCAGCGTAAGCCCGGTGATATTTTCCAAACGGAGCAGGATCCGGTCTGAAAAACCCATCCCTCTTGTATTCAACTGCGGCATATAATTCGCTTTCTGATCACGCAAAATTTGTAATTTTAATGTCTGTAATTACAGGGCGCCTCTAAAACAATAAAGAAAGGCTTACTACGTTATTTTCCATCGCCTCTTTTTAATTTTAATCATGAAAAAAGCAATAGCCGGACCATTTATTTTTGTGTTTTTGGCCGCCATTAGTTCATTATCCCTTTGTGCTCAGGAACATGGGATTGCCTTAGGACAATGGCGCGAACACATTCCTTTCAACAAGACCATTGACCTGACAGAAAGCGGCGGTACCATTTACGCCGGTTGCCAGAACGGGGTATTCAGTTATTCCAAAGCGGATGGTGAGATAAACCTGTTCAGTCGCTTAAACGGACTATCAGACCATGAAATCTCCGGAATTAAGGCCGATCAGCAATCGGGTATTGTGCTTATTGCCTATCAGACTTCCAACATCGACCTCCTGCTTCCTGATAAAAGCATTGTTAACCTGTCGGACATAAAACGGAAAAATATTATCGGCGGGAAAAAGATCAATCACATCTTCTTTGCAGAAGGCAAGGCTTACCTCAGCTGCGAATTCGGTATTGTGGTCATCGATCTGAGTAAACGGGAGATCAGCGACACTTATTACATCGGTCAGAATGGTCGCGCGATCAACGTAAACGGCCTGGCCTTCGACGGAACCTATATGCTTGCCGTTACTGACAGCGGAATTTACAAAGCCTCCTATAATGATCCGAATATCTTCAATTATACAGCCTGGCAACTGGAAACCAATCTGGTGAGCCCCTATGCGAACTACACATCGGTTACAGCCATCAATGGCAGATTCTATGCGGTAAAAACCAATGCGGCTCCTGCAAAAGACACGGTGCTTGAAAACAGCAACGGCACATGGATGCCCTATATGAATGATGATCATGAAGGCGGGCACGTGGATTCATACAACGGTTTTCTGTTATATCGGAACGACTTCAAGGTATCGGCGTGGAACGCCTCAGGTGTTCAGGCCCATGTTGTGGATATCAACATGTACTACAATGCATCCATTTCCAGAGGATTCGTGGATAATTCCGGAATCTTTTGGGTTGCCGACAGAAACAACGGACTGATACGCTTTCAGTCCTGGCCTTATGCTCTTGAAAAAATTTCTCCGAACGGTCCCCGCTCGGCCGCGGTATGGGCTATGGACAGCAGGGACGGAAAAACATGGGTGGCATCAGGTTCTTTGACCGGCGATGCGCCGAACTATCAGGAAAAAAACGGAGTCTATCGTTTCCAGAATAACAGCTGGAAGACTTTTGATGCCAGCAATGACAACATATATAATACCTTAGTTAGTCTGGGTTCACCGGCGCTCATCTCCGTCGCGGTTGACCCTTCCGATGCAAACCATGCCTTCTTTGCCTGCTGGGGTGTTGGTGTAATGGAAGCCAGGGAGAACGGAGGTACTGAAATATACCGCGCTACCAACAGCTCGCTGAGAGGTATCAGCGGACTGGGGAATTATATTATTGCCGGCGGAGTATGCTTTGATGACAATAATGATCTGTGGGTGGTTGCCGGAGGAAACACCTCTCCTCTGTCGGTCAGAAGAAATGACGGAAGCTGGCAGTCATTCGTTATTCCCAATGCCGACATGGCCCGCTTCGGACTGTATCAGATCATTGTCGACGATTACAATCAGAAATGGTTTATTGCCCGGGAGGGAGCCAGCCAGGGACAAGGTCTTGGTGTGTTCAATGAAAACAACCCCTCCACCAATGCGGATGATAATTTCAAGAGGATCACCGGCAATCCGGGAGAAGGCGCACTGCCCGATATGTTCGTCAGATCAATCGCCAAAGATAAAGACGGAGCGATCTGGATAGGCACCAACAAAGGGGTTTCGGTCATCTATAATCCGGCAAATGTTTTCTCCGGCACTTCCTTTGATTCGCAGCGGGTGATCATTGAACAGGACGGCAATGCGCAGTATCTTCTCGAGACCGAAGCCGTTTCCGCCATTTGTATCGATGGCGCCAACCGCAAGTGGTTTGGCACCACTAACGGAGGTGTCTTTTTAATGTCAGCGGACGGAACGAAACAGCTTCTGAATTTCAATATGGATAATTCACCCATGCCATCGAACGCGGTCACCTCTATTGCCATCGACGAAAAAAGCGGAGAAGTTTTCATCGGTACCGATAAGGGAATCGTATCCTACCGGGCTGATGCGACAGAAGGCACTGAAGTCTGCGAAGAGTATTATGTTTTTCCGAATCCTGTCCGTCACGATTACAGCGGACCGATCGCCATACGGGGACTGATTGAAAATGCCGATGTCAAGATCACGGACCTTAGCGGCAATATCGTCTATCATACGGTTGCAAACGGCGGTACTGCTGTCTGGAACGGGACCAATTTCTCGGGAGAAAAAGTGCAAACCGGTATTTATACGGTACTGGTCACGAATTCGGACGGTACTGAAAGTTGCACCACCAAATTGTTATTCGCTAACTGATGCTGCACAAAACAAGAGGTATTGTTCTGCACACGACAGAATTTTCCGAAACCAGTCTGGTGGTAAAGATTTATACCGAACTGTTCGGAATGCAGAGCTACCTGGTTAACAGCGTCAGAAAAAAGAACGCGAAGGTGCGTCCTTCCGTTTTTCAGGCTTTGAGCCTTGTGGAAATGGTGGTGTACCACAAGGAACGCGGAGGAATACAAAGGATATCCGAGATCAGGTCAGCACCGGCATTGCGGAGCACACCATTTGACGTAATGAAAAGTTCGATGGCTATGTTCATCAATGAAGTTCTCTTTAAATCAATCCGCGAAGAGGAATCCAATCCTCAGTTGTTCGATTTTCTGTTTCAGTCTATACAATGGCTGGATGTTCATGAACCGGCGAATCCGGATTTTCATCTCCTGTTCCTGGTTCAGCTCAGCAGGTATCTCGGATTTTTTCCGGTGAATAATTATTCGGAGATGCAAAGTATATTCAATCTGCAGGAAGGATGTTTTGAAAAGTCATCGCCGCCTCACCCCTTCTTTCTTGCCCCTCCCCTGAGTATTCATTTTCACAGGATCATGTATCACTTACCTGATTTCTCCGTGTGCCTTGGTATTCCCATTCCTGAAAAAAGAGAATTGTTGGAAAGGATATTGGAATATTATGAGTTGCACCTTTCGGGTTTCGGCAATATCAGATCACATAAGGTGCTGGAAGAGATCTGGTCTCCGGTTACGGACTGAATCAGGATGGCTTTACCACCTCCTCAATCTCCGTCTTTGAAAATCTTTTTCTTATCCAGCGTGGCAGAAGGATGGCACCGATAAACAGATAAGGATAGTAGGAGATAAGTCTCCACAAGAGGCCGAGGGAAGCGGATAATCCTTTGGGGATGAACTCGCCCAGAAAATCGCTGAACATGAACTCGGCAAGGCCTGAACCTCCGGGTGTCGGACTGATCAGAATGATAATACCCATGATGACCTGGCGTGCAAAAACCAGAAACTGATCCACAGGTACGTCATGAAAGGCAAAGATCAGACAATTTACAATGGTATATCTCGCGCTCCAGGAAACGAAGGTGCCACCGAATGAATGCCACCAGAATTTCCTGCTTTTATTCTTCAGTCCTTTTGAAGCGATCACCAGCTGATTACCGGTTTCAAGGGCTGATAATTTCCAGCGGCGAAGCAAGGGGAAGGAAAACATTTTTATCAGAAGCCATTTGATGAACCGCGGATTGATAAAGAGTGCATAGGCAACAAATAATTTATAGGCGAGAATGATAAAATAAACAGCCCAGAAGGTGTAGAAAAATCCATCGCCGAATTTCACCGGGCTGATATTGTCCACATCAATGGTTGAAAACAATCTCTCTTTGCCTACGGTGAAATAAACCAGTGGCGCCATGACGGCAAGAAAAACCCCGTCCTGAAATGATGACAACATGATTGCGGTGATGCTCCTTCCCATATTGATCCTTTCCCTGTTGAGAATGAAAATGGCGAAGATGAAACCGCCTCCGATCATTCCTGGCGCAAGAGCGGAAGCAAATTCCCAAAGCATAATCACGTAAAAGGCATTCTTCCAGGTAAGCTGGTCATCAGTCAGGGCCCGGATACGGATCATGTAAGCGCCGTCACGTACCACCATCATGACAAGAGCCATGAGGATCCAGAAAGAACTGTTCCATGTCCATTCTATGCTTTCGAATGCTTCGCGGTCAAAATTTTTCAGCAAGAGATAAGTCGCGGCACCTAATCCGATGATGACAGGCAGAAAAATCCGGGAAGGCCGGAACGTATTTAATAGTTGCCTGCTGTCGGGTTGCATGAATAAATAACGGAATCAGGGCTCAGCTTTCGCTCAGCCAGAAATTATTAAATCCCAGCCCCAGGGTGATGTGAACCAGCTGTTCCTGCAGCAGCTCCAGAATTCCGAGGAAGGTGAAAATGGCCTGCACTTTATTCTGACAGGAAAAAATGATCTCAGTGAACGGAACTTTTTCCCGGCCCCGGAGCATGGATCTTACCGATTCCTTCTGTTCCGCGATCGTATAGGGGTATTGGACAATTTTATGGTGTACCTTGTTTTTCTCCTGCTCAAAACGTTTCATCACCTTGTTGAAGGTGTTGAGCAACTGATACAGTGAAAGATTGAGCATCTCCTCTGCCTGGGAATTCTGCAGCGCGATCTCCGCCAGTTCACGCTGAATGTTTCCACGTTGCGATTTCAGAGAGCGGTCGTCTTCCAGCACACGCATTTCTTCACAAGCATCTTTATATTGTTTATACAGCAGAAGCCGCTCGATAAGGTCTTTCCGGGGATCGATCTCATTTCCTTCTTCATCCAGCTCGGGTCTTGGTAAGAGCAATTTGGCCTTGATCCTCATGAGCGTGGCCGCGACAAGAATGAATTCACTGGCCAACTCAATATTAAGCTCAGACATCTGATGGATATAATCCAGAAAATCATTCGTGATCTTTGAAATCTCGATATTCTGAATGTCGACCTCATCACGTTCGATAAAAAACAACAGAAGGTCGAAGGGCCCTTCAAACTGGGGCAGTTTTATTTCAAATGCTTTTTCCACTGGATTCTGACTAGGCTTCAAACCTAATCATTTTTTGCCAAAAAACCATGAAAAGGCCATGGACAAACACCGGAACAAGGAATGATTGAGGACAGAAATCAATGCCTGACAATGCGTCCACGCCAGCGCGAAGTTCCATCCAGACAGATGATATAGAGGCCGGATTGAAAAGAGGACAGGTCGAACGAATAATCCTTCCTGCTCCCGACCTGGTTCGCTTGCAAGACTCTTCCGCTGATGTCAACAATCCGGAATTCGGTGTAGACTTCCTCGTCCGTCCAATCAAGTTTATACATGAAGTTCCTGTCAGACGAATGTAATTTCACTGCCTGGTCAGTCCGGACTAAGGGTATATCCGCCGTCTGGCAATAACTATCCAGAGAGTCAATAACGGTGAAGCAAAAGGTTTTTGTCACTACACCCGGATAAGGACAGGCATTGTCGGTGATACTTACATTCAAACAGTAAGGTTGTGTCCGGACAAGTAGCGGAGAAGGGGTCCAGTTAATGACAAGTGTATCCGGACTTATATACCTCTGTTGTACCACGGCTCCCGGAAGCAATCCGTCCCATGATAATGAGGTTATTTCCGATGACTCAGCATTATTGCTGGCAATAAAAAACTGATAGTTCTTCCCTGCGCATAATACCGTATCTCTGTATGAATCCGGAGAGCCATTGATTCCTGATACCGTTGGGTATAAAGACTGACAGGTAAGCGCCTGAATCTGGATGTCTCTTTCTACCTGTCCTATTAAGACACCATCTCTGAATTCACTGACCAACACTGCAAAAACACTCACATCGCTCTGGGACGGAGTCATACAAAATTCACCGGTGGCGGGATTAAAGGTCGGAGGGGAATTGGTGAGCAATGGTCGCTGATGTGAATAGGGCGGATTCGTGTAGGCCACCGGCGTACCGGATGCGGAAAGTGGCGTGATCAACTGATAGGTAATGGAATCGCCATCGATGTCAGTGGTTCCATTATTAAAACAGAAATTCTGTCCTATGCATAGAATAGGTATAGGTTTAGTGGTGAAGTCGGGCGAGTTATTACAAACTCCGTACATATTATTGAGTCTTGAAAAAACGTAAAGATTATAAGTGGAATTGGGAGGAATGGTTGAGATTACATTATTTCTGCAGCATTCGCCATAGGAAAAAATCCAATCGAAACATGTTCCGGGTAAGGTGATTTCACCGACATAGATATACTCTTCAATTCCTTTAAAGGGTCCGCCCTGACAATATGAAACCATACTTGAACAAACAGGGGATACATCCTGCGGACTACCGGCGGCAGGTAACAGTACCACATTAGCAGGCAGGTAACAACTTGACGTAACCGATACATCTACGGAGCTTGGCGCAGAAATGCCGGTGCAATCCCGGTAAAACGTATAGGTCAGCCTGTAGCGGTTTCCACCCATACATTCATAGGTCAGTTCGGCGCCGATGGCATGTGAGGCATACAGATCTCCTGAGCCGGCAAAGTAAATGACCGGAAATATCAACAGGGAGACAAATTTCTTCGAAAAATTTTTCATGCGCCGAAGCTAAGGATGTGTATCTAACCCGATCATTATTCCGGTTCTATATGCCGCTCAGTGGCGACCAAAACACAATACCCGGGTTATTGAAAGCCACCTGCAATTTAGCACTGATTTCAGTATGCGGTCCCCTTGCGAAAAAGTTTAACGAACAGCAAATGTGCATAAGCCGGAAAAGCTTAACATTGCCGCGGAATAAAATGAAAAAGATCTACTACCTGAGCACCTGCAGCACCTGTGCCCGCATCCTGAAAGAGCTGAAGCCCGGAAAAGATGTGTTGATGCAAGACATCAAAACGGAAAATATCAGCGCGGAGCAGCTCGACCACATGGCCTCACTGGCGGGTAGCTATGAGGCGCTGTTCAGCAGGATCGCCCTGAAATACCGGAGCATGGGATTGAATCAAAAGAAGCTAAGCGAAAAAGATTATCGTAAATATATTCTCGCTGAGTATACTTTTTTGAAAAGACCCGTCATCATAGTCAATGATGAAATCTTCATCGGCAATTCCCCCCGTAACGTAGCTGCGGCCAAAACCGCGCTTCGCAAAAAATGAAAGTTGAGAGGCAGGCGCATGCCGCCATTTTTTTCGCTAACCTGATCTATGGCGCTAATTTCAGCATTGCCCGCATTGCCATGCCGCAATACCTCAGTCCTTCGGCATTCATCCTGCTTCGCGTACTTTTTGCTACCCTGCTCTTCATCCTGCTTGACAGGTATACCATTCATCCAAGAAAAATCGAAAAACAAGATCTGTTCAGATTCATCCAGCTGGGTTTGTTCGGTGTGGCCTGCAATCAACTCTTATTCTTTGAGGGCTTGAGCAGAACCTCCAATATCAACGCCGCGCTGATCATGACTTCAACACCGGTATTGGTCAGCGGAATGGCCTTTCTTCTCCTGAAAGACAAACTTAATTTGTTTCAGGTAAGCGGTATTGTTCTCGGACTTGGCGGAGCGGTCATATTGATTTTGCAGTATAGCCATGTAAGCGGGACCTCCACCGCAGCCGGAGATGTGATGGTTTTTCTCAATGCCGCCTTCTATGCTTTGTTCATGGTCCGGGCTAAGTCTTTGATGAAAAAATATGGCACGATACAGGTGATAAAATGGACTTTTGTTTTCGGCAGCCTCTTTGTCATTCCTTTCGGTGCGCCGGACCTGCTAAATGTTCAGTGGAATGATTTTACGCCGCCGGTCTGGCTATCGGTTTTCTTCGTTCTCTTCTTTACCACCTTCCTCGCCTACTTGCTCAACACTTTCGGACTGAAACACCTCAGTCCTTCGATGGTCAGTTACTATATCTATCTTCAACCGGTCATCGCCACACTCATCTCCTATGTGGTTCTGCAGGAAAAAATCAGTCTGATTCATTTCATCGCCTGCATACTTATTTTTACCGGCGTATATCTGGTCAATAAAAGGCCGCTTGTGAAGACGGAATCTTAAACTAATTTTGTCATTCTTTTCACTCCACTTCCATGATCCGATCCATGACCGGCTTCGGTACAGCCGTAGCCAGCTTCCAGACGAAAACGATTACCGTAGAGATCAAATCGGTGAACAGCAAGTTTTTTGATCTGACACTGCGCCTGCCTCCGCTTTACCGGGAGAAAGAATTTGAATTGCGCGGGGAGCTGGCCAAAGCAATTGAACGCGGAAAGGTGGACCTGACCATCAGCATCGATGCTCAGGATATTGCCAGAAAATCAAGCGTAAACAGATCTGCTTTCAAATCATACCTGGATGAATTAAAAGGACTGCGGGATGAATTCGAAACCGGACCATCGGACCTGATGTCACTGATCTTGGCTATGCCCGATGTGATGAACAATGACCGTCAGAATGTAAGCGAAGAGGAATGGCAAGCGGTACGGAATGTCCTGCGGGAAGGTCTTCACGCTTTCAGTCTTTTCAGGCAGGCGGAAGGAGCATCCATGCAGAAAGACCTGGTTGAGAGGATCAGGAGCATCGAAGAAAAGGTAGTGGAGCTGGAGAAATTTGAAGCGGGAAGGACAGAACTCGTCCGGAAAAAGCTTAGCCTTTCGCTGGAAGAATTTATTCAGGCCAACAACATCGACCGCAACCGGATTGAACAGGAATTGGTTTTTTATGTGGAAAAATTTGATGTTTCCGAAGAGAAAGTAAGGCTTCGTTCGCATTGCTCCTATTTCCTTGAAACCTTGAATTCTGATTCGAACAATGGAAAAAAACTTGCCTTCATCTCCCAGGAGATCGGACGGGAAATAAATACCATCGGTTCAAAAGCCAACGACGCGGAAATGCAGAAGATCGTTGTGCTGATGAAGGATGAGCTTGAAAAAGTGAAGGAACTATTACTGAATGTCTTGTGATGGATATCCAGGGGAAATTACTTTTATTTTGCGGACCATCCGGAAGCGGCAAGACAACCATCGTTCACCACCTGCTTAAGAAATATCCGCAACTCGTCTTTTCTGTGTCCGCTACCACCAGACCCAAAAGATCAATTGAGACGGACGGAAAGGATTATCATTTCCTCAGCGTCGAAGAATTTAAAAAGAAGATAGCTGCAAATGAGTTTGTCGAATGGGAAGAGGTATATAGCGACCGTTTCTACGGCACGCTAAAATCAGAGATTGAGAAGATATGGAAAAGCGGCGGTATCGCTTTGTTTGATGTGGATGTGGAAGGCGGACTCAAGATCAAAAAAATTTTTGGCGATCGTTTACTCGCCGTCTTCGTCATGCCTCCCTCCGTTGAAGAACTTCATAAAAGACTTTCCGCCAGAAATTCAGAGACTCCCGCTTCCTACAAAGCCCGCATCGCCAAGTCAGAACATGAGATTACCTACGCCTTCCGTTTCGACAAGGTTATTATCAATGACAAGCTTGATGATGCGCTGAAGGAGGCGGAAAAAATCACCGATGATTTTCTGCAGCAATTAGTATAAGCGTAAATAATTTTTCCTGAACGATGAAAGTGGGCTTATTCTTCGGATCATTCAATCCCGTTCACAACGGTCACATGATCATTGCCGGATATTTTTCCGAGTTCACCGATCTTGATCAGGTCTGGCTGGTGGTTTCGCCACACAATCCTCACAAGCTGAAAAGAACACTCTTGCAGGATCATCACCGCCTGGCTTTGGTCAAAACGGCCATTGGCGATAACCGCAGGATAAAAGCAAGCGATATTGAATTCCGGCTGGAAAAACCAAGCTATACAATTCATACCCTTACTTACCTTCACGAGAAACACCCCGAACATCATTTCGTTCTGATACTGGGCAGCGATAATCTTGAAACTTTTCACAAGTGGAAAAACTACGAACAAATTCTCGAACACTATGAACTGTATGTATATCCGCGCAAAGAAAAAACCGAATCAGAACTTTTCAGTCACCCCAAAGTGAAGCTGGTCGAAGCGCCGCTGATCGAGTTATCATCCACTTTTATCCGCGATGCCATTAAAGCGAAAAAAGATGTACGCTATATGTTACCTGAATCGGTCTGGGCTTATATTGAAGAGATGAATTTTTATAAGTAATACGGATCAGGCAAAGAAGGATGGTGAAGCGCTGGTAATAAAGGATAATACCATCCAGGAAATAAGTAATTTATTATATCCCAAAACCTGAATTCCTGCCGGATTGCTGTTGGATTTCTGCCTCCCGGTCTGCATGCTCTGATCAGAATTTTCGACAAGTTATTTGTTGAAGGACACAAAATCCCTACCTTGAGATAAGGATCGTCCTAAGAATCAGTAGAAGTCACCATGGGTCCTCATTATTAAGACGATAATTCTGTGAAAAAAATCCTGTACATATTTTTTATCGTTCCGATAATTTGTTTTTCACAAGATCAAAACAGCATCTGGATTTTCGGCGACAGCGCAGGTATTGATTTTAGAAACCCTTCTAATCCTGTTCCGATTGCATCGGGAATGGATGGACGAGGCAGTTGTGTGAGCGTGGCTGATTCCAATGGCAACCTGGTATTGTACGCCGCGACCATGCCCTACTGGGGCCCCTATCCATCTCATGCCACCCGACTGTATAACGCCCAGCACCAGCTTATACAGGGGACCGATTCCATTACCGGAGATGCTTGGTATAATGAGCTTATCATGTTTCCCAAGCCGGGGCGTTACAGGGAATATGAATTATTTTCAGCCGGGCTGGAGCCCAATATTAATAACGGCCTCTATTATACCCATATTGATATGAAGCTGAACGGGGGACAAGGTGCGGTAGTTACGGGAAATAAACGGATCAGCAGCGAAGTTCATGCCGACTGCCTCACCGGCGTGAAGCATGGGAACGGAAGGGATTGGTGGATTATCGGGAAATTAAAAACCCCCCCCCCCATGATAAGTCAGTTCAATCGTTTTTTTGTTTACCTGGTCAGTGCAGACAGTGTGTATAGTCCCATGGTTTTTGATTTTAATGACATGACCGATGTTAGCTTCTCTAAAATTACCTGGCATCCTGCATACAATCATTTCATGCTTATCAATACGAGAGGCTATATGTCCGAATTCCATTTCGACCGATGCGAGGGGACTATTACACTCAGCAGAAATATTTACCCTGAACAGGTTTCCAATTTCAGCCGGGTGTTTTGGGAAGGTGCTTATTCTCCGAACGGAAATCTCTTTTATGTGAGCAGAAGTTCTTATGGTGGCACTTCTGGAAATCACAACTACCTCTTACAATATGACCTGACAGCCCCCGATATCCCCGCCTCCTGCGATACCTTAGACTCAACCACCTACCTTCCTGTAGATAATGGCGCCGTTCGCTTAGCTCCCGATGGCAAGATCTATTATTCACAAGCCTATATCAGCGCCAGCGTTTGGAGCTACCCCTATGCCGATTCCATGCGCAATAGCATCAATGAAAACTTAGGCGTGGTGCATAATCCGGATATTGCCGGGGTGGGATGTGATTTCCGGCCATTCAGCTTTTACCTTGGCGGCAAACGCACCTATTACGGCCTGCCCAATAATCCTAAGTATAATTTAGGCCCGCTTACAGGCTCCCTTTGCGATACGATAACGGTAGGAATAAATGAATATTTTGATAAACCTTCGGGACTGAGGGATCTGGTGTATCCAAATCCGGCAACTCAGGAGGTAAACTATACAACAAACCATGTATTTAAAAAGGGCGAAGTATTACTGATTAAAGACAATGCCGGGAGAGAGGCCGGAATAGTTGTATTGCCCGAAAACCTGAATTCCTACCGGATTACAACCGGACACCTGGAACCGGGCTTGTACACCGTAACAAGATTGTTTAATAATCAAATCATTCAAGGACACAAATTAGTTATCCTGAAATAAGGAACTCAAACAGCACCGGATCAGTAGCTCCGGTGCTGTTCTAAAATCATTTGGATGAAAATCAGATTGTATTTCTTCCTGATCCTTCCACTGTTTAGCGCTGCACAAGATCAAAACAGCATCTGGATTTTCGGCGATAGCGCGGGTATTGATTTCAGAAATACCACCAATCCCATGCCCATCACTTCCGGCATAGACAGCAGGGGAAGCTGTGTGAGCGTGGCTGATTCAAATGGCAACCTGGTATTGTACTCCGCAACCATGCACTACGCAGGTCCCTTTAGTGCATGGGCAACCAAGATTTATAATTCTCAGCACCAGCTTTTACAGGGATCCGATTCTATTACAGGCGTGGCCTGGTATAATGAATTAGTCATGTTTCCCAAACCGGGACGGATCCTGGAATATGAATTGTTTTCTGCCGGGCTGGAGCCCAATATTAATAACGGCCTCTATTATACCCATATTGATATGAAGCTGAACGGGGGACAAGGTGCGGTAGTTACGGGAAATAAACGGATCAGCAGCGAAGTTCATGCCGACTGCCTCACCGGCGTGAAGCATGGGAACGGAAGGGACTGGTGGATTATCGGGAAATTGAACCCCCCCCCCCATGATAAGTCAGTTTAACCGTTTTTTTGTTTACCTGGTCAGTGCAGACAGTGTGTATAGTCCCTTGGTCTTTGATTTTAATGACATGAGGGATGTGGCATTCTCTAAGATTATCTGGCATCCTGCATACAATCATTTTATGCTTATAAATGCCCGTGGTTACATGTCCGAATTTAGTTTTGATCGGTGTAATGGCAGCATCAACTTTTTAAGGAATATCTTTCCCGAACAAAGCTCCAATTTCAACCGCGCATTTTGGGAAGGGGCCTATTCTCCCAACGGAAACATCTTTTATGTGAGCCGTAGCTCTTATGGTGGCACAAATGGTATTTATAATTTCTTGTTACAATATGACCTGACAGCCCCCGATATCCCCGCCTCCTGCGATACCTTAGACTCAACCACCTACCTTCCTGTAGATAATGGCGCCGTTCGCTTAGCTCCCGATGGCAAGATCTATTATTCACAAGCCTATATCAGCGCCAGCGTTTGGAGCTACCCCTATGCCGATTCCATGCGCAATAGCATCAATGAAAACTTAGGCGTGGTGCATAATCCGGATATTGCCGGGGTGGGATGTGATTTCCGGCCATTCAGCTTTTACCTTGGCGGCAAACGCACCTATTACGGCCTGCCCAATAATCCTAAGTATAATTTAGGCCCGCTTACAGGCTCCCTTTGCGATACGATAACGGTAGGAATAAATGAATATTTTGATAAACCTTCGGGACTGAGGGATCTGGTGTATCCGAATCCGGCAAGCGGTCAGGTAACTTATACAAGCAGTCAGGTATTTGGAAAAAATGAACGGCTAATAATTAAGGACAATACCGGAAGAGAAAGAGGGACTTTTGAATTACCGGAGAATCTGAATTTCTACAAACTTGCTATTTCACACCTGCAGCCCGGAGTATATTTCATAAGCAGACTTTGGGAGAGTAAGTTCGTTGAAGAACATAAATTGATTATCCTGAAATAAAAAATTGGTCAGCAACGAAGGCTGATCTGTGCATGCTTAAAAATCCGGCCTGGCAGGAAGAGGACAGTACAGGCTTGAATTTTTACCAGCCTGGGAGACAGCTGGGAAGAGAGCTTTTTTTCTCTCTTTTTCATCAATTGATAGAAAGAAAATTATTTCCTATGGGCGCCTCTAAAAACCTGTTTTGGGCGATGTGCTTAGAGATTTTTTTGCAGGACAAAGCCTGAGGAAGAATGATAAGGAACTAAGTATCTGAAACCGAACATCGCTGTATTGCAAAAAAGATCAAGCACATCTTTCTTTTCTGAATTATCGGCTATATTGTAAGGCAGCACCTGAAAGAGGTTTTTAGAGGCGCCCTTATGATAATTGCCAATGAGCTGCGAATAAACACTCCAGGTAACAACGGAGAAGCCCATATCCTTTCCCGCCGCGGAATTTCAACATGAGGGATTTGAGAAATAGCCCTACCTTCGCTTCATGAATACTAAATACGAATTCGGAACCCGGGCAATCCATGCCGGGCAGGAACCTGATCCTTCCACCGGTGCCATCATGACCCCTATTTACCAGACCTCTACCTATGTTCAGGAAAGTCCGGGTAAGCACAAAGGCTATGCCTATGCAAGAGGAAAGAACCCGACAAGGGTTGCACTCGAAAAGTGTATCGCTTCCCTTGAAAATGCCAGACACGGACTTTGCTTTTCCAGCGGACAAGGAGCGGAAGACGCCATCATAAAATTACTGCGTCCGGGCGACGAAGTCATCGCTACCGATGATCTGTATGGAGGTTCTTACAGGATGTTCACGAAAGTATTCGAGCCCCTGGGCATCAGTTTCCGCTTCGTGAATATGCATGATATCAGCGAATGTAAAAAAGCCATTTCATCAAAAACTAAAATGATCTGGTTGGAAACACCTACCAATCCGCTGATGAAAATCATCGACATCCGCGCTTTTGCAAACCTTGCTTCAGAACATAAATTACTGCTGGTGGTTGACAACACCTTTGCATCTCCATACCTGCAAAATCCGCTTGACCTCGGCGCACACATTGTTACCCACTCAGCCACCAAATACCTTGGTGGACACTCGGACGTCGTATTGGGCGCCTTGTGTACCAACGACGATAGTCTGTATGAACAACTGGCATTCATTGCCAATTCATGCGGAGCAACACCCGGTCCGATGGACAGCTTCCTGGTATTACGCGGACTGAAGACCCTGCATGTAAGAATGGAAAGACATTGTTCGAACGGGAAAGCGGTAGCCGAATTTCTCAGGTCTCATCCGAAGGTGGATAAAGTGTACTGGCCCGGATTCAGCGATCACCCCAATCATGATATAGCTAAAAAACAAATGCGCGATTTTGGGGGGATGATCTCTTTTTCGCTCAAGGGAAATTCAAAAGATGAAGCCTTTGCCATGGCATCGAGAACCAGAGTCTTCTCTCTTGCCGAATCACTGGGCGGTGTTGAATCGCTCATCGGTCATCCGGCAAGCATGACACATGCCTCCATTCCTAAGGAGATCCGTGAACAGGCCGGTGTAACAGAATCCCTGCTGAGACTCAGTACGGGTATTGAAGATGTTAAGGATTTGTTAGCGGATTTAAAGCAGGCAATTGGTTGATTTTTTATTGAAATTCACTGTATTCGGCGCATGGATTTTCCTGACGTACTGAATGGTCATTCCAGTGTCAAATGTCTGCGACAGGATATAAAAATCAAAATTTGAGTATCTTTGTATAATAAGCTATTTTAATCCAACTGTTTTAAAACACCCTAATCTTTCATGAAGAAACTGTTACTTTCAGTGTTGCTGACTGCTGTCTTTGGCAACCTGCTCTTTGCACAAAACGAACACCGTTGTCATACGGATGAAGTTTACAGGGAAACTGTTGCCAATAATCCTGACGTGCTTCGTATTCAGCAACAACTTGAAGAGTTCACCGCTGATTATGTCAGGAATCAAAGCATGCAGCGTACCACTTCAGGCGGTACGCCATTGTATATTATTCCTGTTGTCTTTCACATCCTTCACAACTACGGTCCGGAAAATATTTCCGATGAACAAGTGCGCGATGCGATCCGCGTCATCAATGAGGATTACAGCAAGCTGAATCCTGATACCAGTCAGATCATTCCCCCATTCCTGGGAATCGCGGCGAACGCACAGATCGAATTCCGGCTGGCCAATATCGATCCGAACGGGAATTGCACCAATGGAATTGACCGCATCGTGACTAACCTTACCTATAATGCCAATGATCAGTCTAAACTGAATCCATGGCCTAATCAAAAATATATTAACATCTGGGTGGCTCATACGCTGGAGAGAACCGGAGCGGCAGCTTATGCCTTCCTTCCAGGAACCACTGTTAATACCAACGACGGAATTCTTTCCCGGCACAATTATGTAGGCAGCATCGGAACCAGCGTACCCAACAACAAGAGAACATTAACTCATGAGTTGGGCCATGTACTGAATTTGTATCATCCATGGGGAGGCGGTAATGATGTAGGCACCCAGTGCGGAGATGATTTTGTGGGCGATACCCCTGTCACAATGGGCTTCTCCTTCTGTCCGACACAAACAACAGCCCAGGTATGTAACCCGCCTATCGTGGAGAACTATCAGAATTTCATGGACTACTCTTACTGTGATGTAATGTTCACCGAAGGTCAAAAAACAAGAATGCACGCTGCTCTTAATGCGGGAGCCAGCGGAAGAAATAACTTGTGGACTCCGGGTAATCTGACCGCAACCGGTACCGATGGCTCACCTGTTACCATATGCGTTCCCAACGCAGACTTTATCCCTAACCGCAAAGAAGTCTGTGAAATGGGTTTCGTTACTTTTAATGATCTTTCCTGGAATGCCGATGCGACAAGCTGGTACTGGGAATTCCCGGGAGGAAATCCATCTACTTCTACCGACTCCATGCCAGTTGTTCAATACATGACCGAAGGTGTTTACGATGTAACCTTTGCCGCGTCTAATTCCGTCGGATCTGATACCTTGACCCGTCAGGCTTATATACATGTAACCGGAGCGGCAACGGATACAGCGCCATTCACGCAGGATTTTGAAGTGGTTTCTTCCTTCCCCGGCACCCAGGGTTATCTGTACAATCCGGATAACGGGCAGGCATGGACACGCATAACCGGAGTCGGCTTTAACAGCAATGCCTGCATCCGGATCAATAACTATTCTAATATTGCACGCGAAGTGGATGAGTGGGTGATGCCTGCGATCGACATGTCGAACATCGCCGTACCTGTCTATATGACCTTTGATTATGCCAATGCGCAGCGCAGCAGTACTTCGGAAGATGAACTTGTTGTCTGGGGCAGCAGCAATTGCGGGCAGGTTTGGTCTAACCGCTGGTCAAGAAAAGGCGCCAGCTTATCAACAGCGGGAGTTATTTCCATCAGCTTCACCCCGACGAACAGCGGTCAATGGGCACAGGCTTCCGTTTCCATGAACCCTTACGCGCTTAAGCCGGTTGCCCGTTTCAAATTTCAAAACATCAGCGACAGAGGTAATAATACCTATATAGATAATATCAATATCACCGGAACCATTGTGAACGTGGATGAGATTGAAGAAGTGGATCTGGGTTTCGCCTTGTATCCAAATCCCGCCACGAGCAATACAAAGGTGCAGTTCAAGATATCAAAGACCTTACCCGTCAGCATTCAGGTTACCGACCTTGCAGGCAGACTGGTAAGCCAGGTGATGCAGGAAACACTTCCTGCCGGTTTGTATGAATATCCGGTCAGAATTGATTCTCCGGGAATTTATCTTGTAAATCTTTTGGTTGACGGTAAGTTCCACGCCAGAAAACTGGTGATCCCGGCAGAGTAAATTCATCCAGGAAAAATTCTGAGAACCCCGGTCATCCAGCCGGGGTTTTTCTTTGAACGCCGGAAGTCTGAAGACAAATCAGCCTTCGGCCTTACACCTGTTCATTTTGTTGTCATAAATTACAACTCTGGAAATCTTACATCGTAATATTGAAAAAACGGTCATTTTATTGGGCATATCCAATTTTTTTTCGAAGATTTGCAAGGGTATCAAAAGCATGTCATTCCCCAGGGTCATTTTTTCTCTTATTCCCGCTATTTTATTGTATTCCAGCGCATTTTCACAGGAAACGCCGGAATACAAAAAGAACGCGATCGCATTTGACATTACCCAAATGGCCACCAATGAGATTAACCTCAACTACGAGCGTTTCTTTTCAAACCGCCGGAGTCTTGAACTAGCCCTGGGACTCATTTATGTAAACGAAGGATTGGTTGATCTTTCAAAGGAATGGAGCAATACCCATTACTTTTCGGAACACGGCTTCAGTGTCAGGGTCGCTTATAAACTGTATAAACGGCAGCTTGAGGATTCCAAATGGCGGGATTACATAGCGCCTGCCATCATGTACAAGTATCTGTACTTCCGGAGTCAATGGTTTGAGAATGAAAAAACGGATGAAGTCACCGGAAACAAGATCACAGAATGTCTGTATCAGAACAGATACAGGAGTAAATTCGGTTTTGAATTTCTCTGGGGTAAGGTGTATGAGTTCAACAAAACCTTTGCCCTGGAAATGTTCTATGGCGTTGGAATAAGAGCCACGAGTTCAGTCCGCAGAGATCTTTTGAAGCAGGACATTTGTGACAGTACGGAAATTTATGTTCCGAACTATGGCCCCGATGAACGGTTCTTTATCCGGCCTGCCCTGCGCGCCGGACTTAAGTTCAGGATTTCGTTCTGATCAATTCTTTCCTGAGGAGATCTTAGTGCGCCTCAAGCCAGTTTTTACCCGTCCCAATTCCTACTTCAACCGGTACTTTCAGTGGAATGGCATGAGCCATCCTGTCTGCAACCAGTTTTTTCAGCTCGTCCGTTTCATCTTTATGTACATCAAAGACAAGTTCGTCATGAACCTGCAGCAACATTTTCGACTTTAACTTCCTTTTCTTCATATCATCAGCGATACGTATCATAGCAACCTTGATCATATCGGCAGCGCTTCCCTGAATCGGCGCATTGATGGCGTTTCGTTCAGCAAAACCACGTACCGTGGCGTTGGCCGAGTTGATGTCTCTCAGATAGCGCCTGCGGCCCATAATCGTTTCCACATAGCCTTTCTTCCTTGCCTTCTCTATACTGAGATCCATATACTCTCTGATACCCGGATATTGTGTGAAATAATTATCGATGATCTCCTTCGCTTCTGTCCTGGAAATATTCAGCCTGTCCGCCAGTCCGAAAGCTGAAATACCATAAATAATTCCAAAGTTCACCATCTTGGCGTTACGGCGCATATCAGAACTGACTTCCTTAATAGCTACTCCATACACTTTCGATGCAGTGGCTGAATGAATATCCTCTCCGCTGTTAAAGGCATCGAGCATTCCTTTATCCTGACTGAGTTCCGCTATGATGCGAAGCTCAATCTGTGAATAGTCTGCAGACAAGAGCAGGTAATCATGATCACGGGGTACAAAAGCTTTACGGATTTCCCTCCCTCGTTCCGTACGTATGGGAATATTCTGCAGATTCGGATTGTCGGAACTGAGGCGACCGGTCACGGCGACAATTTGATTATAGGTGGTATGTATACGTCCTGTTTCAGGGTCCACCAGTTCTGGTAAAACATCTACATAGGTGTTTTTTAGTTTGACCAGTTCGCGGTAATCCAGGATTCTTCTTACGACAGGATGTTTGTTTTCCAGCTTTGCCAGAACATCTTCGCCCGTAGAATATTGTCCTGTCTTGGTCTTCACCGGCTTGTCGGTGATCTTCAGTTTCCCGAATAAAATTTCTCCAACCTGCCGCGGCGAGGCGATATTGAATTTTTCGCCGGCTAATTCCTGAATCTCCTTTTCCACCGTGACGATATCCTCTGCAAGATTTTCGGATAATGATTTCAAGGCGTTTTTATCAAGTCTTATTCCTTCTCTTTCCATATCCGCGAGCACCTTCACCAGTGGCATCTCAACCTCATAAAACAATTTTTCGGTTCCGCTGCTCTTTAGTTTGGGTTCAAATACCTTATAAAGCTGCAAGGTAACATCGGCATCTTCCGCTGCATATTCCTTGATCAGCTCCAGGGGAACATCCCGCATGCTTAACTGATCTTTTCCTCTCTTGCCGATCAGTGATTCGATCGATACGGGAGAATAGTGCAGATAGGTTTCCGAGAGGACATCCATGGAATGACGCATCTCCGGGCGTATGAGAAAATGAGAGATCATGGTATCGAATAAGGAAGCCTTGAATTCGATTCCATAACGTTCAAGTATGATAAGGTCATACTTCAGGTTCTGAGCGACTTTTATTTTATCTTCAGCGGAAAATACCGGCTTGAATTCCGCAACAATCTTCATTGCTTCATCCCGATCAGGTGCTACGGGAACATAATACGCTTCCGATTTTTTCATGGAGAAAGACATTCCGACGAGTTCTGCATGATGGGCATCAAGCCCGGTTGTCTCCGTATCGAAGCTGAAGATCTTTTCTTCAAGAAGCCGGGCGATCAGGTTCTTTCTCTTCTCTTCATCATCGGCAAGAATGTATTCGTGTTCCGTATCAGAAATAGTTTTAAGTGCGGAAGCCGGCGGGGGCTCCGGAACTTCTTCCGCCAGCTCAAGCTCCGTATTCTGCTGGTCCCCTGAAAACAAATCGCTCTGTCCCGCAAGGGATTTTTTTGCGGGCTTCGGCGATGCTTTCACCGGAGTGTCCTGTCCGTTTCCCAGTCCCATTTGTTCAGCAAGGCGTCTGAACTCAAGTTCCGCGAATAATTCCTGTAAAGCAGGTTGATCGGGTTCCTGAATTTTAAGATCGTCAGGATCCATTTCCAGGGGTACATCGGTAATAATGGTGGCCAGCCACTTTGACTGGACAGCCTTGTCCTTGTTTGCTTCCACCTTCTCTTTGAGCTTTCCTTTCAGTTCCGAAGTATTGTCCAGCAAATTCTCCACTGAACCAAACTGTTTGATGAGGGCGATGGCAGTCTTTTCTCCCACTCCCGGAATACCGGGAATGTTATCCACGCTGTCGCCCATGAGACCCAGAATATCCTTGACCTGATTTACATTGTCAATTTCCCAGCGTGCACAAATTTCTTTAACTCCTAAAATCTCCGCACCGCTGCCGCTGCGCGCGGGTTTATAAATAAATGTGTGCTCATCTACCAGTTGTCCAAAATCCTTGTCGGGTGTCATCATATAGGTGTCGAAACCTTCCTTCTCCGCTTTCATCGCAAGAGTTCCGATGATGTCATCGGCTTCATAACCGTCAAGAGCAAGAACCGGAATTCTGAATGCTTCACAGAGTTTTACCACCATGGGAATGGATGCGGCAAGATCTTCGGGAATTTCCTGCCGGTTTGCTTTATACTCGGTGAATTCCCCGTGTCTTTCGGTTGGAGCAGCGGTATCAAAAACGACGGCAATATGCGTGGGTTTCTCTTTGCGAAGAACTTCCAGCAAGGTATTGGTAAAACCAAAGACCGCTGAGGTATTCTGACCCTTTGAATTTATTCTGTGGTTATTGCTGAAAGCGAAATAGGCACGGTAAATCAATGCCATCGCGTCAAGCAGAAACAATTTTTTATCGGAAGCCATGGGTAAGTATTAAATACACGATGCAATTTACCAAAAAAACCAGGCAAAGGCTGATACCCATTCTTCCCAGCTCAGCAGGATCGCTGAATTCCCATAAGATGCGGATCCTGATTTATCAGGAATAATCAGCAACGGAAAAAACAGATCAATTAAGTATCCTCATGATTTGAAGCAGGACGTCTTTCATGTTCAATCCACCCGTCCCCAAATAATGTCACCGCTGGCAATGGATACATAGGTCCTTGTATCATCCTTCTGCAACATGGCTACACGATCGAACAGGATCTCAACGCGGTCATAGTCACAATCGGCGATCAATATCCCTTTGCGCGAGAACATGCCATACAATCCGTGCTTTTGCAGAATGAAATGCCCTGAGGTCCGGTTGACCGCGTCGTAATCGGGGGAGAGAATCCAATTTCCGGTCGTATCTATGATGCCGCTAAGATTATTGGACCGGACGATCGCGGTACCGTTTGTAAATGCGGAAACTTCCTGGAAAGTGCAGGGAATTTTCAGTCTGCCGGCAGTATCCGCGAATCCCCACTTACGGTTCTTTTGTACCGGAATCAGGCCTTCGTTCGGAATTCCTGTATTTTCATAGGAGGGAAAATGCAGTTTGTTACCGAGCGAGTCCAGCACCGTATTCCTTCCTTTGTTTGCCAGCAACACATAACCATTCCTGAACACTGCGCTATTCAACATATGCTCAGTGAATCTGAAGTTAAGCGGTATGATGATCCGGCCTTCCGTATTTACAAAGCCGCACTTACCGTTAAGGGCGACAAGAGCCTTGTCTTCACTGAAAGAACCGGCCGCGTCATATATCAAGGGAAGAATGACCTGCCCCACCCTGTTGATGAATCCCCACTTCCCGTTCAAAGATGCTTTCAGTAAGTCTTCTGATGCCCATGATAAATGGTCATAAGCGATCTCAACCGCAATATCACCTCTGCGGTTTATTAATCCGTAGAGATCGTCAGAGCCAACGATTGCGAATCCATTCCTGAAATCTTCCGCAACATCAAAATCAAAGCCGGTGATTATATGACCTCTGATATCTGAATAAGCTGCCCTGTTATCTTTCATCACCACACATATTTCCTCCACCGGTTCAGTAAGCTCATCATATTCCAGCGGGATGAGCAAGTCGCCATTTCTACCCAGTAAGCCGTACTTACCCTTCCGGCTTACAACCGCACAGTGATTGATAAACGGATCTGCATCGTCCCACATAAATGGTATGATCACTTTCCCCCTTTTGTTGATATAACCATACTGACCGTCTTTTAAAACCACCGCAAGTCCTTCCGAAAAATAATTAACCTCCTCATAAAGCGCGGGGATCATTTCGATCCCTTCCTGGTTTATATATCCCCAAAGTGATCCTTTCTTGAAAGGAAGAAACAGCGAGGATTGAAGTTTATAATCACTTTCGAGTTCCTCTTCAAAAGGATAATCCGGAAATTCAAACCTGAACCTGAGAAAAGTCTGCTCATCATAATCCTGCATGCTGATCCGGTAAATTTCTCTCCAGGATTCTTTGACGTAACTGTTTTCAGGATACCTGCTGATGAAGGCTTTATGTTCGCTGATTGTTCCCTGTGAAGTACTCAGCTCATAGATCTTTCTTTCAGCCTGCATGCTGAAAGGACTTTCCGGATACAGCGATAAAAATCGTTCATAAGCACCCAGCTGATGACTCTGTGTTTCTTCCTCAAAGACCCTTTCGTGATACCTGTTCATCGCGTCGGATACCTCGGCGGCTTCAGGGTAAAGCGCCATGAACTGTTTATAAGCATCCGAAGTGTTCAGCGACCTGGCCTCTTTATACGCAATCGAATTCCTTATCTCTTTCGCATACTCCTTCTGTCCGCAAAATTCATAATTACTCAGGTAATGATTGAACCGGGAAACAGAATTCTGATTTTCCGCTTCACGCATGGCGCGCAGGCAAATCGTATCTTTTAAAATGGCAATACTTTCCGGGTAAATTCCAAGCCTGTTCAGCTCAATCTTTTTCTTTTCTTTTAAACGATGGTACGCTGAGTCGCAGAGAATGATCTTGGTACGGGCGCTGTCAAGGTTATAAAATGGATTGTCCGGAGTGGAATAGATCTTTGCCAATCCATATGCTCCGGTGGCCGGATCCTTCTTCAGGCATTTGATGAACAGCTCTCTGGCTTTGAAATAATCGAAAAGCTGAAGTCGCTCAAAGGCCTTCTCCGGATTCCCTGCATGAAGATCCTTGCGTGCGATAAAGCAAGTCAATAAAATTATGAAACGCAGTGTCCTGTTTATCTTAGCCATCATTTCTACAAATGTAAAATTCGCGATCGGGAATTCAAGCATGCTTTTACCTGTTCACTGGTCCGGAAGATTTCAGGAAACCCGGCATTTGCATCAGGAAATAGCAATGAATATTCAAATACCACGGACACGGGGCGTTTCGCGAAAAAGGTAGGCAGCGCTGTGGCAAAGGAGCGAAATGCAGCGATGCGACCGATGCAAAGGCATAAGGGTGCGTAACAGATTGACCAATGCATATGCTGGGTTAAACGAATTGCTTTTGTATCTTTGGAAACCAATTAAGCTTCTGCGCATTTTGACTTTCGAAGATTTTAACTTTTATCCAACACTATTGGAAGGCCTTGAATCCATGGGCTTTTCTTCTCCCACACCGATTCAGGAACAGGTTATTCCCATTATTCTCAGCGGAAAAGACCTCATTGCCTGTGCTCAGACAGGTACCGGTAAAACGGCAGCTTATCTCCTGCCTGCCTTGCACAGGATCGCGACGGAAAAGATACCGCACACATGCGCCCTGATCGTCGCGCCGACGCGTGAGCTTGCCCAGCAGATCGACAATGCTTTCCAGGGCTTCGCTTATTTTACACATGCCAGTTCCATCGCCATTTACGGAGGGAGTGACGGCCAGGTATTTGAACGGGAAAAAAAAGCCTTGCTGGAAGGAACATCCGTTGTTATCGCGACTCCCGGAAGGCTGCTTAGTCATTTAAATAATGGCTACGTGAAATTTGATAAGCTCGATGTGTTGATCCTTGATGAAGCTGATAAAATGCTTGACATGGGTTTTAACGAAGATATCCTGCGCATCATTCGTTACCTTCCGGCAAAAAGACAAAATCTCCTCTTCAGCGCCACCATGCCTCCGAAAATGCGGGAGCTCTCCAGACGGATCCTGCATAATCCGGCGGAGATCAATATCGCCCTCAACAAACCCGCTGAAGGAATCATACAACACGCCTATCTTGTATATGACAGGCAAAAAACTCCGCTGGTTGTACATATCCTGAAGGAGAAAAACCTTGACAGTATTCTGATATTCACTTCAACAAAATCCGGAGCAAAAGAACTTGAAAAGGAATTACTGAGAGCAAAACTTCCTGTGAAAGCCATACACAGTGATCTTGAGCAGGCGGAACGGGAAAGTGTGCTGTTGAGTTTTAAGAACAGGAATACAAGAATTCTGGTCGCGACCGACATTCTCTCCAGAGGGATTGACATCGAAAACATCGGACTGGTGATAAACTACGACGTACCGGGAGACGCTGAAGATTATGTACACCGTGTCGGAAGAACAGCCAGAGCAGCAAGCACGGGAGAAGCCATTACACTTATCAACGAAAAAGATATGAGGCGTTTCTCTCAGATAGAATCCCTGATTGAAAAAGAAGTCACTAAGCTGGCGCTTCCCGGACATCTGGGAGAAGGTCCGGCCTGGGCCCCATTCAAAAAGAGTGTTCCCATGAGATCTTCCGGCCATAAAGGGAGAGGCTTTTCCAAAAGTGGCGGTAAAAAGCGAAAGTCCGGTTCAGCCGGTAAACACAGCGGAGAGGGAAAAAGGTCCAACCATCCGCACTGAATCGTTCAGTTTTTCTTTTCTTTCTTCAGTATCATTCCGGTGGCAATTTTTGCAGAGAAAAGACAGAGGGGAATCCCGGCTCCGGGATGTACGCTTCCTCCGCAAAAATACAATCCGCCGATGCGGCTGTTGAAATTTGGATGTCGCAGAAAAGCCGAGAATATTCCGTTGCTGTTGTTTCCATAGACGGCTCCCTTCCAGGACTGTGTCATCTCCATGAAATGAACCGGAGTAAGAATTTCTTCCGCTTCTATCAGCGGCCCGATATTCTCCTTCAGGACAACGGATAATTTTCTCAGAATATACCCGCGTGATTTTTCCACCAATTCATCCCAGGGTTGACCTTCATGGCATGGAGCGGTGATCATCACAAACCAGTTGGATTTTCCCGGAGGCGCATCTCCGGGTATCAGCTTTGAGGAATTATAAACATAGATCGTTGGTTCGTTGCAAATCGTTTTCTCACCAAATACAGCCCGGTATTCCTCCTCGTCATCCTTTCCGAAAAAGGTGGTATGTAATTCAACTCCGGAAACCGAACGCTTCATCGACCAGAGAAAAACCAGAACGGAACTGGAAGCGGCTTGCCTGAGAACAAATTCAGGTGCTTTTATTCCTGGAAGTAGTTTATGGTAGGCGTTATGTATGTCAGTATTACAGACTACATAATCGCTCTGAACAAACCTTCCAGCGATCACAACACCTTTCACCCGCTTGCGTTCAACGATGATTTCATCCGCCGGCATTCCGGTATGAATCTCAACACCGGCCTCCTTCGCAAGTTTCACCAGCGCCCTGACAACCTGATACATTCCTCCTTCCGCGACATAGACCCCCTGATTCATCTCCAGGTGGCTTATTACATTCAGCGTGGCCGGAGCTTTGAATGGATCTGATCCGATATAATTCGCGAACCTGTCAAATATTCTCACCAGCTTCTCGTCTTTGAGCTTCCGGCTGTTATAGCGGTGCATGCTTTCAAAAGCATGGATGCGGGGAAAATTCAGAACGCCTCGCAGTGTAGGCCAGTTAAAATAATTCCTGATCTTATGCAGTGATCGTTCCAGGAATACCTCACGGGTTATACTATAAATCTTCTCCGCATCATTCAGCGCTTCAAAGACTTTTTCCGGACCGCTGACAGCCTTCCCGTATAACTCATTGGTGAATTTCTGCCTGTCAGCATAAGTATCTATAAACGATGCATCATCAAAATAGTAGCGGGAAATGGGATCCGCTTTCCTGAACCGGATATAATCAGCTACGGTCTTACCACAAAGTTCAAAAAGTTCCTCAATGTATTCCGGACAGGTAAGCAATGAAGGCCCTGTATCAAAACGAAAATCCCCCATTCTCCTCTCAGCGATCTTGCCTCCCGCGGTATCATTTTTTTCAAACACACTGACCTTAAAGCCCGCAGCAGCTAACCTTATGGATGCTGCTATCCCGGCAATTCCCGCACCAATTACGATACACGTTCTTTCTTTCGCTTTAATTGCCATGAATACAATGTCAGGAAATACGGCGCTGCAAATCTATCAAAAGGAACACCAATAAACCTTATGCTATGGTAATTTCAGTCTGATCCGCTTCACCGGCGATTGACTATTAATATTACTTTTGCGATTAATCTGAGCCATGATGCGGACCGAAATTAACAGAGAAGATATCGTAAAGAAATTACAGGTCTTTCTGAAGCAAAGTACAGGGAATGAGCTAAGTGAAATCTCCGGCTCCAGTTCCCTGAAAGAAGCAGGAATCGATTCCTTCAGGACAATTGAACTGATCCTGTATCTTGAAAACCGGTTTGGACTTCTTTTTCCTGAAGAGTCATATACGGCGGAAAATCTCAAATCCATAGACACGATCATTGACTGCGTTTTAAAGCATCATGGAAAGGATAAATAAGAGCCAACCATGTCATGACCGGAAGTGATCGCTTTCATCTCTTTCTTGACCGCTATGGTCGCAAGATATCTTCAACCGGAAATGTGGTAAAAGCTCGCATTGTGCTTGAAGGAAAAGTGGACAAACAACTTATTCTTGAAAAGACCGCAGGCAACAAAGCCCTGCAATTTCTTGCTTCAACATTTCCTGAAAAAAAGCGGTACAGTCCAGAAATTGTCTGGAAGCAACGCTTTTCTGATAATCCTGCCCGATTGATCAGCTTCCATGAAATCTCTTCACGCGGCGAGATCAGCGCCGCTATGATGGAAAGGGATTGCGACTTTTCCGGCGACGCGCCGCTTCATATAGACATTTACTATGAGAAGGACACTCAAACTCACTTTATCCTTTCCGTCAATCATTCTCTGCTCGACCATACCGGCATGGAATTACTGCTGCAACATATTTCTGGTGAAAACACAGACCTTCTGCTTCAAAAAAATGAAGATGCGGAAATTTCCCTGCTGAAAAAATTTATTGACAGCGTTAGTATTACATTTTTCGTTGCCGGGAAATCCGGCTGGAACATTCAACGGTTTGCCCGCAGGCAAGGATCCGCGCTTCCCTCTTGTGAAGAAATTGTCATCACCAAACAAGAGCTTGAACAGAATAAAAATAATCAATCTCCCGGAGGACTGCCCGATTACCTTGCAAGCCTTGTTCATTCGATAACTCAGGATAAAACCTTGTTTGAAAAAGCCGGCCGGCCGGTGTTCATTCCGGTTCCCCTGGACAGAAGAACATCCGCTTTCAAAAACGTACTTCTTTCAAACCGCATGTCATTCCTCTTTTTCCGTGCGGATCAAAATGAGTTTAATGACATAGGGGAATTGCGAAAATCCTTTCTTCAGCAAATGTTGAATCAGGCAAGAAAAGGAATGCCTCAAAAATTTGAATCCTTGCTAAGCTTGTTTCGCTTCCTTCCGGCCTTTATCTATAAAGCATTTCTTAACTTACCGTCGAAAGGAAATTCCTCCACACTCGCCTTTTCATCCCTGCCCGCTTCATTTCTGGAAAAGGGAACTTTCCTGGGACATAAGGTCAGGGACTACACACATTATCCGCCCTTGCTCTCACCTCCCGGTATGAATGTCGTGTTCATGGAGTTTCGTGGGGGATTAAAAATTATTGTGACTTTTGACAGACACTGTATAGGAGCAGACAGGATCCGAACCCTACTCAGTGACGTAAAGCAAAAGCTGACTCAACTTGATCAAGACTGATATCCTTATCATAGGCGCCGGTCCGGCCGGAATTGCGGCTGCACAAGGTGCTTCCACCCGAGGCGCGAAGGTACTTGTCCTTGAAAGACTTGATTTCCCGGGTGGAAGAGCGACCGCATCCGCCGTTGGAACGATTTGCGGAATATTTTTCCGTGGAGAAGAGTTACGATTCGGTATGAATGGTTTCCCGCGAATATTCGCGGAAGAAATTATGCGCTCGAACCAAAAAAGTCCTGTGAAATTTTCCGGCAATCTCTGGTTCATTCCCTGTCTTCCGCAAGACTTTGAAAAAGTTGCTCTGAACTATCTGGCCGGACCTAACCTGACCGTGATGTACAATACCGAAGTCCGGGAGATCAAACTGAACGGCGACTGTGTAACAGAGGTGGCCGCATCGGCAGAAGGGGAAATACTCAGAATCCAGGCAAAGGAAGTCATTGACTGTTCGGGAAGCGGGATATCCATTGCATTGACAGGACACCGGACAGAAGGTTCTATCGGGAAACAGGCCTCCGCAATTGTCTTCCGGCTCGACAATGTGAAATTTGATGACGAGTTTGCCATGAGACATGTATTGATAAAGCATATCAGCAAAGGAATTGTTCAGGAGCAAATACCCGCATCCTTCAACTTGCTAAGTATAGTACCATCATCACTGGAAAACAACCGTATTCTGATGAAACTTGGACTCCCGGCAGATAGTGTCGGCAATGAAGAACAGGCAAGAAAACACATTCATCAATTGCAGAGATTTCTTGCTGCATCCATTTCTTCATTGGAAGAATCGGAGATCGGATGGATTGCTAAAGAAACCGGCCGGAGAGACGGCCTGCGGCCACTCTGCAGAAAGACACTGTCGGACAATGATGTACTGGATTGCATAAAAAGCGATGACAGTGTTTGCAATGGACTCTGGCCGGTCGAACTCTGGGAACCGGAAAACCCAAGAGTGAAGATGACTTACTTTCCGGAAAATGATTATTACTCTGTTCCTGAAGAATGCCTGATCTCTGCCGACTTTTCAAATCTTCTCTTTGCCGGAAAATTGATTTCTTCTTCAGACCTTGCCATTGCCAGTGCGAGAGTGATCGGAACATGTCTGGGTACAGGATATGCCGCCGGCCTCATTGCTTCCGGAAGAGTAAAAGGCCTGGACCGGGGAAAAGTCATTGCACAAATCAAGAAAGAAATACTGAAATACAATTGAATGTCATTCCGTGTTATAAATATTCTTGAGGAAGCTTCGGATACCTGGAAGGAACAAAAGGCGGCGATTCACCATGATGCCTCCATCAGTTATACCGAACTGTACGAACAGGTGATTGTACTGGCATCCCTTATCAGTGATAAAATCACCGGTGAAGGAAAGGGTATCGCCTTATTGTGCGGAAACAATTTCAATTTTTTGAGAGGACTTTTTGCTGCATCAGCCTCAGGATTTGTAGTTATGCCGGTTTGGACCAGTCTCACACCTTCTGAGATACAAGCCTCACTTGCTCAGGCGGGGATTAATATGCTGCTCGCAGAAAACAGTCAGGCGCTGACTTTCGGTGCAACAGTCAAAAGGGAGAATCTCGATGAAGAATTCAGTCTGTTACGCTTTACGGAACTTTCCTCTGAAAAGATCAGTCATTCCTTCCCAGGGGCTGCATTCATTCGTCCAAGCAGCGGAACAACCGGAAAATCAAAAGGCGTGGTAATCTCTCACCAGGCTGTACTGGAGAGAATCAATGCCGGCAATAATGGTCTCAAATTAAGCAGCCAGGACAAAGTTACGTGGGTACTTCCAATGGCTTTTCATTTCATCGTTTCGATCTGCCTCTATATAAAAGCGGGCGCATGTATACTCATTTCGGATGACTTTCTTCCCGGTTCCATTATTTCAGTTTCCAATAAGCACGGAGCCACCGTCCTGTATGCTTCTCCCCTGCATTATCAGTTATTGAATCGCATGCAAAGTGAAGACAAATTTCACACCCTGAAAAAAGCGATTTGCACCTCCGCGGGAACAGACACGGATACGATCAGATCATTCAAAGAAAGGTTCGGCGTTCCTTTGTATCAGGCGTATGGCATCATTGAGGCCGGACTGCCGATCATCAATACTACGGAAGATGATTTAAAAACCGCAAGTACAGGGAAAGTAATTTCTCCCTATGAGATAAAGATCTTCGATGATGAAATGAATGAGGCCGGAAAAGATACTGCCGGTCAGCTCGGCATAAAAGGTCCCGGTATGTTTTCAGGATACTTATGGCCTTACACTCCGGTGGATAAAGTGCTCCACCATTCATGGTTCCTGACCGGCGACATTGCCATCATGGACAAAGATGGTTTTATTTTTATTCAGGGAAGGAAAAAGTCACTGATTAATATTTCCGGCACTAAAATCTTTCCCGAAGAGGTTGAACAGGTACTGATGCAGCATCCGGATATAGATGATGTCAGAGTTTTTTCCGGGAAACATGCACTTACCGGGGAATTTGTTCAGGCAGAAGTGGTCATGCGCAAAGGCTCCCGACTTAGCTATGAGGACATTGTTTCCTTTTGCAGGCCGCACCTTGCGCCTGCCAAAATTCCAAAACGGATCGATTTTGTGGAGCATATTCACAAAACCGGTACAGGTAAAACAATCCGTTCATAAATCCACAGGGTATGAAAGCTTTTCAAATGCGAATGCCCATTCTTTATTAACGCTTGTTTTGTCGGCTTCGCTTATTGACAGTTCATTTCTTTCATACTGCTGATATCCCTGCAACTCCTTTTCAAAAACGGTCCGTACATCATTGAATCTTTCAAGGCCGAGATGTCTGTAAATTCTTTCCAGAACGGTCATGGGATCTTTCACCAGGTCCTCATAGCTTATCTCCAGAATATTTTCCGGACTGACAAGCGATCGGTCCTGAAAATATTTTTT
>CAZJDX010000020.1:0-67153 GCA_964544885.1 uncultured Flavobacteriales bacterium
CATTATTCTTAATTAAGAAATCATTGAATCCTGTTCCATCCAATATGAAATCTCCATAATAAACATTTTTAACACCGCTGATATTATTTTTAAAATCAGTTAGTGAATTCTTACTGAAAGGAGATTCTTCCAGGGATGGATCCAGACCGGCAAAGGGTTCAAACATTTTCCCATTGGCAACCTCATCGCAAATACCTATCATGCCGTTGATCATCTCTTCAAGCGCCGCTCTTTGAGAAGGATATATACTTGTTGACTGGCCGGCATTAACCATGTGGTCCAGATAATTATCATGAACCGAAGGATCCCAGGAAGTTCTTAGTGATGTAGCTTTCAATTGAAGGTCGGCTGCCAGGGCGATAAGGTATTCTCTTTCCCGGGCGCTGAAATCAGATGGTAACTTATTGCCATCTGCTCCCCACAGCAGATATTCTGCCGGGTGATAACCTTTCATTTCGTCACCCAAACTATTCATGAATGACTGAGTGAATGCGATTCCGGTATTCATGAGTGAATCGAGTGCCTGAAAATCGACTGGCCAGGTATCGGTGGAGGGATCAATATTATTTGTGGATACAGGACCGAAGAGAAAGGCTTCACTCTGCTCCCACACCTCGCGGACTGATTTCCATGAAAGTCTTGCATTATTGAGAGTAGTTTGATCCTGTACAGCATCAAAGGCAGTACAATTCGAATAAAACGTATTCATACGGTTTTCCAATTCCTCATAGGTGGCTAATGCCACATGCTGCGCGAAGTCGTGCAATATATTATTCTGAAGTTCCTGATTACTGATCGTATGGTTTGCAGGATCGGTATCATTATCCTTTTTGCAACTACTTATCAATACAACACAAAAGGAGAGAAATAACAAATTAATACTCTTCATCATTGCTAATTTTAAGATAGATATATGATTAATTGATTACTTTCTTCAAGTACTTTAAAAGTTCTGAGTGATTCAACGGCAGGTCCGTTAAGGGCTTCGCCTTTCAGACTAAATCGGCTTCCGTGCATTGTACAGGTAAGTCCGTTCTTGTTCGCGCTGAGTATGTTGTCCATATGAGTACATTTCATGAGTAATGCGCTGTTTTCCCCATTTGTTCTCCTTACCAACAGAATATCATAATCCAGTTCTTTTGAACGGATGATCTTCAGGTTTTCATCTGGCAAAAAACTTTCGAGCGGCACGAATATCCGGTCACTATCTGTCTCCAGGTTAATCAGACTGATCGGAGTACATGAATTGAAAAGAAAAGGAATCACCGATAAGGCAGCAATGCCAAGGCATGCCTGGCAGGAATCCCTGATAAATCTTCTACGGTCATTCATCTCAAAAGCTGTAAGCGAAACCCAGCTGATAAAAATTATTTGTGCTCAAATACCGAGGCGCATTAGGGCTGGGATTGAAGATGAGAGCCGGATTTGGCTCACCAGTCTTGATCCTCGTCCAGTCAAATTTTAACGCGACGCCGTTCACCGGCATATAAGTAAGTCCGGTGACTATAAAATTCTGCTTGTATAACTCATCGCGTATTCCATTTTCCGGAATTTCCGCCATGAGGTCGAGTGATTCATAACGTGCGAAAAGCGCAAGTTTCTTATCCTTCCATTTTGTGGATTCAAGCAAGTTATAGCCCAGCTCCGCAAAATACCCATACATTTTTTCCGGCGGATTACTTGCATAAGCTACATTTAATTTATCCGCGTCAGGAATACTTCCGGTCACGGCAAGTCCCTTGAAAGTGAAACCCTTCAGGGAATACTGCACATTGAACTCGGCTAAGCTGACAGGAGTGCCGAAGGGTCCTGAATCAAGTCCCAGGCTGTCGGCTGCACGTGGAGTAAGTCCTACGCTGCCTCCGTAATAGGCGGATAACTGTAAACGCAGGCCTGAATTAAAATACAGGAGCGATGCCGTACCGGCAAGGTTGGTGGCGGTAGCATTACTGCCTTCGAAACGGGCGTCTCTTATCCCGTTAGCACCGGAGATGCCTTCCGAGTTCAAACCGTTCATTATGGCCAGACTCCAGTTCAGTCCGGCTATACGGTTTGAATTACCATAATAAGCGATTCCCAATTCCCTCCAGGTGCTTGGGATAACAAGTCGTTCAACCATATGCCTGTCGTTGCCATTAAAGGTGGTTGGAAGATGGTTCTCATTGATGATACCAATACGCGGAATAAATAGCCCGGCCAGCAGATAATGATTCTTATTCAAATCGAATTTAAGCAGACATTGCTCCAGAGCAAGCTCACCTGCATCCTCTCCAACTTTCGCGTCTTCCAACTCAATCTCGGTGAAAAGCGTTATCCTGGGATTGAATTTATATCCTACAAACAATACACTGCGGGTAAGATTAAAGTTCGCGGTTTCGAAGTTCGCATCGTAGGAATACCTGGCTTCTCCATAGCCTGCCAGAATAACATTCCTTGAACTGGGAGTTAGTCCGGCATTCAATGAATCTTCCCTCGTAAGGAACTGGGCATTCATTAAACTGGGAGCGACAAGTAAAAGAAGAAGTAAAAAGTTGTATTTCATATGGAGGATTGAGATTGCAAAAGTAAGTTTAGAATCATTCTAAACAAATACCCTGTTTGAGGTAAATTCAAGCAAATCAACTATTCTGCTCCATCCAAGAAAGTACCATCCTTAGCCGGCATTCCGGCGGTATAAGTCACATAATAAGCAGACTTTTCACGGAGAAATGAAGGATTTGAGCTATTGATCAAAGCTACCGGAATTGGACATCCCGGATTTGTATTAAATTAGATGCAGAGAATTTGATTTAAAGTCATTAATCCGCCCTCATGACAAAGAGAATTGATATCCTGAATTTTTTTCTCATATGGTTCTCCTTACTGATCGCTTTCAGAATTCCTTTTGAACTTTTTCTTTTTTCTTACATAGTCCTCGGGCCTCTGCATTACATGACTGAAATTAACTGGCTTGACCAGAAAAATTATTTTCTCAATCAAAAATCGGAGAAGAAAGGATTTCTGATCGTTGCTGCCATCGTCTTGTTGCTCATCTCAACCGGTTATTTCGTGAATGAACTCGGGCGATGGGAGTTCAGCAAGGGAATCGAAAATTCCTTACTGAATTATACAAGCCGGGAGAATATTACCCGTTTTGTTGAATGGTGCAGCACCGCGCTTTTCATCGGTGTGTTCTTTGCCTTTATTTATCATCTCAGCCATAGCTGGAAGATCAGAATCTTCCTGACCAGTTTATGTTTCCTCCTCTCCTTCTTTTATTTCAGACATCCTGCCACCCTGATGTGGTTTGGTGTCTTCCTGCCTACCATCATTCACGTTTATTTTTTCACCATCCTGTTCATGTGGTTCGGCACCAAGAAATCCGGATCAGGCTGGGGAGTTGCAAATATCATTTCCATGTTCCTTGCCGTGATTCTCATCATCGGCGCTGAAATCAGACCTATGGCGAATTCCATCAATCCATTCATTCTCGACATGACCATCGCCAGCAATTTTCACGCTGTCAATTACACCATCAATGAGCTCTTTGGATTCGTGAAAGATCATAAGATGAACTTTTACAGTCCTTATGTCTGGAAGGCGCAGATCTTCATCGCCTTCGCCTATACCTATCATTACCTAAATTGGTTTAGCAAGACCTCTATTATCCAGTGGCATAAGATAGAAAAACGAAAACTTATGGCAGCCATCGCTGTCTGGATCGTTGCGATCAGTCTGTACACAGTTAACTTTCGCGCAGGTTCAGTGGCATTGTTCGTGCTGAGTGCCTTGCACGTTATCTTGGAATTTCCTTTGAATATGCTTAGCATAAAGGAACTTGGTTCCACACTGAATCCATTCAGAAAGAAAGCAGTAGTACAGGTTCCGGCAAAAGTAAAGGGAAAAAGAAAACTCAGCTGACACCGGGTTCATTTGAAGTCTATCTGTATCTGATCTCCGCTTTTTCCTGAAAATTTATTCAGTTTGTATTTCAGACTGAACATGATGTAACGGCCCGGCATATTACTCCTGGATTCCCTGAAATAGTTCAATTCGCTGATCCTCTCAATACCTTTGTTTTTATCCAGTATGTCGGCCAGAGTAAGACTTAGCACAAAACGATTATTCTTGCTCAGGTAGCGACTTAGAGAAGCATTTAACAAGGGTATGGTGGTTTCTTCTTCAATATCCTTGATGCTGTAAATTTGTATATCAGCGGACAGATTAAATTTCCATTTTTCCGTCGGAGTATAATCCACAGTGGCAAAGTAACCCGTTGTGAAATAATTCTTATTCTGTTCTTCGGCTATGTCAAACTTTGCCTCGTTGAACACGAGTCTGACTCCGGCTGAAATATCAAACATATCCTTCTTTCTGTTGTCAAATGAAATTCCGAAAACATGACGCAGGTTGGTAATTGCATTTTCCAAACCATTGACGACATTAATTCCCCGGTTCCAACCCTCTTCCCAGTCGATACTCAGGTTGAGCTTCAGCTTTCGGATCGGTGTGCTGAAACTCATTTCAGTCCACACATTTAAGTCATTGTCAACATTTACCAGGCTCAATGTGCGACTTTGCTGCTGATCATATTCTCTCCTCCAGTTGATCTTATTTTCTGTATACCGGGCATTTATGGAAGTAAAAAGTGAAGTAAACGAGAACTGATCGAAATATATCCAGTTGAGCCGCAAGAGTTGCCTGTACTCGGGTTTCAGATACATATTACCAACACTTTTGACCAGTGTATGGGTACTTGTATTGAGTGGAAAAAGCTGTCTGGACTCAGGCAAACTGACATCTGTATGATAAAAAGCCCGCAGATTTGATTTTCTGCTTAACTCTTTCTCCCAGCTCAGTTCCGGCAAAAAATAAAAAGTCTTACCGGTAACTTCGGCAATTGCCGGAGATGAATGAAGATAGCTGCCGGTTTCAATCTTAAGGCTCGCGGAAAGATTCGATCCCTTTTTGTTTCTTCTATATCCAAGACCGGGTCTGAGCCAATAGTATTCAGCATCAATTCCTGCACTGAGCGAATCCTGAAGCATACGCTTTTCAGTGTGCATGGAGCCGGTCATATATTCAAAGTGACTCAGATTTCTTCCGGCATCTGAAGAGACAGTCAGAATTGAATTTAAACTAAGTGCCCGGCTTGAACTAAGCTCTATAAAATAATCTTTGCTGTTATACTTCTCTTCAAAATAACTGTCCTCCCTTGCTGAAGAATCGTTCAACAGATATGTATTCAGGTTTATCCATTCGGAATCACTGCTACGCTCACTCAACTTAATTCCGGCATTTGCTTTAAGATATTTCCAATTCCCCTCCCACCTCCGGATGTAGCTCAGTCTGAAATTAAGGTATTCCTTCGATGCTTCATTTTCTCTTGACTGATTTAAATTATTCAATAAAATTCCCCCCCTGTTCTCATCTGACAGTAATTCCTTCTCCAACATATCCTTTCCCGCAGATGCGAAAATATCCACTGATAGAAGTTGCCCAGGAGTAAGGCTCTTTCTGCCTCCTATATTGAGTCTGTGATTTCTGACCGAAGTTTCTTCAAGATTCTCTTCCTTCAAAATGTAAGTATCATCTCCGGTGAACTCCCTGCTGGTTGTATACTCTTCAAGATCTTTACTCACCGTGCTTCCCAGCCAGGAAAGTCCAAACCTGTTCTCCCTGTCTTTCTCTGTCGAAAAATTCATTCCTCCAGCACCGCTTTCCAACAAACCCGTCTGCACCTGACCGAAGTCGATAGGGAAATCAAACTGTTCATTACTGTTTAGCTGGATGTCACCATTTGAATTTGCAAGACTTCTCAAACCTCCGTTAAAATCCAGATAATCACCAAATGAAAAACCAAACTGGTTAACATTATTCATCATTCCCAGCACAGCAAACTGGTTCGATTTTGAAAATCGATAGGCTTTGGCATTAAGCTTATAGTGATCATTAGTTCCGTAACCTGCATTCATTTCACCAAGCCAGGCTCTTTTTCTGTTCTCCTTAAGCAGAAGGTTCAGGGTTTTACTTCTCAAGCCGTCATCAACCCCGGTATACTCACTTTCCTCAGATCCTTTCTCAAAAACCTGTACTTTGTCCACAGCATCCGCCGGAAGATTTCCTGTCGCAACTTTAGGATCACCACCGAAAAATTCTTTTCCGTCAACCAATACTTTCTTTACCTCTTCCCCCTGGGCTTTGATATTACCCGAACGATCCACTTCCACACCGGGTAACTTCCGCAAAAGATCTTCCACCACATCATCTGGCCGGGTTTTAAAAGCATTTGCATCATACTCAATTGTGTCTATGCCTATCCTGATCGGAATTCTTTCGGCGCTGATTTCTGTTTCACCCAGTTCAATACTTTTTGGACGGAGAAGGATTGCTCCAAAATCCTCAGACAGTCCGGGAAAAGAAACGTTCTTATAAAATGAGTTATAACCTATAAAGGCCGCTTGTAAGAGGTAGTTCCCTGCTTCAATGTTCCTGATCAAAAAAGATCCTTCGCGGTCGGTTATACCAAAAAATCTAAGGGTTGAGTCTTGGGGATCAAGCAGAGTAACCGTGCTGAACTCCAGGGGTCTTGCGTCCTGATCAAATACTTTTCCGGAAAGCATGTATTGACTCCCGTAACTATTGCTCAGACGGAAAAAGATCAAGGTAAATATCAGGAATCGCAGCATGGTTTTACAGGATTCAGTATATAGATAAATGATTACTCTTGATGGCGTTGAAATGCTATACTACCCTTTCTACTTCCTGATCTTGATAATCACATTTCCATCCCCGCCTTCACTCTCCTGCATTTCCTTCCTTTTTTCTTCCGCCAGTTTTCTGAATTCTGATTTGGTGATACGTTTGCCCTTCTCGGGTTTAACAATTACCGACTTGTCAAATTCTTTCATTTCAATTCTGGTAGCGCTGATCACGTGCTTTCCTTCATCCCGGATGCATTCCAGTATCATACCAGGAAGGTTTGCAAAGGAATTAGGACCGGATGAGACCGGAATTTCCGGACAAAACCAGGCTACCGCATTGAGCACTGAATCCTGAAGTATCGCTTCAAGACAATTATATCCAAGAATTTTCTTGCTGTTTCCACTTAGTTTCCATTGCTGCTCTTTCAGGTCTGATTCTACCAGAAACAAGCGCCCAAACAAGTCGCGCTGCTCTAATTTTTTATGATTCCTCAGATCACAATACACTCTCTCATCCGGCTCATCTATTTTCATCACAATCATTGGCCTGCTTTCTTCGCCTTCATTCATTGTGACGGAATTTTCCTTGGCGCTGGAATCATCCGGAAGGTAAATTGATTCATCACTGTTGAAATAAAGAACCCGGCGCATCTTCATTTCCTTTGGCATGTCCATAAGGATTCTGTCCTGTCCTGCCTCGACATCTTCTGTATGGATTCGGAGCTGCACTTTTTCTTCAAAATGAATGACACCATTGATTTGCGCCTGTAAGCCAGTCATAAGCAGACTTAAAAATGAAAGGGAAAACAGATTTTTCATATTATTATTTTGATTTTATCACTCTGATGATTTCTTTCTTCATTGCAGTTCTTAGTTCCAAAAAATAGATTCCGGCTGAAAGTTCTGGCAGACTCAGTTGCCATTGATCCGCAAACCGGTCCCTGTATTCATGGTATATCTCCCGTCCGCCAGGATCAAGCAGGCAGACATGCATCCCTTCGTTGCGGTTGATGTCTGCGGTAAAGCTCAGACAGTCACTGAATGGATTCGGAGAGACCTGGACTCTGTCAGCTAGTTGCGGTTTTTCTGCTATCGAATTCACTGTGAATTCCACAACGGCTGAACCCCAACTTGCAGGTACACTGAGATCAACATTCGTTCCCGGCCAGAAATTCCAAACTGAAAATGTATTGGTCACATCAAATGCCAGCCCGATAGTGTCTGTGCTTATGGAATTGAAGCCTACCTTTGAAAAAGGGATCTCTATCTCAACAGTATCGGTATAGGGTAAGCCGGCTGCGAAGTTCGGAACGGCGGTCCAGTCTGATTGTACTGCAAGACAATTCGAGTAATCATTGGCCATACTGTCGGACTCGCAGTCGGTAGCTGAAACATGAAACCACCAGTCATCATTCTGCCAGAAAGGGGATTTATCATTGTTGATATCAAGCAGGATTTCAGGAAAGCGTATATTATACGATTCCAGATTATTGAGGAATGCGAAATAGAAGTTTACACCGTCATGCTTGAATTTCACCGTAACCTGACGGCTCACATCAAGACTAATCAGCACAGAATCTGCATCATTCCATTCCAAAGGACTAAGCACCCCATCGGTCAGTGGTGAGGAACCCTGTCGTATTCTAATATATTGCGCCTTGCTTTCTGACAGTGTAATGAAGAACAGGATGGCAAGCAGGAATAAATGGAGAGTAGCTCGTATCATGCCACAAATCTAAAGTCCAGGAATCGCTTTCATGGTTAAACGGAAGACAATCAATGTTAATAATGGTTAATTGATTGTTGGTCAAGAAATGCAATACTATCTTTAATCCGGGCAATGAAGAATAATCTGATAAAGGTGGGTATACTGATTATCGTCAGTCAGTTACTGATCGTCGCTTTCTCTGTTCACTGGCTGCATGGTCAGTATCAGGAAGAAAAGGATCTGCTCAGAGAGGAAACCGCAAGGTATCTTTCGGAATCAAAGCTGCAAGTCACCGATTCGATGCTGATGATCCACCTTATAAATCCTATACTACAGGGTAATAAGGACTTCAAACTCCGCATAGCCGTCAGTAAAGAGGAGGACCTTGTTATGGACAGTATCAGGGAAAAGAAGATAAACCGGTCCATGTCCTTTTTTAAACCTACAGATTCATTGCCCACCGGAATTTCCGACAGTCTGACAGTTCAGAAGCAATTTGAATTTACCTCAGAAAATGACTCGTCAGGCAATCTGCTTATGCAAGGTGTGAAGCTTATTTATCAGGAGGTGACATCTTCCATGGAACATCCTGATCAGGCAGAGCATGCATTTCTTAACAGTGATACTATTTTGTTGAAGGAAGTTTTTGCAGATAAGATGAGTAAGGCCGGACTTGACATCCCTTATAAATGGGGAATAGCTGCAGAATTGAGAAAGGATTCATTGGATGAAGAAGTAATTTTTCTGGAAAGTAAAGTCTCTGATGAGGGATACGGTGTTGAACTCAGCGGATTCAGGTCTCTTCTGCTAAAGGAGATCATTCCCCAGATCATTTTTGCGTTGGTGCTTGTCATCGTCAGCGCATCAGCTTTCTACTTTTCTTACAGAGGACTAAAAAAACAAACGCGACTGAATCTGCTGAAATCAGATTTCATCAGCAATATCTCTCATGAGCTGAAGACGCCTGTCAGTACAGTGAAAGTTGCGGTTGAGGCATTACAGGACCCTGTGAACATTAAGGATCCGGATAAAATAAAGGATTATCTCTCTATGGCAAGTCAGGAAATAAACAGGCTTGACCTGCTGATTCAGAAAGTGCTTGACAGTTCGGCAAGGGAGGGAAATAAGAATTTTCTTCAGCGTGAGAGCCTCTCGCCTTCCCTGTTGATCCAGGATGTTATCCGTTCACAGAAACACAGACTGGAACTGGCCGGTGCAAAAGTTCAGTTCAAAGGATCTGATCCTGAAAAGATGATCAGCATCGACAGGTTGCATACTGAAGGCGTACTTCTGAATCTGATAGATAACAGTATCAAATATTCCGATAAGGTTCCTGAAATTAGCATCGATGTTGAGGAGTCAGGAGATGAAGTATGGATTGGATTTGAAGACAATGGACCGGGTATTGATCCACAGTACTTAAAAAACATATTCGACAGATTTTTCCGGGTGCCTGGGAAGAACATTCATAATGTAAAAGGATCAGGATTGGGACTAAGTTATGTTAAACTGGTCATGGATCAGCACAAGGGCTCGGTGATTGTTCATAACCGCCAGGCGGGCGGTCTGCGTTTTACACTGAAGTTTCCAAAAAAATGAATAAAAGAATATTATATATAGAAGATGAACCCTTTTTGGGAAAGATCGTGCGGGAATCGCTGGAGCAGAAGGGTTATGAAGTAATGCTGGTTGCTGACGGTTCAGAGGTGATAGATGCTTTCAGAAAATATAATCCCGACCTGTGCATTCTGGATGTGATGCTTCCCCATGTCGATGGATATACTCTTGGAAAAACAATGTGCGCATTGAACCCCGATCTGCCGATAATCTATCTTACAGCTAAAAGTCAGACGGAAGATCTGGTAAATGGATTTCAATCCGGCGGAACAGATTATATTAAAAAACCCTTCAGCCTGGAAGAACTGATGGCAAGAATAAATAATCAGTTGAATCTTCGCGAGCGGAATCAAAAGAGTGTTAAATCTGATAAAGAGAACATAGCAATTGGAAAGTATTTCTTTCTTCCTTCGCTTTATCAGTTGAAATTCGACGAACAGGTCTTCCATCTTTCACACAGGGAAGCACAGGTACTGCTGAAATTTTGCGAGCACAAGAACAAGATTCTGGAACGAAAATATTTATTGTTATCAGTATGGGGTGATGATTCTTTTTTCAATTCCCGTACACTGGACGTCTATATCCGAAAACTCAGAGAGTACCTGAGTTATGATCCTGAAGTAAGGATCATTACCCTTAAGGGAAAAGGGTATCATTTCAGAGTGAAAGATACATGGGAAGACGTCTGATCTGATTTAGTGCTGATGTAACTGTGATCTTATTATCGCTGAAAATTACATGTCATGGCACTCAGCCAGATTTACCGGGTTGTTTCACATTCAATGATTATATTTGCCGCTATTCAAGACGGCGCTGTCCCGGCTTTAATTAAAATTATGATACGGTTTTTAAAGGTATTTGGAGTTTTTATGCTCATACTGACAATAGGTTTTTTCTCCTTGGGTTTTATTTATCCTGAAGTTAGTTACTCGACAGAGATCACCATCAACAAGCCGGTGAGGACTGTCTTCAGGAAGTATAATGATCCCGGGACCTTAAAACAATGGATTCCTGAGATGAAGTCCTTAGAAATAGTTGAGATAAAACCGGGTATGGTTGGAACTAAAATGAAGATGACTATTGTGAATTCAGGAAGGACTATGGTGATCGAAGAGGAAGTAATAGCATACGAAGAAAACAAAGTACTTGGTTTGCATCTTGAATCAGGACCCATGCGTAAGAAAGATCATATTGAGTTTATTGAATCGGGCGAAAGCACGATCATAAAAGGCGATTACACATGTACAGGGTCTAATCTATTTTACAGATCACTGTTCAGCTTATTTCAGGGTCAGTTCAAAAGCATGGATGAAAGCTACCTTGGAAATTTTAAAAAATTCGTTGAGCAATAAGTTACCCGTCATTTAATTAATTATTCATTTCCATGACTGCAATGAAGATCAACTATTCGGATGCCTCAAAAGCCCTGGAGGCAGTACGAAGCGGACAGAGGATTTTCATCCAAGGCAGTGCAGCAACTCCTGATATGCTCATCCGGAAGCTTTGCGACAGAGCAAATGAACTTAAAGATGTGGAACTGGTTTGCATCAGTGTATTGGGCGACTTCCCTCCTGCTCAGGTGAAGTATGCGGGATCATTTTTTGTGAACAGCATGTTCGTATCCAAACCTGTACGAGCAGCGGTTGATGAAGGACACGCCGATTACATACCGGTATTCCTAAGCGAGATACCGGACCTTTTTAAGTCCGGAAAGCTCCCTCTTGATATCGCGATTGTACATGTTTCACCACCTGATGCGCATGGTTATTGTTCGCTTGGAGTTTCAGTCGATGTGGCCAGGGCAGCAGTGAACTGCGCACGGCATGTTATAGCCCAGGTCAATCCCAACATGCCCCGGACCCATGGAGACGGAATGATTCATGCGAGTAGATTTGATTCCATGGTTGAATCCAATGACAGCCTTCATGAAATCCAGTATTCGAACAATATCAATGAAACAGATCTGAAAATCGGCAGGAATATTGCAGAACTGATAGATGACAGAAGCACCATTCAAATGGGTATAGGCAATATTCCGGATGCAATGCTGACTTTCCTTGGAAATCACAAAGACCTGGGTGTTCATACTGAAATGTTTTCCGATGGTATTATTCCACTCATTGAGAAAGGAGTTATCACCAATAAATTCAAGAGGAAACATCCCGGCCGCACGGTCACGGGATTTTGTCTTGGCAGCCGAAAACTGTATGATTTTGTTCATGACAATCCTTCCTTCGCTTTCCTGGATATCGATTATGTGAATGAGGTTTCCATAATCAAAAGCAATCCGAAGATGCATGCTGTGAACAGTTGCATAGAAATCGACCTTACCGGACAGGTTTGTTCTGATTCGATTGGCACTTACCAGTATTCGGGTGTAGGAGGACAAATGGATTTTATCAGGGGTGCGATGCTGTCTGAAGGTGGTAAGGCCATCATCGGTCTTCCAAGCAGAACTAAAAAAGGGATGTCAAGAATTGTAAGTTACCTAAAACAAGGAGCAGGAGTGGTGACAACCAGGGCGCATGTTCATTACGTGGTTACCGAATACGGGGTGGTCGATCTCTTCGGCAAGAATTTAAGGCAGCGTGCCAAAGCCCTGATCGGTATTGCTCATCCTGATGACAGGGAGAACCTTGAACGGGAAGCCTTCAGGAGATGGAAAGGATTTTGAATTTAATTTTTCTCCTCAATTCTGTTTTGAAATAAACGCGGATTCTGAGAAGTTAAAGGGATAAAGCAGACAGGCGGGAATACTTTACCGGATCCAACGATGCTGAAGTTAATACTCAATCATCTCCATGCCTTCATTTTGCTGCTGATTGCGCTGGTTCTTTTTTCGCTGGAACAGATTCGAATCCTGATTACCGAATCGATAACTCAGACTGATCGTGGCAACTCTTGATTCCCTCGTTCGAACATATTCCGATTCATAGTAATCATCAAAATGAGAAACACGGAATTTACGCGTATAGAAAATGTCGGTGATGTTGAAACTAAGAGAGCCTTTGCCTTTCCACAGGTCCTGTTTAACTCCGGCATCCACCCCGCTCATCCCTCTGAACTTACTTGTAGGACTTACCCGGGGTGAAGAATAATTTCCACTTACCTGGAAAGAGGTAGTTTTACCAGCTTTGAAATTCAGACTAAGCCGTCCATTCCATTGTTCAGATTCACTTTGCAGATCGGATTCGATATTATCCGCTTCAATTTTGTTCTGGTATGCATTGACCGTTGCCATGATGTTACCGAAATTTTTCAGTTCGTAACGGAGAACCAACTCAGCACCCAGATTGGAAGAAGAATTATAATTGACAACGGTAAGAGTGGAAACCGAAGTAGCTGTGTCCATTTGCCTGTAACGTGAAATCATATCATCTGTGTACCTGTAATAGATTGTTCCGGTTACATCAAATGCTCCGCCAACGGGTTGCGTATAGGCCAGTTCGTAAGACTGGATGAACTCTGGCTTAACATATGGGTTTCCGGTACGCAGGAATAATGAATCTGAATAATCCGTATGCGGATTGAGAGAGCGGGTATCTGGCCGGTTAACCCGGCGACTGTAACTGAACTGTGCCTCTTTTCCTTTACCGAAATTGTACTTGAGGAAAGCGCTTGGGAAAAACGACAGATAATCGTTTGTAAAAGTAGTGGCATCCGTCACCGACTCCCCTTCAGACAAGGTTTGTTCAGCGCGAAGACCCGCATTATAGTCAAATTTTCTCCACTTGCCGCTATACATCATGTAAGCTCCCAGTACCTGTTCATTATAAATAAAATGATCGCTCTTGTTTGTGTTCAGATAATAGGCGTCGGAAGGAGTGTCAAAAGTATATACAAGCTGATCGTTATCAATGCTTCTTAAAGTGCTCTTCAAACCCGCTTCAAGCCTTCCTGATTCTGTCACAGGCTGGAAGAGGTCAGCCTGCAGGATCAGGTTAGAAAATTTATTTTCATTATCACTGAGCTGATATGGCGTGAATCCAATTCCATAAACAGAATTCTGTACTTCCACACCATCCAGCCGGCGGTTCGCCGAATATCCGGCCGTTGCAGTTACTTCTCTTTTCGATCCCGCCCATGTACGTCGGTAATCCAGGTTTAGATCATATCCATCATTACTCTCATCGCTCTGTGAACTGCTTTGATACTGGCTATAGATGATCTCATTCATATCCCTGAAAATATATTGGTTCTGATCGGGATCATCCTCTATACGGGTATTTACCGAAGCACCTACTCCAAAATTGTTCCACTGGTTGAGATTGAAATCCATCCCTATTTTCGCGGAATGAAAATCCGCAATCCGTTTACCACTCGATGTACTCACATAACTATATGGATCTTTACCCGGAAAATAATTGAATTGTGTTCCGTCACCCGTCGAAGCACGGTTATCATGCCTGAATGAGTAGTTTACATAATAATTGGCCTTTGCGGTGCGGTTGTTCAGGCCGAGGGAAAGATTGTATTTATTGTTTGTACCGATTCCGGCAGTGACATTCCCATTCATTCCCCTCATCTTCTCCTTCTTGGTTTTTATATTGATAATTCCTGCCATACCACTTGCATCATACTTTGCAGAAGGATTGGTGATAACCTCGATCTGATCAACCGCATTAGCCGGGATCTGGCTCAGTACCGCCCTGCGGTCGCTTCCCAGCATTCCCGATGGCTTGCCATCGATCAAAATGGTAACATTCTCGCTTCCCCTGAGACTGACATTGCCATCAATATCGACCGCGACGGAGGGAATATTCTGCATGGCGTCTGTAACGCTGCCGCCTGTGTTAATTATGTTCTTGTCCAGGTTGTAAACCTTCTTATCAAGCGAATGGATAAGATCCAGCTTCTCTGCACTTATCTCCACTTCTTTCAACCTGGCAGTGGAAGCGTTCAGTTTGATCTGACCCGCTGCATGAACCGGTTTCATCGGGCTTAGGATAAAGGGTTCAAGTACCTGGGTGGTATAACCTATAAATGTGATCTGCAGGCGATGTCTTCCCATGGGTAATTCGGAAATGCTGAAGCGTCCTTTTTCATCAGTCAAAGCACCGCCGGCTATGCTTGAATCGCTAAGGGAATATACCGCAACTGATGCGTAAATCACCGGCTCTCCGCTGGCCGCATCGCTGATAAGGCCATTCACCTCACCGATCTTAGGCAGGCTTTTACGGAGCGAATCAGGATTCACGCCTCTGCTGCCTGGTCCCTTTTGTTGTGCATGTAAATCTGCACCAGAGAAAAGAAACAGTAAGATTATCAAAAAGTAAATCCTTGGGTAAATACTATTTACGTTCATGAATTGAAGTTAAAATTCCCGGAAAGAATGCAATTTACAAATTGCACTGCTTTAAAAGACAAAGAAAGAGACCGAAAGTTTATTCAAAACGTAATTTTAGCATCCTATTTGGGCAATTCATGCTCTGTTCATTAAAACCGGAAGTTCCGGTGCTTCGTCAAAAGAGTATATTTGTCAGCATGATACCCTTGGCAGAACGATTGAGGCCTTCAGATCTTGATAATTACATTGGTCAGCAACATCTGGTCGGAGAGGGCGCCATTCTGAGAAAAGCCATTGACCGAAATTCAATCCCTTCCATGATTCTTTGGGGACCACCCGGAGTAGGTAAAACCACTCTTGCCGGAATCATTGCAAAAAAACTTCGCCGTCCTTTTTATACATTGAGTGCGGTCAGCTCAGGGGTAAAGGATGTACGTGAGGTTATAGAAAAGGCGAAGAAATATGCAGGAGAACTAAAAGAAGTGCCCGGCAGCCCGGTCCTGTTCATTGATGAAATACATCGCTTCAGCAAGAGTCAGCAGGATTCGCTCCTGGGAGCGGTGGAGAAAGGACTCGTGACACTCATTGGCGCCACCACCGAGAATCCATCCTTTGAAGTCATCTCACCCCTGCTCTCCAGATGCCAGGTTTATGTGTTGAAAGAACTGGGAAAAGACGAACTCCTCCGGCTTATTGAAATTGCCTTGTCTGTTGACGAGTATCTGAAGAATAAAAAGATACGGCTGGAAGAATACGAATCACTCTTGCGTTTGTCTGGTGGCGATGCCCGAAAGTTGCTAAACCTTTTTGAACTGGTAGTAAATGCCCTTGATGGCAAGGAAGAGATCATCATCACTAATGAAGCGGTGCAGCGGATTGCACAGGAAAAAACGGCGCTTTACGATAAGGGAGGCGAGCAACATTATGATATAATCAGCGCTTTCATTAAATCCATGCGAGGCTCCGATCCCAACGCCGCAGTATATTGGTTAGCCAGGATGATCAGGGGTGGTGAAGATCCTCTGTTCATAGCCCGCCGGATGCTGATACTTGCTTCGGAAGATATCGGGAATGCAAATCCAACTGCCCTTGTCATTGCCAATACATGTTTTGAGGCCTGTATGAAAACAGGTTTGCCTGAATGCAGGATTATCCTTTCTCAGACAGCCATTTATCTTTCTACATCAGTGAAAAGTAATGCCAGCTATATGGCAATTGAAGATGCTCTTTCACTCGTTGACAAAACGGGCGACCTGTCCGTTCCCCTCCATCTCAGAAATGCGCCAACTCAATTGATGAAGGAACTTGGTTATGGGAAGGATTATGCGTATGATCATTCAAAAGAAGGAAGTTTCTCCGGACAGGACTTTCTGCCGGAAGAGATCCGTGGAAAGCTGCTTTACAGTCCGGGGAAGAACAGCAGGGAATCAGAATTACGAGAATACCTCAAATCACTCTGGAAGGATAAATATAATTACTGAGTATAAAAGACTTGGATTTTGTTTTTATCTTGAGCGCATATTCTGCTAATGAAGAAACATAGCGTAAGAGTAAATTCGATGCCAGCATGCTTTTCCAATCGCATCCGGCCAGCACAATATTTCCGGGATCGTATATGAAAATTATTTTCAAGGCCAAATTGAATAAATTCTAATGCGGAAAATGTTTACCAAAGCAGGCAAAATGTACTTCCCCGGAATCAATCTCTGGTACCTGTTTTTCATCTTTCCATTATTCATTTCCTGTGAAAAGAAGAACGATCGACCCCAATGGGATGTCGAAGTAATCGGACCGGTTTTGCAGGCATCTCTTGGAGTTGAGGACATCATTGCGGACAGTCTTCTCACTCAAAATGGTAATGGGGAACTCAGTCTGGTCTTTGAGCAGGATTTTTATAACCTGCAACCAGATTCGATCTATACTATTCCTGACACCAGTCTGAGCAATATTGTTCTCTGGCCGATTTTCACTACTACCATACAACCCAATACTCCTTTTTACAGCAACGATAATAAAATCGCGTTGGGACTTGGAAGCGTTAAGCTGAAGAAAGCTTATATGAAGAGAGGCGTGATCAGAATTGAATTGAAGAACTCTCTTCCTACAAAGGTAATCTACACCTACACCATACCGAAGGCTAAAAAGGCGGGAAGTGTATTTACGGTTGTAAGAACTGTTGACGCTTCTTCATCAGCAGGTCCAGGTGTATTCACCGGCAGTTTTGACCTTGATGATTATGAATTGGATCTCACAGGTTCAGATGGCTCTTTGTTCAATACCATCTCCTATAATATTCAGGCTGTATCCGACCCGGACGGATCGGCTTTTACCATTAACACCAATGATACAGTCATCAATATTGAGACCGAACTATTGGACCTTGAACCGGTATATGCCAGGGGTTATCTTGGACAGGAGTCTATTTCCGAGTCAGGCAGTGATAATACGGGATTTAACAGGTATATCACCGGAGGGATTATAGAACTCGACAGTGTAAGAATGGATCTTGAATTGCGGAATTACATTGGCGCTGATGCGCAGGCCAGGATCCTTTCTCTGAGTTCAGTAAATGACAGGACAGGCAATTCCATAATCCTCTCAGCCCCTTCCCTGCTCAACCGGAATCTGAACATCAACCGGGCTCAGGAAAGCGGACCGGTGATCTCTCCTGTGATCCCGTCCATTCACAGCTACCGGCTCGACAACTCAAACAGTAACATAAAAAATTTTGTTGAGAATCTGCCTGACAGGATTTCTTATGATGTCGGATTTCAGTTGAATCCCTTGGGAAATATCTCACTCTACAATGACTTTTTATACAGCGATCAGCTGGTGGAAGGAAAAGTAATACTGGAGTTTCCACTCCGACTCGCAGCCCAGAACCTGGTTTTGGCGGATACTCAGGATCTATCTCTTTCCGGACTGACCGACCTTGATCCTGTAGGCCCTGCCACTTTCACACTCGTTGCAAAGAATGGATTTCCACTTGATCTTGATGTCGAATTGCTTATTCTCGATGAACAATACTTAGCTCTGGACTCACTTCTGGTACCCGGATTCATCCGGAAAGCAAATCTTGATTCCCAGTACAGGGTCCTCAGTTCATCTGAAACAGTAATTGATATTCCTGTTGACGCGCAAAGAAAACAAAGAATCCTTTCAGGAACCTTTATGGGTATCCGGATCCGTTTCAACAGTCCGGATTTCGCGCAGAAAGTTCAACTCTATGAATCGCACAGGCTTGATCTCAAACTGATCGCCGACGGCACTTATTATATTCGTTAGATAGTGATTAAAAAAATTACTGGTATTTTAGTTTTTCTCCTCCTGTCTTCCGGCATCAAAGCGGAGGTACCTGAAGAAGAATTGTTCCGTATCGGACCCGGTTTCAAGGCGGTTTACTCGGTTAACGCTGATTATTTTTTTGCAAGTGATGCGATCACCAATCAATTCGCGCAGACCTATTATCAGAAAGGATTTATCTCCAATTCACTGAAGGATAACGTGAGTGAAAATCTCTTCGGCAGGAACCGTTTCGGGGGAGCTTTCAATGCAGGAATTACAGTCGCGCAAAAGCTCGATACTCTCTTCGGAAGTTCCGGTGGCAGTTCATTTATCAACCTCAGTCACAAAGCACACCTCCATTCAAAATTCAGGGACGACCTTTTTGAAATCTTTTTTCGTGGCAATAAGCAATACAGAGATAAGACGGCGGAACTTGGTCCGTTTGAATTCAGTTCATACACGTATCAGCAGCTCACCTACGGAATAGAAAAACAGAAGCTGTCAGGTAATAAAATGCTGATATGGAATGCCGGACTTTCGCTGAATATCGGACAAATGATCAACGACTTTCATTCAGAGAAAGCAAGCCTGTACACTTCTGCTGATGGCGCATTCCTGGATATTAACATGGATCTCAGGATACGGCAAAACGACTCCTCCCAAAATGACATAGGATCATTTAATGGTTTTGGCTTTTCAGGTTCCGGTTCTCTTATCATTAAAGATGAGAAGCAGAATTTCTGGAGTTTCTCCGCGCAGAACCTTGGTTTCATACAATGGACAAGGGAAAGTGCGGAGATCCCGGTTGATAGTTCGTTTCGCTTTGAGGGTATTGAAGTAGATGATCTCTTTGACTTTGGAGATACTATAAGCGGGAAGATTACCAATGACAGCGCCTATGTTCAGGAATTCCTCCGAAAGAGGGAAAAAAAGTCTTTCACAACCATGCTCCCGTTCCGGCTTAAAGCTTCCTATTCCGGTCAGTTGAGTCCGGGCAAAGTGATACTTCAGATCGGTGCTGAAACGTATCTCTATAACGGATCAGGGCTGAGAGGATTTTCGAACCTTCGTTACAACTTTAAAGGCAGGCACCAGATTGTTCTTCACCTTAGTTACGGAGGTTATACCTTTTGGAATGCTGGTCTCGCCTATCATCTTCAGGCCGGCAAATCCTGGATCATTGATATTGGCTCTGATCAGCTGAGTTCGATGATCAACAAAGAAAATGGTTTGTCACAGGGAGCTTTTGTATCTTTGTCAAAGTATTTCTAAGCCATCCGGCCTGATCCCCTACCAATAAACTTGCACATGCTGGGCCATATACCTTTCATTAAACACCTGAACAGCGCTAACTATTTTCTTCTCGCCGGACCCTGCGTGGTTGAAAGCGAGGAAATGACCTTTGCCATTGCCCGGCGTATCAAGGAAATTACCGACAGGCTTGAGATACCCTTTATATTTAAAGCCAGCTATCGAAAAGCCAACCGTACCCGCACAGACTCATTTACTGGTATAGGTGATGAACAGGCGCTCAACATTCTGAAAAAAGTCAGGGAGCAGCTTTCCATCCCCATTGTAACCGACATACATGAAAGTCATGAGGCCGCCATGGCTGCTCAGTTTGTCGATGTCCTTCAAATACCGGCTTTCCTCTGCAGGCAGACGGATTTATTGCTGGCAGCGGCAAAAACCGGTAAGACTGTCAATGTGAAGAAAGGTCAATTTCTGAATGCCGAATCCATGAAATTTGCTGCCGACAAGGTTCGGGGCGCCGGTAATCCGCATGTGATGCTTACAGAACGTGGAACCATGCTGGGATATCAGGACCTGGTGGTGGACTTCAGGGGTATACCGGTCATGAAATCATTTAAAGTACCTGTTATACTTGACATAACTCATTCTCTCCAGCAACCTAATCAAAGTAGTGGTGTAACCGGAGGAAAGCCGGAACTCATCGAACTCATTGCGAAGGCCGGTATAGCGGCAGGTACTGATGGGATTTTTCTTGAAACCCATCCTGATCCCGCCAATGCTTTGTCGGATGGCGCAAACATGCTGCATCTGGATAATCTGGAAGACTTATTGAAAAAACTGATCCGTATTCGAAAAGCCCTGAGCTGATCACTGTACGCTGATCACTTTGAATTCCGTTCTCCTGTTTTTCGTCCTCCCCTCATCGCTGGCGTTATCCGCTACAGGCACCGTATCTCCATACCCTTTTGCCTGAAGACGCTGGGAAGAAATACCTTTTTCCGCCAGATAAGACTTTACAGCGCCTGCACGTTTCTCGGATAAATTCTGGTTGTATGCCGCTGATCCCACATTATCCGTATGCCCGGAGATCTCGATCACCACTTTTGGATTTTTCTGAAGGAATCCCAAAAGCCTTTCCAGTTCCGCCCGGCTCTCATTTCTCAGGTCATACTTATCAAACTCGAAGAAAATGTTTTTCAGCACCACACTTTCCCCGGCCTTAATTGGTTTCAGCGGAACATCTTTCAGATACGGATCAACAGAACTTTTTGCATTGCTCAGTTCAAAGTTTTCGCTATGAAAAAGATAAGCGTCCTTACTCACATTCAGAGCATAGCTCCTGCCTACCGGAAGGCAAACCAGAAACTCTCCGTTTCCGGAATTGGAAGTGGAACTGACCACCGTTTTATTGGTGCTGAGATCAATCAGTTCGAAGGAAGCCGAAAGGGGCTTTTTGGTTTCGGCATCAAAAACCTTTCCCTTCATATAGGATACCGGTTGCGGACGCATATCTTCGGGCAATTCGAATTGGTACAGATCAAGGCCTCCAAAACCTTCGCTCCTGTCGGACGCGAAATAGGCAATATCACCCGAAGGACTCACCAGCAATGAGTTTTCGTCCATACTTGTATTGATAGGATAACCCAGGTTCAAGGGCTCAGTCCATTCACCACTTGCCGATCTCTTACTCATAAAAATGTCAAGTCCTCCCAATCCGGGATGACCATCAGAAGAAAAATAAAGTGTCTGATCATCCGGATGTATGAATACCGACATTTCATCACCGGAAGTATTGATCTTATCGGAAACAGAAACAGGCTCACTCCATTCCGACCGGTCGCTGATCCTGCTCACCAGAATATCTCTCTGTGTTCTTCCATCACTGCCTTTTACTGCACGGACAAAATACAATGTTCTTCCATCGGATGAGAAAGAAGGCTGACTTTCCCAGACTCCGGTATTGATAGGGACTTCAAGGTTTCGTGGAGCATTGAATTTATGGCCTACTTTTCTTGCAAGAAAGAGATCACAGCTGCCCTTCGTTTTTCTGGCTCCGTAACTTTCCAGCATTTCTTCGCAAGCAGTGAAAAAGAGATATTGTCCGTCCGCGGAAAGCGAAGGCGCACCTTCATTTCCATTGGTATTGATCTCCTCAAGTGCGGTTGCCGTACTCCATTCTTTTCCGGTCCGGGTACTCACGTAAAAATCTTCCTGCATATTGGGACGGGATGGAATCAGTCCTTTACCTCTTCGGGTAAAGAGAAAAGTTTTCCCATCGGCAGTGATGGCCGGAAAATATTCTTCATTGCTTGTATTAACCGCAGGTCCCATATTCTCCGGTTTGAATGGAACAGGATTCTTTACTGCCTGCTCCGCAAAGCCTGCATTCGTAATCATCTTTTTCGCACTTGCCGCAAGACCCGGATTGAGTTTCTGATAGGTCAGAAATTTTTCGAAATTCAGTTTTGATGCTGAATACTCCCCATTATAAAATTGAGCTTTGGCGAGGGAATAAAAATTATTCGGAAAAAAGTCAGGGTCAATACCGATTGCCTTCTTGTAGGCTTCAATCGCAAGGGGAAATTCCTTCCTGTCCGAGAAAATGTTCGCACGAAGCATAAAGGCTTCAATAAATCCGGGATCAGCTTCGATGGCTGCAACCAGGAACTCAAGCGCTTTTTCATTTTGTCTTGCATCATACATCTTGAGAGCACTTTCGAAAGAACGGATCGCTTTAGGAACGGAGCTGGAATAGTTTTCCTGTGCCTGAACAGCAGTTGGAATACAATGCAGACACAGAAGAAGGGAGATGAATATGCGTAACATGGGATCGAAGATACCTTGCCAACAAATATAAGGCCAGATGTTCAGGATTAAGGTTAAACAGAAGGAGAAATGAAACGAGTTTTCAACTTAGATGAGAAGGACAATCTCAGGGAATCTGCATTACTTTATGAGTCTGAAGCGATATCTGCCATCGCGGATGTGTTTTGACAAATTCAATGATGCCGGGTAATACCCTGTGTTGAACTGAATATTCCGGTTGAAGGAATAATTTACAGCTCTTACTCACCTTCTCTGCATGTTGTAATGCCCATTCAAAATCGCTTACATTGAAGATGATGATTTTCAGTTCGTCTGCTTTCAGAAGTTCAGATGCAAGCGGCGACTTGAACTTCTTCGGCGATACGCATATCCAGTCCCACTCTCCGGAGATAACATAGGCACCGGAGGTTTCCAGGAAGAGTTCAAGCTTGTTTTCTTTAAAAAGCCGGGTAATTGGACTCAGGTCATACATGGCCGGTTCACCACCCGTAATAACCACCCTGCGTGCGCCGGAATCAAGAACCAGGCTGAGCATTGACTCAGGTGTATGCACAGGATACCTCTTTGCTTCCCACGAATCCTTGACATCGCACCAGACACATCCGACATCGCAACCGGCGAGACGGAGAAAATACGCCGCCTTTCCGGTATTATATCCTTCTCCCTGAATCGTGTGATAATGCTCCATCAGGTGATAAGGAGAACCGTGATTATCAGTATTCCGCTTCGGTTGCACGTAAGGTATTTTTTAATAATCCAATAATGGTCATTAATCCGACCCCACCGGGAACCGGCGTAATATAAGATGCTTTCGGTGCCACCTCATCAAAGGAAACGTCACCAACAATTCTGAATCCGCTTTTGCTTTTCTCAGATTCAACCCGTGTAATTCCCACGTCAATAATCACAGCGCCATCTTTTACCATATGGGCCCGGACAAATTCCGGTATACCGATAGCTGCAATGATAATATCCGCGTTCAGCATGTGCCTGGTAAGATCGCGCGTCTTGCTATGACATAAAGTTACCGTACAATTACCCGGATAGGCGTTTCTGGCCAGCAGAATACTCATAGGCATTCCTACAATATTGCTTCTTCCAAGGATGACACAGTTCTTCCCTGCAGTCTCAATTTTGTAGTGTTCAAGCATAAGTAGAATTCCGTATGGCGTTGCGGGAAGAAAAGACGGAAGATTTTGCACCATTCGTCCGAGATTCAAAGGATGAAATCCGTCAACATCCTTAAACGGAGAGATGGTTTCTGTTACCCGCTGCACATTGATATGCGGTGGCAGCGGCAACTGTACTATGAGACCATCAATTTCTCCATCGTTATTTATCGCAGTGATCCTGCTGATCAGTTCATCTTCTCCAACCGACTCATCAAAACGGATCAGGGATGATTTGAAACCAACTTCGGCACAGTTCCTGACTTTGCTCGCCACATAAGTCTCAGAAGCGCCGTTATTTCCCACGAGAATAGCACAAAGATGGGGCGCCCGCTTTCCCTGCTGCAGTCGCAATTTCACCTGTTCAGCAAGCTGAAGCTTTACCGCTGCCGAAGCAATTTTTCCGTCAAGTAAAATCATTTCACGATCCGGTATTAATCAGCGGCGCATGCCGGGCATATTTCGCATAAGCTTTGCAGCCTGGTCTTTGTTAGACATCATCCGCATCATTTTACGCATCTCATCAAATTGTTTCAGCAGTTTATTTACTTCCTGAACACTCGTTCCGCTTCCTCTGGCAATACGCTGACGCCTGCTGCCGCTGATGATGGCGGGATTGGTGCGTTCATCCATCGTCATGGAGCGGATTATAGCCTCTATGTGTTTAAAAGAATCGTTACTGATGTCAATATCGCGAACCGCTTTTCCCACTCCGGGTATCATACCAAGCAAATCCTTCATGTTCCCCATTTTTTTGATCTGCTGTATTTGCTGAAGAAAGTCATCGAAGCCAAACTGGTTCTTCGCTATTTTTTTATTCAGCCTGGCAGCCTGCTCCTCATCAAACTGTTCCTGAGCTTTCTCAACAAGCGATACAATATCACCCATTCCGAGGATCCGGTCGGCCATTCTGCCGGGATAAAAAACATCAAGCGCTTCGGGTTTCTCACCGGTACCGATGAATTTAATCGGCTTATTGACAACTGCCTTAATGGATAAGGCGGCACCGCCCCTGGTATCTCCATCAAGTTTGGTCAGAACCACACCATCAAAATCAAGTCTGTCATTAAAGGCCTTTGCCGTATTCACCGCATCCTGACCGGTCATCGCATCAACAACGAAGAGGATCTCATTGGGTTTGATGGCAGACTTAATCGCCGCGATCTCATTCATCATCTCTTCGTCGATGGCAAGACGACCTGCGGTATCAATGATGACTACATTCTGGTGATTCTCTTTTGCAAAGGCTATTCCTTTCCTGGCTATCTCGACAGGATTTTTATTCTCAGGTTCCGAATAAACAGGAATCTGCAACTGCTCTCCTAAGACTTTTAGCTGGTCGATAGCGGCGGGACGATAAACGTCGCAGGCAACCAGCAAGGGATGCTTTTGTTTCTTCGACTTCAAGTACAGCGCAAGTTTCCCGCTCAGGGTGGTCTTTCCGGAACCCTGTAGACCGGACATCAGAATGATCGCGGGATTAGCTCCCAGATTGATATCGGTTTTATCACCGCCCATGAGTTGTGATAGCTCTTCATGGGCTATCTTGATCATGAGCTGACCGGGAGAAACAGCAGTGAGAACATTTTGTCCCAACGCTCTCTGCTTTACGGTATCCGTAAACTGCTTGGCCACCTTGTAATTGACGTCAGCGTCAAGCAGTGCCTTACGCACCTCTTTGAGGGTTTCGGCAACATTGATTTCAGTGATCTTGCCTTCACCTTTGAGCACTTTAAAGGCGCGTTCAAGTTTATCACTCAGATTTTCAAACATATCAGGATAAAATTATCGGATTCAACATTTAGGTTATCCTTCTTCCAAAGGCGGATAACAGGGCAATTTTTACCTGGACACCGCTGGAAAAAAGGAGCTGCAAATTACTAAAACAGACTGAGATCAGTGCTTAGAATTCAATTTGTAAACCGTCATAAGCACATTCGACACCAGGAGGTAACTCTTTGCTGAGATCGGCATGTTTTCCCATTTGGTGACTCAGATGAGTCAGCCAGGCCCTTTCAGGTTTTAGTTCCGAAATCAGATCCAGGGCTTCACTGAGTGTGAAATGAGAAGGATGCTTTTCTCTCCGGAGAGCATTGAGTACGAGGTAGCGGGATCCCTGAATTTTTCGCTTTTCCGATTCATCGATGGCATTGGCATCAGTTATATAGGTAAAATCCTTCATCCTGAAACCAAAGACCGGTAAATGCATATGTCTTACTTCAACAGGCAGAATATTGATATCACCTATGTTGAATGGCCTGTTTTCTATGGTTTTAAGATTCAGTTTCGGGATTCCGGGATACTTGGCACCGGAGAAAACATAAAAGAACTCGCGTCTGAGTGCATCCTGAACTCTTTCTGTGGCATAAATATCCATCTCCTTGCCGCTTAGGTAGTTAAAAGCTCTCACATCATCCAGTCCGGCAATGTGATCCTTGTGTTCATGCGTAAAGAGAACGGCGTCCAGTTTTTTTACCCCTGATCTCAACATCTGTTGCCGGAAATCAGGACCGGCATCTATGACAATTTGGGTTGATCCGCCCTGCAACAGAGCGCTGCTCCGGAGACGTTTATCCTTAGCATCAGAAGAGCTGCAAACCAGGCAGTCACAGGCTATCATAGGTACGCCCTGTGAGGTACCGGTACCAAGAAAAGTGAAAACCATACATTAAAATATACTGAGAATCAGGAAGCTTCGCTTTTGGCAATTTCCGTTGCCCGTACTTCTTGCAGCAGTTTCAGGTATCGTTCATCCATCATTGATACATCAAGATCCAGTTTCTGAATCGCTTCAATAAGAAAACCAACTTTGGTTTCTACAGGTGAAAATTTATTCAGAACAATAAGTTTGGAGTGTTCGACGATACAACTTCCTGATTTAAAATTTCCTTTTTCCGTCCGAACCTTATAACCTGCAAGAATGAGGAGTTCTTCTAATTTGTCAAGCGTAGACTGAGTCAGTTTAATCATAATTCTGCAAATATACTTATTCCTTGCCTTAAAACGGGATATCGATCGTTTTCATTCCTGAAAACGAAATAATTTATTTCCTTTGCGCTCCTTTTGTATGTATTGAAAACCCAATATCGTGAAAGTTGCTGTATTAAAAGAAACCAAAGAAAAAGAATGTCGTGTCGCTCTCACACCGGATGTTGTCAAAAGTCTGATCAGGCAAGGTTTTGAATGCATAGTTCAAAAAGAGGCCGGCCTCTTATCTTATTTTGAAGATGAAAAATATGTCAAAGCCGGAGCGCAGATCCTGGCCGATCCAGCAGAAATTTATTCCCTTGCCGATATTGTCCTGAAGGTTAATGCTCCCACAGCTGAGGAAATCTCTTTCATGAAGAGAGGGGCCGTCCTGATCTCCTTCATGTACGCTGCAACAAATCCCGATCTTGTTAATGCCTGTGTTAAACAGGGCATATCTGCCTTCTCAATGGATGCTATTCCACGCATTTCCAGAGCGCAGAAAATGGACGTTTTGAGTTCACAAGCCAATCTGGCCGGCTACAAAGCGGTAATCATAGGCGCTGCCGCACTGGGCAAAATCTTCCCCATGCTGATGACGGCAGCCGGTACCATCAAACCTTCCAAGGTGGTGATTATGGGTGCCGGGGTGGCAGGTTTACAAGCCATTGCCACCGCGAAAAGACTTGGAGCCATTGTTGAAGTGTCTGACATACGTCCCGAAACAAAAGAACAGGTAGAATCTCTTGGTGGAAAATTCATTTCACTGAAGGCGGATGAATCGGTAAAGCTGGAAGGCGGTTACGTTAAAAATGTTTCTGAAGAATTCTTAAAAGCGCAACAGGCACTTGTTGGAAAACATATTCAGGAAGCCGATCTGGTAATCACCACTGCTCTCATTCCCGGAAAGAAAGCCCCCGTTCTGGTGACTGAAGAAATGGTGAAAAACATGCGGATGGGTTCAGTGATTGTTGATATGGCCGTGGAGCAGGGAGGAAACTGCACCTTGAGTGAAAACAACAAAACTGTTACGAAATACGGTGTAACGATCATCGGTGAATCAAACCTTCCCAGCCTTCTTCCGCTGAATGCAAGCGAACTTTACGCAAAAAACATTTCGGTATTTCTCCTTCACCTTGCTGACAGTAAAGGATTCAAATGGGACCTCGAAGAAGAGATCACAAAAGGTTCACTCATTGTTCACCAAGGTGTTCATTTAAAGGCAATGCAAACGGCAACGTGAAAGCGTGAGAATTACAGTGGCACAAGCTGAGCCTGTGCAAGCATTTTCTGCCCATGTAGTATGAGAAAATAACCGGGTTAACCGGGATTGAAAGAACAAAACAATTGATATGCAAAACCTGATATCATTCATTGGTGAGAATATGTCGATGATATACATCATCATCCTCTCTGTATTTGTTGGTGTGGAAGTAATCAGCAAAGTGCCTTCCGTTTTGCATACCCCGCTCATGTCCGGTGCCAACGCCATCCACGGAGTGGTAATAATAGGTTCCATCATTGTGATGCTGAATACCGAAGCCGATAATATTCTTTTGCTAAGCCTGGGTTTCATCGCGGTGGTACTGGGAACTCTGAATGTAGTTGGAGGTTTTGTGGTGACAGACCGTATGCTTGAAATGTTCAAGAAAAAACCTAAGAAATAAGAACAGCCGCCCTAAGCCGGGATAGAATCATGACTCAATACATTCTTGAAATAATTTACCTCATTGCCTCGGTCACCTTTGTGGTCGGATTGAAAATGCTCAGCGAGCCGCAAAGCGCCAGAAGTGGTAATCTTTGGGCGGCCTTCGGAATGACCCTGGCCATTGCCGGAACGATTTTTCTGTACAATTCAAAGGATCCGGCGGTTCAGACTTCCAGGGAGACCATCAAGCTGGTCTTTATTTTTGGAGGAATTGCCATCGGAACCGTCATCGGCTGGATGACTGCCAAGAGAGTAAAAATGACGGCCATGCCTGAACTCGTTTCCTTGTTCAATGGAATGGGAGGCGCCTGCGCTGCCTTAATCTCCTTACTTGAGTTTCATCATAACATCGGATACCCTGACAGGATTGGAGTGATCATGGCCGGAATGATTATAGGATCAGTTTCTTTCTCCGGATCCATCATCGCCTTTATGAAGTTAAACGGAACTTTAAAAAAATCTCTCAGACTTCCGAATTACAATATCATCAATACGGTGTTGATGCTGGTTACCATTTCCGGAGGTCTTTACCTGACCTTCAGCGGCTCAGACAGCATGGGTCTGCTGCTGATTGTATTCGCGCTTGCCCTGATCTATGGAATTTCGTTCGTCCTTCCTATAGGAGGCGCTGATATGCCGGTAGTGATCTCCCTGCTCAATTCATTTACAGGTCTTGCAGCGGCCTTCGGTGGTTTCCTTTATGGCAATCAGGTGATGCTGACAGGGGGAATCCTGGTCGGTTCCGCCGGAACACTTCTCACTGTTGCCATGTGCAGGGCAATGAACCGGCCTTTGTATAGTGTGATCTTCGGCGCCTTCGGGGAAAGCTCAGCAGTATCTGCCGGTGGACCGGCGGGAAGCATCAAGGACATCAGCGTCACGGATACGGCCGTGCTCATGAATTATTCGAAAAAAGTCGTGATCGTTCCAGGCTATGGACTCGCTGTTGCGCAGGCACAGCACGTAATTCATGAATTGGAAGAACTTCTTGAAAGCCGAGGGGTGGAAGTTAAATATGCCATTCATCCGGTCGCAGGACGAATGCCCGGTCATATGAATGTACTGCTTGCAGAAAGCAATGTTGACTATTCCAAACTGGTCGAAATGGATGATATCAATCCGGACTTTGTGAATACTGACGTGGTACTGGTAGTCGGAGCCAATGATGTGGTCAACCCTGCCGCCAAGACTGATCCCTCCTCACCTATTTATGGCATGCCCATCCTTGATGTGGAGAACGCCAAACACATTATCGTAAACAAAAGGAGTATGGGTGCGGGTTATGCCGGTATTGACAATAACCTCTTCTACAATCCAAAGAACAGTATGCTCTTCGGAGACGCGAAAGATGTTCTCACCAAACTGGTTGCGGAATTAAAAACCATGTAGAAGGTCCTTTCTGAATTATTATCATTCATTTTGAAAATTGACTAACTTCGCGGCAAATTATACTGATAAATCATGTCGAACAGAACATTCACGATGATTAAGCCGGATGCGGTGGCTAACAATCATATAGGTCCTATTCTTGCAAAGATCAATGAAGCCGGTTTCCGGATCCTGGCTATGAAATATACGCGACTGACTCCTGAACAGGCCGGAAATTTTTATGCCATACACAAAGAAAGACCGTTTTATAAGGATCTTGTCAGTTATATGTCTTCCGGACCTATCGTAGCAGCCATCCTTGAAAAAAACAATGCTGTTGAAGATTTTCGCTCTCTCATCGGCGCAACAGATCCGGCCAAAGCCGCACCGGGAACAATCAGAAACCTGTTTGCCAAATCAATCGAAGCCAATGCGGTTCATGGAAGTGACAGCGATGAGAATGCCGCGATCGAAGGCTCCTTTTTCTTTTCGCAGACCGAAAGGTTTTAAGTTGGCTGCTGCCTTCCTTTGCTAAAATTCCACTCAAGCACGGATTGGCTTCTCCCATCGGTGAAGGAGACATTGCACCAGGATCACTGCTTTCATCTGAAAACTACCTCCTCAATGATGTCCATTCCGGCAGCTTCATTGAGCAGTTGTATGACCTTTGACTTTGATTGAAACAATTCCTGGCGAAGCGAAGCGGAACTGAGACTGATGAAGACCGTCTTATCCCTGATCAGTAATTCGGTTGTTCTGTTCGCAACAGAACTGCCCATGATGTCGGCCCATGAATTCATCAGTTTCACCCGGGCCATTTGTTCATCCAGATGATAGGACTTCAACAATTCGTCCAGGGCATCTTTGATGGGTCTGTCGTTATGCTTTTTCAATTTATTCTTTTAAACCTGAATCAGATCAAATTCTTCTCTCCGACTTCCAGCCTCATCACCGCACCTTTCTCAACGCGGAATGATGGAAGTTCGATACCGAGATCTGAAAAAATCGCGGGTAGTCTTTCGTGGTGTGAATCGGTGATGATAATCTGCCCGTATCCCTGACAAACGAGTTGCATCAAACGGCTCACCCTCTGGCTGTCTAACTTGTCCATGATATCATCCAGCAACAGCAAAGGACTCACCTTGCACTTTAAGGAGATAAAATCAAGCTGAGCCAGTTTAACTGCTATCAGAAAAGACTTTTGCTGACCCTGAGAAGCAAATCGTTTGACGGGAACTCCATTGATAAAGAAATTAAGATCATCCTTGTGAATGCCAACGGTAGTGTATTGCATGATCATGTCACGACCTCTTGCTTCATTCAGCAGGTCGCGGAAATCGCCTTTGCTTAACTGTGAGTCGTATTGAAAATCAATTTTCTCTTTTCCATCCGAAATAAAGGCATAATGTTTCCTGAAAAAGGGCAAGAGTTCACTGACGAATCGGTCTCTGGCCAGGTGAATCCGGGATCCAAACTGAATGAGTTGCTCGTCCCAGATAAGAAGAGTATCCTCATCCTGCTGCCTTCCCTGTGCAGCCTGTTTCAGCCAGGCATTTCGCTGTGAAAGTACCCGGTTATAATTTATCAGGTCATCCAGGTAGAGTTTGTCAGTCTGAGAAATGATACTGTCGATGAATTTTCTTCGCTCCTCACTTCCTTCCGTGATGAGAACCGAATCAACAGGAGAGATCATGACTACGGGTAGAAAGCCTATATGATCCGCAAGCCGGTCATATTCTTTCAGATTTTTTTTAAAAATCTTTCGCTGGTTCTTCTTCAGGCCGCAGGATATAGTTTCCTCTACTCCATTCCTGTCAAAGATTCCGCTGATCATAGCCTGCTCTTCACCGAACTTAATGTTTTGGGAGTCCACCGGATTAAAATAACTCTTGCACATGGACAGGTAGTGTATAGCATCAAGAAGATTCGTTTTTCCTTCCCCGTTACCTCCAAGCAGTGCATTGACTCCGGGTTCCAAAAGCACTGAAGCTTCCGGGTAATTCTTGAAATTTACTATGTTGATCTTTTTCAGGTACATATCCGGTGATACGGGAGCTGCTAAGGGATAGAAAACGAATTCAAAGCTTGAAGGTACAAATAAAAAATTTGAAATTATCTCAAATTAACGGGTTTATGTGAATAACTCGGAACACGGCACTGACAATCTCAGAGTCAATCCTTATCTTTGAAAAAGCAATCCTTTTTCGAGAAAGCATCCTATATGGAAGAAGAAGAATTCCTCAGTCCCAGGGACGAGAACAGCCGGATCAGGCATTCCATCGAACGGTACGAAGAAATGATCAGAAACAAGGACGCCTACTTCTTTGATGTAGACGCCTTTCTGAATATCATAGATTATTATATCGAGAAAAATGATCCGGTGAAGGCTTTGCAGGTTGTAGAATATGCGCAGGAACAACATCCGGCCTCCGTCGAATTTTTACTTCGAGAAGCGCAGTTGCTGGCCATGGTAGACAGGTTCCAGGAGGCGCTTCATATTCTTGATCAGGCTGAAAAGATCACACCACGGGACGCTGATATATACATGATCAGAGGCAGCATTTATTCCCAGCAGCAAAAATTCGAACTGGCCATAGAGAGTTTTAACAAAGCCATACCCCTTGCTGATCAGCTGGACATGCTCTACCTGAACATAGCCTATGTATATGAAAGCTGGGGTGATTACAACAAAGCCATCGATTTCCTTATTCTCAGCCTGGAAGAAAACCCGGAAAATGAGATCGGCTTGTACGAGCTGGCATTTTGTTTTGAGTTTACTGAAAGATACGATGACAGTATAGACTTTTATAAAAAATTCATTGACAAGCAGCCTTATTCCTATGCTGCCTGGTATAATCTGGGAAATGTTTATAACCGCATCAGCAAGCATGAAGATGCCTTGAACGCATATGATTATTGTTTAGTGATCAAAGATGATTTTTCTTCGGCTTATTTCAATAAAGGAAACACATTTGCCAACCTGCTCAAGTATTCAGAAGCAATAGAATGTTACAAGAAAACTTTCGAATATGAGGCGCCGGATGCTCTCACCTACTACAATATCGCTGAATGCTACGAACAACTTGAGGATTTTCATAAAGCCAGGGATTACTACAAGCGTGCGACCAAACTGGATCCCACCCTTTCTGAAGCCTGGCTTGGAATAGGTATCACCCTGCAATCTGAAGAAAGATGGTTTGAAGCCACGCACTACCTGCGCAAAGCCATTGAACTTGACGATACCAATGCGGAGTACTGGTTCGCGCTCGGTGATGCTGAGTACCATCAGAACAATTTTACAGCTGCTGAAGCAGCTTATCAGAAAGTAGTGCAAATGGAACCCGATAATCACGAGATCTGGCTGGAGTATTCGCACCTGCTCATGGCAGACAACCGTGCTGACGAAGCTCTCAAACTCATCAATGACGGACTTGTATTTCATCCTGATGATGCGGAACTTCTTTACCGGCTTGCCTGCTATCATTACAGCACCAACCATATACATGAAGCCTACCTGGTACTTGAATCCGCTCTGGAAAAAAATGCCGATCTCTGCCATACCATTTTTGAATACGCACCTGTCATGGAAAATGACAAGAACATACTCCACCTAATTGATATTTACAAAAATCGTTTATGAATTTTCATCTTGATAAGATACCGCAACGGACAGTCAAACCGCGTCAGAATGGTTTAACGATGGTGATGGACAAAGGCCTTAGTCTCCGCCAGGCTGAAGATCTTGTTGAAGGTGCGGGAGAAATGGTTGACCTTGTAAAACTGGGATTCGGAAGTTCCTATATCACACCTAATCTCGAAAAGAAATTACAAATTTTCCGTTCCGCGAATATCCCGGTTTATTTTGGCGGAACCTTATGGGAAGCATTCGTTGCCCGGAAAAAATTCGATGATTATCTCCGGGTACTTGAGAAATTTAAAATGACACATGCTGAGATAAGCGACGGAAGCATTACCCTTCCTCACACGGAGAAACTGGAGTACATCCGGAGGCTGAGTAAACATGTAACGGTAATTACAGAGGTAGGATCAAAGGAAGAAGGCATTATCATACATCCGAACAAGTGGACTGAAATGATAAACAGCGAACTCCAGGCAGGTGCATGGAAGGTGATCGCCGAAGCAAGAGAGAGCGGCACGGTCGGTATTTTCAGGCCCAGCGGAAAAGCGCACGTCGTCCTTATCAATAAAATAATTTCCAAGATCCCGCCAGAAAACATAATCTGGGAGGCTCCTACAAAGGGAGGTCAGACTTATTTCATTAAATTGATCGGGGCCAATGTTAACCTGGGTAACATTGCACCGACTGAAGTTATTGCTGTCGAATCACTGCGTCTTGGATTGAGAAGCGATACATTTTTTATGCACCTGAAATAATAACCAAACGTTCTCTTTCACGACTTTGACAACATAAGCAGAATCAAAAAAATCCATTCTTAAGTTTATTGAAATAAAAAGGAGTTTGTCTGCATGATCCGGACAAACTCCTTTTTGCTTAGAATGAATTCCTCTATTGAATAACCAAACTGGCATACGAAACCCTATCAGGGAAGCGACAACGTACCAGGTACAGGCCAGGCTGAAGATTGTCAGTTCCGATTTCAATAGTTTCGTCCTGAGTAATAATTGATGTTGTCTGCATAACAAGCGAAGATTTCAGATCAAGAATTTCCAGGCTTTGAATCGTTTCTTTTGCTTCATTCCGGATACGTATGTTGCCGCTTGACGGATTAGGGTAAATACTAAAACCGGAACTGGCAGGATTGCTGATTTCTTTCAGGCCGGTTTGAACCACCGGACGGCTCCAGACAGCGTTAAGAACTAATCCACAGTACAGCATGGTTCCATCAAAAGCCATACATTCAACGGCTTTTACAGAAGGATATCCATCATTGAATACTTGCCAGGTAGCGCCATAATCAGATGAAAAATACATTCCAAACAAGCCGACTCCCGCAAAGAAAGTATTATTGAAATAATTTAATGCTTTAATCGTATAACCGGATAAAGCAGCAGCTGTCGGATTCCATGAATTTCCATTATCCGTTGAAATAAAAAGTCCGTTTCCTGAAGTTCCTGCCAGGAGAATTCCATTTCCGGTTGTAAGTGTTGTCACATTCTGATTTGTAAGTCCGTTATTTACGGGTGTCCAGTTTGCTCCATCGTCAACACTTGAAAAAACTCCGCCACCTTGTGTACCGGCAAAGAGAAATGAACCCTGAGAAGCAAAGGAGGTAACATTGAGATTTGTAAGGCCATTTATCACGGGTGTCCACGTAAGCCCGCTGTCGGAACTTTGAGACACCCCGGCACCATAAGAAGCTGCATAGAGGAAGTTATTGTGCACATGGAAAGCATTGACTCCCGAACCGGCTAGTCCGCCTGTAATGGGTGACCAATTAAGTCCATTATCATCGGAGATATAAATTCCGGAATAGGAGGTACCGCAATAAAGTTTTTGTCCGTAGCTAAACACATTCTGCAAGTTAAATTCCGCTATTCCATTATTCGCCTCAGTCCAACTTAATCCGGCATCTGAAGTGGTAAACAAACCGTTATCACTGGCGCAAGCGAGCATGACATTGCTATTGATGGCCAGGGAAACTACTGATGATGAATTCATGCCATTTCTTGAAAGTGTCCAGTTCAGTCCGGCATCAACTGATGTAAATACACCCTGATACCTGCCACCCAGATAAATCTTACTGCCATCAAAATGCATTGATTGAATTCTCGAATCGGAAAGTCCGGTGTTTACCGGAATCCAGTTTGCACCGTCATCACTTGATTTAAACAAACCCTCTCCTTCAGTACCTGCGAATACTTCAGAACCGGCAGTGAAAATCACGTTGGTATAATACAAGGTTGCAGGTATTCCAACACCGGTTGGGTTCCAGTTTGCTCCATTGTCAGTGCTCTGATAAACCCCGTTAAAATCTACGCCTGCAAACAAGGTAGTTCCGGATTTACCTAACGATCTTACGTTGGTTCCTGTTATTCCATTCATTATTCGTGTCCACGAACTTCCATTGTTATTTGAATAGAAAACTCCATCACCGGTTCCGGCGAAAAAGTCTGAACCACTTTTTAAAAGACAATTCACTGATTGACTGGTCAATCCGGTGCTTGAAGAATTCCATGTTGCACCGCTGTCTGATGAAACATATATGCCGCCGGAAGCAGTTGCAACGAAAAGCGAATCACCTGAAAGCAGCACCTCATTCACTGCATAACTGAGAGGCATTCCACTGGTGGAAATTGTCCATGTAGCGCCGCTGTCAAGGGAGACAGCAAATCCGTTATTGCTGCCTGCATACAACCGGTCACCTTGAAAAAGCAGATCATTGATTATGTAAACAAAGTAATCGAGTGAAATAAAATTCCAGCTCAATCCATCATCGTCAGTCCGGTAAACACCTCCGGAATGAGTTCCGGCATAGAGACTTGAACCGTGCTTTGCAAATGTTCTCACATATCCTCCTGCAGGACCATTTAACTTTTGCCATTGTGCCTGCGAGTGCATCGACATCAATACCAATAACAAGGAAATGAGAGTAATGTGTATTTTGTGTTTCATGGTTAGAACAGATTAGAAATTAAGAAGGAAAATTAAAAAAAATAAACGCTTCCTGAACATGAACTCAGTATTTTGATTATTCCTGGAGTTAGTTCTAATTAGACCAATTCTAAATACCGGTACGATTCTGTTGATTTTATAAAAAAAACATCCGGCCTGATGAGACCGGATGCTTTTACCCGATTTTACTATTTTGAAATATCAGCTCAATGACTCTTCATAACTGCCAACTGAATCACAGCAGCGGACGCATCCGTTCTCAGTACGAGCCTGTATATACCATCTGCCAATCCGGCTGTAGAAATCACCTCACGGTTGCTGCCTTTCGATATCTCTACAGGCAAGCTAAGCACCATTTGTCCTATTGAATTATACACTTCCAGGCTTCCCTTCTCAGGCGCTGAAGCTTCAACACTCAGGCTAACCTGCGCAGCCGCCGGATTCGGATATAGGGTCATACTCAGATTGTCCGGAAGATCGTTAACCGATACACCAGAGAGGACATCCAGAAATTCCACATCATCCACTGCCCCTTCAATGATGCTCCCGCTTCCATCATCATCCGCCACGAAACGAAGTGAAACCTGTGTCGCACCAGGCAGGTAATCATGTACTTTGAAGGCAAAACGTCTCCATCTGTGATCCGGCACATCAAGATCTTCAAGAGCCACATAATTGACACCATCGGCAGAAGCATAGGTTCTCCAGAAATCCGTTCTAGGCGTACTTCCCTGATCATTGGAGTACCAACGCCAATAGGAAACCACAGGAATGGTATAAGAAGAAATATCAATGAGAGGAGATTCAAGAGTAGTTTTACCTCCGTCAACATCATTATTCCCGACTGAAGCGGTAGAGGATGCCGCATTTCCGGTTACGGCGCACTGGAAGCCGCCCGGAGTATGTTGAAGACCAGTCTGACAAAGGATGCCTCCTGACTGATAACTGGGAACAGGGGTGTCAATTACCCAGAAGCCTGAAGTGGCGTCATCGCCAGGAACAGAGGTTAGCCATCCGGGCGACTGATTAGCGTCAAAATCCTCCATTTGTATGCGTTCGAAATCAACCAGGATATAGTAGGGAATATTGGGAATACTTATATTGGCTTCCTGAGGATTTGTACTGAGCGTTGTTCCTGAAGCATCCCGCGACTCAAGATAATAGGTGATCACGGTGCCTGCCGATTGTCCGGGAATGGAAGCGCTAAAATTTCCACCTCCTGCATCAATCATTGGAATGCTGGTGAAGGAACCTCCATTTGTTGTACGATAGTTTAGAAATACATCAATCGAATACCAGGGAAACTGTGCTGCCATCACGGCATTGATGACAATTGCCGTATTCCTTGCTGAAGAACCAAGATCATTATGTACAATATCAACAGAATTGAGCAAGGTTATTCCATGCAATTCGAAGGCAGCGAGAATGGCGGAATCATTTGGTGTTCCATTGGAAAGATCCGCATCGTCATCATCGTGGTTTAGCGCGGAAAGAAGTATGTCAGAATAGATCTGGCCTTCATCACCATCCGGTCCGGTCACAAGATCAAAATAGGTCGAAGCAAACAATTCTGTCATGTCAGCCCATGATCCCAGGTTCAGGGAAACATCATACCATGCACCCGCTATGATTTCTCCGTCATCATGTACCTGACCGACCAGATCCTGCGGATACACTTTTCTGTTCTGATCATACCTTCTGATGAAACTGTTGGCATTACTTGTCCTGTAGCCGTTTCCGACAATCGGGATCTGGGTGATGGAGAATCCCCACACATCCGCATAACCCTCTCCCATAGCTCCATTATCCCAGCTGGCACCCTGCCACTGATAGAATTTATCGTTGATTCCATGACCATATTCATGATAAACAACATCTCCGATCAGAGCCATACTGTGACAACCTCCGGCGGTTTCATAAAAGTTAATATCAGAACCGGAGTAGAAAGCATTGCATGAGCCAGAGCTAAGATCAATCTGGGTAGGTAATGAGAAGTCAAGGGTCGGGAACGAAGGGAAAAAGGACTTCATGAAGTCGTGAATCACATTTACATGATAGTATCCGGAAACATGTGAGAGTGTGGTTGCCGAATCAAAACTGATGAACAAGGCACCCGGATCGAACAAGGAGGTGATACTGGGCGAAACGGAACCTCCATCAGTGAATATTGAACTCCATTTCCCTGAGAGAGTAAAAGTAGCGTTAACTGGGCCCGCGGAAGGAATGTTTACCTCACCAAGACTGTCCGTATAAAGGATATTGCTTCCATCCTCCACTTTCAGATTAGGTAAAGGGAGAACAACGGTGGGATCGAATGGAGAATAAAGAGAAACCGTACCGCTGACGGAAGCATCGATCGCCTGTGCATGACTGTAACGAACCCGGTTCTGCCTGTAGATGAGTTCTCCTGTATTCGCATCAAGTAATGTATAATAAGCACCCGGAACATTACTTTCGGTACGTGTGTGAACCATGACCTCATAAACCAGCCTGAAATCATAGCGGCCAGGGATGGGAAGAGGCAGAATCCTGAGAATGGGTTCCGAGGTCTTTTCCACTTTCAAACCCAGATCGCCTGATGCTATGGCTGAAATGACAGGAGAAGAAATCAAGGGCTCAAGGTTAAGTTCTTTGATGTCAAAGACATCAAAACCAAAAGTACTGACCCTGAAATCCGGAGTGAGTTTTACAAAAACCCTGCTGTTTAAAATATCCAGTCCGCGATACTGTTGTGTGTAGAAGACATTATGATATTTGCCGGAATAATTTTGTGTTTGAAATTTCATTTCCGAAAACCCGGGAAGAAACAGGGTCAGGTACTCAGACATGAATTGCGATGCAGCATCCTTTGCATTGGTTGCGCCCGTCGCAACCGGAGTACCAGTTGCCCGATGTGGCATTCCGCTTCTTTCATCGAATGAAACATACCAGTTTTTGTTAGTCTGACTGAAGGTTTTCCATGCATTTTCTGATCTGAGTTTACGTTGCAAGGACAGATCAGGCAAGGACCGGGAATCTTTAATATATCTTTTCTCTAAAGGGTCAGAACCTCCGGTGATATCGGTAGCAGATCCATTCAATGCCACAAGCAGAAACAGCGCTGTAATCAGCGTAATACTTCTCATTTTTGTTTTGGTTAAATTGTTATACAAATTAACACAAAATCAGTTGATTATCAAAGTGAAATTGCCCAACCCTCAGCCCTCTGATTCGGATAGAAAAGCTATTTTTGCAAACGAAACCTGAGAAAAAAAGCAATGACAGAGTATCAGGAAAATGCAAGCCCGAATCCCGGCAGTATAAGATTAAAAGACAATTTTCTGCTTGATATCCAACGTATTCCTTAAAAGTATTTTACTCCCGCTGGTACTGGTCTTAACGGTATTGTCCTGCGCCCCGCTAAAGCAACCGGAATTCAAACGGATCGAAAACCTGAGTATCAATCCCGGTGTCAGTGGCCTGGATGGAACTTTTGATCTGGTAGTAATCAACCGGAACAAGACCGGACTCAGATTGAGTTCGGCGGAGGCCAGCGTTTATCTGAGAGACAATCTGCTGGGTGTGGCCCGACTGAACCATGCCATAAGGATTCATGCCGGAAGGGAAAGCAGTATTCCTTTGAAGGCAAGCATCAGTAAGGAGAATATGGTTGGCGCAGTTCCATCCGCCCTGAGTTTACTCTTCGGCAATTCCGGTGAACAGGTCCGGGTAAGAGGAAGCATCAGGATCAGAAAAATGCTTTGGTGGAAGAAGTTTTCATTTGATTTGAAGCAGGAAATTGACAAGGATTTTGTGAGAGAATTATACAGTCGATAAAAGATGGAACAAGAAAGCACACAGGATTGTATTCATAAACTTGAACAGCTGAGCAATGCTGTAAGAGAGACGTTCAGTACACTCTCAACGGATCAATTGACGTGGAATCCTTCGCCCGGACAATGGAGTATTGCTCAATGCCTCCAACACCTGATCACTTCCAATGAGGCCTATTTTCCAATGTTCAAAAAATTGCAGCGGGACTACAGGCCGACTTTCTGGGAGAAGTATAATCCCTTCAGTTACACGACCGGAAAAAGTATGGTTGAGTCACTTGGAAAAAAAGTAAAGAGAAAGTACAGGTCTCCCAGACTTTTCCTGCCAGCGCCTCTTAAAGCCGGTGAAAATATTGTAGAATCCTTTACATCACATCAGTTGACACTGATCGCGCTCTTAGGAAGCCTGCCGGATATGAATGCAAAAAAAGTTATCATCACCTCTCCCGTTTCTCCCCTGATAACCCTGAGTCTGTATGATTGCCTTCTGGTAATCTCCGGTCATGAAGAGAGGCATTTTGAACAGGCAAAACAAGTGATGCTTACAGAGGGATTTCCCGGATGATTACCACCTGAAGATCCTCTCTCCCTTCCTTTTCAAATTTCATGGATTCACTGCCGGCACATTCCTGATCCTTCATTATTTGTGACATACAAGATTAGGCGGAAAGAATAGCTCTTGACAGGACATGAATGAAGAGAATATGTTGCTATCACTGGCAATAAAAAATCCCCACAGCAGCTGCGGGGATCCAACCAAAATCAAACAAAAGAATGTCTATTTAATTATCAGCTTTTTTGAAACACTGCTTCCCTCCTGGGTTATCTTGAGGAAGTAGCTTCCCGATTTAAGCTTGCCAAGATCAAGTTTTCGAACTATGCTTCCTTTCTGAACAGGAAATTTTTCTGTATGAAGAATATTACCGTTCGTATCCATAACTTCCAGCAAGGCCTCAGCATTACTATCGGATTCGAAGCTGATATTGATAATTCCATCTGCAGGATTGGGATAATATCTCAGGTTAAGCAGCCCCGATTCTTTCCGGGCCTTTCCCGGGGAATCCTCCATCGGACTTTCCATCCCAGATCCTTTATATTGTCTTTTGAATAGATAAGATCTGCTGCCATCCGGATGGATAATCTCTTTTTCATATACTGGAACCGACTCGTCATCATCAGCCGGTACAACCAGATATTCTTCATTCATCAGGCTGTCATGAAACTGATCGCTTTTGTTATCTGTCCATATTCTTCCTCGCCTGCTCATGGACAGATCGCAGCACTTCAATTTACATTCCGGTATTGAACAGGATTTTTTACAAGCTGGTTCATTCCCTGCAGCCATTTCTTCAAACTTTCCTGACATGGAACAATCCGGCATACTGAAACTGAAATTGAATGCTTCGCCTTCGGCATCCGAAATATTGATCTTTATTTCACTGATGGCTTTTTCGGCTTCAGCAAGAGTCTCTTCCAGGGATTGCCGGATTTCTTCGTCAGACTCTCGATCTGATTGCCCTGATTTCCGTTTAACGGATGACCTGCCTCTACTTTGAATCATATAGGCTCCCGTTCCTGATTCCTTTAGTTCAAGCTCAAGATTCTCAAGCATTTCTTTCAGAGCCGCTTTATTATGGATATCAAAGCTTGTATCAATGTCCAGTGACTCACCATTCAAATCTTTATGTATTCTTACCGTTATTTTACCTTTTTCCTTCCCCTTTTCAGACTGGGCATACAGTAAGCTTGAGCTGAACAATAAGATGGCAATGAGCAGGACAAGCCATGATAAAATTTCTTTGGAGTTTAGTCTTGTAGTCATAGCTGGTATTTTTAAGGATTACCAAATCTACGTCGCCAATTTCTCATTCATAGTTAAAAGGCGGTTAATCATTGTTAATGTTTGGTTAAATTCATAAATTAATTGTTAAGGCTCATTACATTTACCCCTGATGAAAAAGAGTAATTTCCGATGGATCATAGCCCTCATGAGCCTGGCACTGACCGGCATCATCAGTCTTCAGGTCTATTGGATCGTTCATGATGTACAGGTGAGGGAGCAACAATTCGAGCAGACCGTCAACCAGGCTCTGAATGCCATTGTTGATAAAATTGAGACGAATGAAGCGATGAATATGCTTCATGAGAAGCTGTTCGACATCGACCCGGCACGCATCAGCCGTATGATGATGAAAGACACCCTGGATGAAACTCCACAGATCATCAGCGACACCATCTATGAAACCCCGGAGATACAATTTCTGCCTCCTTCCCCCTTCTGGTCGGAACTAGATAATGCGGACATCAATATTGAATTTCACCGGCCCGGCAGCAAGCAGTCGTTTTTACGGGTGCAAAGAAGAAACTATTTTCATCAGGACTCCATCTCAAAGCATACTATACGTTCTTCCCAGATAATGAGGTTTTATGGTGATTCCGCCGAGGTCATCATCAGGCAAAATGAAGAGAAGATAAAGGCCAGGATGGAAAAACTCAATGAGGTTATGGAAAAAATGGCCATTGAGTTTGCAAAACCTGAGGACAACCTGCTCAAACGCATCAATACCTATAAACTGGACACCCTGATCAGGCAGGAGCTTCTGAAACGGGGAATCGACCTTGGTTATGAATTCGGGATATGGAAAGGCGACAGCAGTAAGCTCGTATTTTCCAATGCTTCTCTTAGTCCTGAGGCACTGTTAAATTCTAAGTTCAGGATTCTTCTCTTTCCGAACGACATCGTTTCAAAACCGGATTTCCTCCTTCTTAACCTGCCACACCGTATGAAGTATGTGCTCGCGTCCATCTGGATGATGCTGGCCGGTTCCATACTCTTTACTTTCATTATCGTCTTTATTTTCTCCTATACCATCAGCGTTATCATCAGGCAGAAAAAGTTATCGGATATAAAGAGTGATTTTATCAACAATATGACCCACGAGTTTAAAACCCCGATTGCCACCATATCACTTGCGGTTGACTCCATCCGTGATCAGCGGGTAGCTTCCAATCCGGAAAAGCTGGAATATTTCAGCCGGATTATAAAAGAGGAAAACAAGAGAATGAATTCTCAGGTCGAAAACGTTCTTCAAATGGCGCAGATCGATAAGGGCGAATTCAGAATACATCCGGAAGAATTAAACCTTCACCAGATTATACAAAAAGCGGTAGAGCTGATAGCTCTCCAGGTAGAAAACAGACAGGGAAAGATCCAGCTTGATCTTCATGCAACCTTGCCTGTTATTTACGGAGACAGTATCCACCTGAGCAATGTAATATTCAATCTGGTCGACAATGCCAACAAGTATTCGCCTTCTGTTCCCATGATATTTATAGCCACGGAAAATACCGACCAGGGAATCCTCGTTACAGTCAGGGATCAGGGAATGGGAATGAACAAAGACGTACAGAAAAAGATCTTCGATAAATTCTTCAGGGTAAGTACCGGAAATATCCATGACATAAAGGGTTTCGGTCTTGGTCTCAGTTATGTAAAAGCTGTCATTGACCAACATCAGGGTTGGATAAAAGTTGACAGTGAACCAGGCCAGGGTAGCACCTTCACCTTCTTTTTACCTTTCAGATAATTCAGCATAATCATGATGACTTCTAAAAACAAAAACAAGATCCTGCTTGTAGAAGACGATCCCAACTTCGGATCCGTACTTAAAAACTACCTGGAACTGAATGATTACAATGTCAATCTTTGTATCGACGGTAATGCAGGTTACGACCAGTTCGTTACCGGCAAATATGATCTGTGTATTCTGGATGTGATGATGCCGAGAAAAGACGGGTTCACATTGGCACGGGAGATCAGGGAGAAAGACATTCAGGTGCCTATCATTTTCCTGACAGCCAAAACCATGAAAGAAGACATGCTTACCGGTTTTCAGTCGGGCGCAGATGATTATCTGACAAAACCTTTCGATTCTGAAGTTTTACTGTATAAACTGAAAGCAATTCTTAAAAGAAGCAGTGACCGTTTTCATGACAAGACCAGAAAAGAATTTCAAATCGGTAAGTTTCATTTTAACCATGATCACCGGGTTGTCAAATTCGAAGAGCAGAACTTCAAGCTTTCTCCAAAGGAAGCAGACCTTTTACAATTGCTATGCATCTATAAAAATGAATTGCTGCCCCGTCAGAAAGCGCTTAAGGAGATTTGGGGTGAGGATAACTACTTCAATGCCCGGAGTATGGATGTTTTCATAACGAAGCTCAGGAAGTATTTTAAAGATGATCCTTTAATCGATATCATCAATATTCACGGGAAAGGATTTCGTCTGATTGACAATGCACAAGCCTGAACTACACTTTTGTGAAGAGCCGGAATAAGTCAATTTAAACAGCCAGCCTTATTCAGCCTCTGTCATTTCAAACTCAGGCAGAACAGCCGGTTAAACCACTGCTTTACACTTAAGAGTCTTGAACAGAATGTCAAGGCACATTGCCTTGTTCAACTATTTTTTGCCCATAAAAATCCGTAGATTTGACAGGATCATTTCTCCAAGTCAGCATGTCATTCTACATTGCACTCATAGCCTTTCTGGTATCCTTCAGTCTTGCTTTGTTACTGGTCGCCACTTTCCGGAAAGAGGCCAACAACAGGCTTGTTTTTTTCGCCCTGATGCATCTGATGCTGCTATTTGCATTCCTTGCCTCACTTGTACTCCGAAATGAAACTACCGCACCCAATTATTTTTTCCTGGCCTATGTGTGTTCCGGATTAATCCTCAGCGGACTGGTCATACGCTCGGGCTTTCACTTTATGGCAAAAGTGTATTTCAGTCTGTTTGTTCTTACTCTTCCTTTATTCCTCTACTCCCCTTCCATGTTGGTAAACTTTTTACTGACGATGAAGTATTCTTCAGCACATGGACCAAAATTTCCACTCACCGGCAAGTATTATCTTGAATCCCAGAATGTGATCAGGGAAGATCAGGAGAATATTCTGTACAAGCTGGTCCTCAAAAGAGGAATGTATCATCAAACGATAGAAAGGGATATTAATTTCGGAGGGAAACTTGATTCCGTTAAAGTTCTTGAGGTGAATGGCACCTACTCCATGAAGATCCGCGGCTACCTCAGCAAGATCAGCTTTGTCAGCACGGAATCGGATAGTATGGATACAGAGGTGTCTTTACGAAAAAGAAAATACGGTGACGTGGAGTACAGACTCTGATCACTGCACGTTTCAAGAAATTATGTCTGCTCCTGTAGTTTATTTCAACAAGTATTACATTTTACCGGATCTGAATGATAAACCTGAAATCAATTCTTTACCTCCTGTTGCTTCCCGGGTTAAGCCATGGCGCATCAGGACAGTTACCTGAGACTGACATATTTCTCGCTACAATCTCTGATTCAGCAGGTAATTGGGAATTCGGAGATCCGGTGAACATAAGCAATCGTCCCGGTTATGATAATCAACCCGGTTTCAGTCCGGGTTCATCCACCTTACTTTATGTCGCTGTTCTGGATTCTGTTCAGTCTGACATCATGGAATATGATCTGGCCGGCCGGAGATCAAGGCTGCTTATGAGTACACCCGAAAGTGAATACTCTCCCAATTTTACTCCGGATGGTAAAGCCATTTCCGTTGTGCGGGTAGATTTCGATGCAGGTCAAAGGTTTTATATGTTGACTCCGGAATATCCTTTCGAAGCAAGGCTCATTCCGCATACCGACTCCGTGGGTTATTACTGCTGGTTAAATGACAGTCTGCTGGCTATGTTTCTTGTCGGAGAACGCTTCGCACTCACCGTGCTTAATGTTAATACAACAGAAAGAACCCTGATTCGTTACGATATCGGAAGGTGTCTGAAATTATCTCCAGACAAAAGTTTGTTATATTTTCTTGACAAATCAGATTCACTGAACTGGAAGATAGCCTCCATGTCTGTAAATGGTGGAGAAGTGAAAACAGTATGTGATGCCTTAGCTGACAGTGAGGATTTTGCCTTACTGCCTGACGGAACACTGCTTATGGGAAATGAAGGAAAGTTATATACCCGGAGGGTGAACGGGGACAGCAGCTGGAAATTATCAAGGGATTACTCGAAGTCCATCGGATCTTTTTACAGAATCTCCGTAAATGAAGAGGGCACACGGATCGCGTTCGTTTCCTTCACGGGCCGGAAACCATGAGTTCAGTAAATGAAACCGATTTTCTTATCGTCGGACAGGGCATTGCGGGAACTCATCTTTGTCATGCGCTGATGAAGCGTCATCAAAGAGTTGAAATTATCGACCGAAACCAGTCCGGTACTTCATCACGTGTTGCAGCGGGACTATTCCATCCACTGACCGGAAGGAGATACGCCAAAAGCTGGATGGTAGAAAAGCTCCATGCCTTTGCAACAGGTCTATACCGGGAGCAGGAAGAATTGCTCCGGACAAGATTTTTCTTTCCGGCAAAACTGATAGAAATACTCAGCTCTGTTCACGACTTCAATGTACTTTCTGAACGACTTGGTGAAAGTTCGGTGGGTCAGTACCTGACGGATTCACCTTCAGAAAATGAATACCAACACTGCCTGAAGGAATATGTTAAAATGGTCGCATTCAAAGGCTCGGGCTGGATGAATATTGAATTGTATCTGGAGCGTTCCCGGATGTATTTTATGAAACACATGATATACGCTAAGGGAAGCTTTGATACGGAGAGCATGAAGCAAGTCAGCGACGGGATCATGTATGGAAATTTCCACACTAAAAAGATTATTTTCTGTGAAGGTTCCGATTCAGCAAAGAACTTTCTCTGGAACTGGCTTCCTTATCAGTTGTCGAAAGGTGAGATCATTACCATTGAGGCTCCGCTGCTGCCTGAACAATACATCATTCTCAGGGGCCTCTTCCTTATTCCGCTTGGTAATCACCACTTCCGGGTCGGATCGACCTATACGTGGGACTACAGGGATGCTTTACCAAGTGAAGAAGGCCTGCACATCCTCAAGGAAAAACTCGGGCAGATCATAAAGGTACCTTATACAGTCATTGATCACAGAGCAGCTGTGAGACCAACCACGAAGGATAGAAGGCCCTTTATCGGTTCTCATCCTGAGTGGAAAAACGTCTATATTTTCAACGGCTTTGGAACAAAGGGCGTATTGCTTAGCCCCTATTTTGCCCATGAATTCTGTGATCACCTGCTCCAGGGATCAGAGATTAATCCGGAAGCTGATATCCGGCGATTCTACTCTTTCTTCTCAAGAGCCTGAATCCTTTTCAATAAAGGTGGATGGGAATAATGTACAAAAACATAAGCCGGATGAGGGAGCAGATTACTGAGGTTGTCGGCTGATAATTTCTTCAATGCCTGAACCAGCGCTTCAGCCCTATATGTTTTGCGGGCGAAAGCGTCGGCCTGGTACTCATGTCTGCGTGAAAGAACATTCGAGATAATACCCAGGATCGTACTCAAGGGAGTGTAGAGAATACTGAAAGAAATCAGGTCAAGATGAAAGGCGGAAGCTTTAGCGCCGAGAGCTTTTGCAAATGCCTCATTGCCCAGGAAAAGTGACAATACATAAAGCATAATGCCGGATTGAACTATAGCCCATACCAATCCCGTCCTGGTATGTTTAAGTCTGAAATGACCGGTTTCATGTGCAAGCACAGCAATTAATTCATCGGTAGTGTGATTCTTTATGAGTGTATCAAATAATACGATTTTCTTCTTTTTACCAAGGCCGGAAAAAAAAGCGTTGGCTTTTGAACTACGCTTTGAACCGTCCATCACATAAATGTCCTTCAGGGCAAATCCGTTCTCTGCACAATAACTTCTGATGGCGTTGGACAACTCTCCTTCCAGCAGTGGACTCAGTTTATTGAAGATTGGCAATAACAAGGATGTATAAAAAGTACTTGCCAGGATCATCACAACGATAAAGACGAGCCAGGCAAAAAGCCAAAAGAACTCTCCGGTTGTAGCGTTAATATTGAGTAAAAGTGCGGCAAGGGAACCGCCCAGAATCAACATGAGTGCTAAACTCTTCAACTTATCCATAACAAAGAGTCTGACGCTCGATTTATTGAAGCCAAATTTCTCCTCAATGACAAAGGTCTTGTAAATTTCAAATGGTAATGACAGCAGGCCGGAAGCAATACCTAAAAAACCAAAGAAGACCAGGCTAATCCATATCTCACCCATGATGAAAGTCCTGATCCAGCTATCCAGCGCTCCAAATCCGCCTGTGAATAGCAAGAACAAGAACACGAGGAAACTGAACGCAGAAGTGAATTGTGTAAAACGATGATTGGTCCGGTAATATTCCTGCGACTTTCTGTACTTTTCTTCATCATATATATCCCTCGCTTCTGAAGGAAGACGAGGATCAAGGCGGCTGAGGTTGAGGAAATCAAGCAGTCTGTCAAAGACAAAACTGATTGAAATTATGGTTACAAGGATCGTCAGTTCCATCCGGAAAGATCAATAGGCGCCAGAACGCTTTCGAAGGAACCACTCCATGCTGAGCAGACCCAGAATGAGGAAAAACACCCACTTAAGGCTCACAAGATCCTGCATCTTGTAATGCGAGTAAGAAACAGACTTCAGGTCATCCCGTTGATCGAGTTCCGAAAAAACAGAATCCAGCGTATGAGGATAAAACATCTTCCCTCCTGAGTTTGCAGCAAGCGTATAGAGCAATTGGTGGTCAGCTACCGTTTCCGATTGTTCCGCATGCAGGGCGCTGACCGTGAAGGAGCCTTGTGCATTCAGGACCTGGTCGCCGGCATTAACCGTAGCCGTATACCGGTAATCGCCAACCGGAAGATAACCTGCGTTCAAATGGTAAGCCCTGTCGGTTTTTGAAAAAACATAGGGGAAATTTTTACTGTTCTGATTGGTAATGGTGATCCTCACATCGGGTTCGTGGATAAGTTCATAGCTGTTATTATATACTTCTGCATCGAAAGTTACCGGTTCATTTTCGGCATAATTGGTTCTTGCGATAAGTCTGAAACGACTACGCGTCTCCTTTACCACCAGGTTTTGTACAGTCTTATTGACCAATTCATTGAATACGTTGAAGTTTCCATGTCTTACAAAATCGTCAAGTTTCCATCTCCAAAGACCTTCACCACAGAGTATTCCCGTCCGTACAGATCCGCTGCCGCTGAACACAAGAAGAGGGTCCTTCGTAACAACAGAACCCACCTGTTGAGTGAGCAGAGAATAGTAGTCTGAATTGTAGGTGTATTTCCCGAAAGGACTAAGCAAGGGTGGAAACTGAGGGAGCACAGCCTTTGCTTCGTCAGAAAGGGTAAACAAGGTGAAGGTCTGATTGACGGAGGCATTGACGGCATTAATTTTTTCAAGAGAACTGTTGATGCTGATCAGGGATTTCAGTTCGTTGAAGCGGCTTGCCGAAGTTTGGGCGCCCAGAATGAACCAGGCAGGGATGCTTTCACTGACCAACTGCGAATAAATGGAATTGAGTTCACTTGACTTCGTCGGAAGATTATGGAAAATGACCAGGTTGAATTCTTTCACTGAGCCGTTGAAATCAGCGATCAAGGCGCTTGTCATTGTATAGTTTTGATTGCTTTCAATGGCATGCTTAACGGCAGCCAGGTCAGGATGAGGGGCATTGGCCAGTAAGAGTATTTTCTGCCGGCTTTCCTTTACTTCAATGTAAATATCTCTTGAATTATTGGTATAGGTTACTTCGTCTTCAAGGGTACTGAGTTCAATTCTGTATCGCTTCATACCGGCAGATTTCGCGTCCAGTATGACAGGAATGAGTTGACTGAAACGGTTACCGCTTATCTGAAAACTCCGTGAAAAAAGCAGAGTAGAATCCTCAAACACGTTGAGGGTAGCCTGTGAAGCGTTACAGCGTCGAGCTTCTATGTTGATTTCAACCGGAAAGGCGTTACCAAGGTAAACAACCCTGTTATAATTCAGATCCGAAAGCAAGAGATCCTTACGTACGGAAGTGTCACCCAGTGCAATTGTATAGACGGGTACTTTCGGGCCTTTGAGATATACAGGATTACTTCCTTTGTTATACAATCCATCGGAGGCAATGACTACAGCACCGACATTCCGGTTACCTAACCTGATATCCATTTCTTCATACAGCTTACTGAAATCCGTTTCTTTATCGGTATAGCTGTTGGCAAGTCCATCTCTTACCTGATCGGCCCAGCTCAATACTGTGACATCATATTTATCGCTCAGTTTTTCAAGAAGTGAATTCACTTTTTCCGGATACTCATTCAGGTAAAAGGAGGAATCGGAATTGAGTATGATGCTGGAGGAAGCATCCTGAGCAAAGAGAAGGATGGGCTTCTCCGTTTCCCTGAACAAGGTTCTGATCATGGGGCTGAGCAGCAGAAAGGAGAGAATGCTTACAGCGGAAAAGCGCAAGAAAAACAGGATGCGTCTGAACCAGGGATGTTGATTATCCTGTTGCCGAAAATTTCTGTACAGGATCCAGGCATAGATGAATCCAAGGAGCAGGCAAATGAAAATCCACCAGGCGGAAATCTGGGTGAGTAGCTGAAAGTTCATAAAGTCGGCAAAGATAAAGAATGTAACATCAGCGGTGATAAATTATTCCTTGCACCAGGCCTGAAAATACAAACATCCCCCGGTTGGAGGATGTTTGTTCATCGCGGGTTTATAAGCCGGGTTCTGTCTTCCGGGATGAACCGGAATTTCTATCATTTATCTGGGATGCTGTTCACACAGCACCTCAATCAACCTACCCACCATGCCTGCCCGCGGGGGCAACGAACGAGCCGTTCTTGATGTCTTTCGACAAAGCATGGCTTATTTGGTTTTTCAACTCCTGAGGTTTACCCGAATGCATCTTGCGAAAACATTCCGTGAGCTCTTACCTCACGTTTTCACCCTTATCCCGAATGAACGGGACGGTAATTTTCTGCGGCACTTTCTGTGACGAATGCGTTACCGGATTCGCCCCTTCCCGTTAGGAAGCAGGATGCTCTGTGTTGCCCGGACTTTCCTCTCCGACTCAGGGTCAAAGCGATAGAACCACCCGCGACAATTTTTTATTCCTTACAAAAATACAAATTTTCACGGGCTTAAAAAAATCGAAGGACAGATGAATCCGGATACAATCATAAGGGATACGGGATGACACCATCTGAATCAGAATCATTGCCCTGAAAACATTTGCCTAAAATTCTTGTTCCAGGGATGGCGAGAAACTGAAATCAGTACATTTGCCTTCCTTTTTGAAAAGCCGTCTGCATTTATCCGTCATGTACAGAAGAATATGGTTTTCTTTACTTAGCATTTACCCCATCTTCTTTCCGCTGCTGGTAACAGCCCAAAAAAATTTTACGGTAAGTGGATTTGTTAAGGAAGCCGGGACCGGTGAATCTCTTCTTGGGACCAATGTTTATGTTAAGGAGAACTTAAAAGGAACGGTTACGAACAGTTACGGATTTTATTCCTTAACCCTGCCGGAGGGTAATTACACCATCGTTTTTTCTTATATCGGATTCATCACTCAGGAGTTTCCGCTATCGCTCAACAAAGATATTCCGCTCAATGTGAATCTTGGAATAAAGGCCATTGAAACCCAGGAGGTAGTCATTACCGCGGAGAAAGCCGACCGAAACGTACAAAGCACAGATATGGGGAAGGAGAAGATCGAGATTGAAACCATCAAAGCGCTTCCTGCCTTTATGGGCGAAGTTGACGTCTTGAAATCCATCCAACTTCTGCCAGGTGTACAAAGTGCCGGTGAAGGTAACAGCGGTTATTATGTACGAGGTGGTGGCCCGGATCAAAACTTAATTCTGCTGGATGAAGCCAATGTTTACAATGCCTCCCACCTCTTTGGCTTTTTCTCGGTCTTTAATGCCGATGCAGTGCAGAATGTAACGCTGACCAAGGGTGGAATGCCTGCGAATTACGGAGGGAGGTTGTCTTCCGTACTTGACATTCAGATGAAAGAAGGAAACAATCAGAAGTTTGGGGCGGAAGGAGGATTGGGATTTGTGTCCTCCAGACTGACATTGGAAGGACCGATCAAAAAAGATACAGGTTCTTTCATGATTTCAGGACGAAGGACCTTTATTGACCTCTTCATGCAGAAACCTTTTATCAGTGAAGGCTCGGATATAGAAGGCAATAAATATTATTTCTATGATTTAAACCTGAAAGCGAATTACAGATTGAGTGACAAGGATCGCCTGTTTCTGAGCGGGTATTTTGGCAGGGATGTTTTCAATTTCAAAAGTCCGGATTCCGACTTCAGCATAAAAGTTCCCTGGGGGAATGCCACTACTACCCTTCGCTGGAATCACCTGTTCAACAACAGGTTGTTCCTGAATACTTCGCTCATCTATACAAATTACAATTTCGAATTTGAAGGCGGACAGGAAGGCTTCAGTTTCAAATTATTTTCCGGAATCACAGACTACAATTTAAAAGTGGATTTCACCTGGTTACCGGAACCAAGACATACTCTAAAATTCGGAGCGCAGTATATTTTTCATGTATTTGTACCCAGTAATGCTTCGGCAAAATCCGGTGAAGTTGAATTTGACCTGGGGAAAATACTCAGGCAGTACGCGCATGATGTTGCGCTTTACATAAATGACGAGATCGATCTTTCGGATAAGTGGAAAATTAACGCGGGACTGCGCGGAACCATGTTCAGTCAGGTTGGTCCATTCGACAGGTTCGTCAGAGATCCTCTTAAAAAAACAGTGATTGATACGGTAAGATATTCATCGGGAGAAGAAGTCCAGACCTATTCCAATATTGAGCCGCGCCTCTCGCTCAGGTATGCCATTCGGAATTCTTCTTCCATCAAGGCCGCTTATACCCAGAACTATCAGTATATACACCTGGCATCTTTATCCGGGGTTTCTTTGCCCACTGATGTCTGGATTCCCAGTTCCGATGTAGTGAAGCCGCAGTTCGCAACCCAATACGCCATTGGATACTTTCAAAACCTGAAGAACAACAGCTGGGAGACAAGCCTGGAGTTGTATTACAAGGAAATGAAGAACCAGATCGAATACGAAGAAGGCTTTCTTCCGGAGAATTCCGTGAATGACAATGTTGACAATAATTTTGTATTCGGCGACGGATGGAGCTATGGCGCAGAGCTATTCATTAAAAAGGCGAAGGGTAAATTCAATGGTTGGGCAGGTTATACGCTGGCATGGACCCGGAGAAAATTTCCGGATCTGAACAGAGGCAAGACCTTTTCTCCCAAGTACGACAGGAGGCATGATGTTTCCATTGTGCTCATTTACGAAGCAGGAAAACGCTGGACATTGGGCGCCACTTGGGTGTATGCCACAGGAAACCTCAATACTTTCCCGGAAAGGCTCTACGTACTTTCGAATGGAGATGTAGTGCAGGATTATGGAGAACAAAGAAATAACTACCGGCTTGCCCCCTACCACAGACTTGACCTGAGCGCGACACTTAAAAACAAACCGGGTAAGAAATTTGAGTCAAGCTGGAACTTTAGCTTCTTTAATGTTTACAACAGATACAATCCCTACATCATTTATTTTGATACCGAATACAACGGCGAGAACATCAGCATAGAAGCAAAACAGATCTCCCTGTTTCCCTTTATCCCCAGTATAACCTATAATTTCAAATTCTGAAAGCAATGCCGGAAGCGGCAGAAAATAAACCAGGTCAAGAGAAAAGCCCATGCGGTTCATAAATTCACTGATAGTTTTACTCATCCTCGTCATTCTGCAGTCTTGCGAAAAGAATGTCACTGTCGAAATTCCCGAATCAGAACCATTGATCGTAGTTGAAGGATATATTGAAAACGGAAAGAATCCCTTGCTTGTCTTATCCAGAACACTTCCTTTCTTCGGCAGCATAAATACCAGTACGGTTTTTCAGCAAACTATCCAGGGGGCACGCGTCATCGTGAGTGATGGTATGATCACGGATACACTCGATCAGATACCCGGCATCGGAGTGTATACATCGTCAAGGATAACAGGTCAGGAGAACCGCAGCTATTCGCTCAGGGTAGAAACCGAAGGTAAAGTGCTCACATCCTTAACCCATATTCCCACCTCGATCGCACTCGACAGTGTATGGTTTGAAGTAAGCGGTACGCGCGATTCACTTGGTTTTGCATGGGCACATCTCACTGATCCTGATACCCTGGGTAATCATTACCGGTGGTTTGCACAAAGGATCAATTCCTATACTTTTGGAGATAATATCGGCAGACAAAAGGATTCGGTCTTAATCGCTCCAAATGGTTCGGTCTTCGAGGACAAATTCATCAACGGAAAAAGTTTCGACCTGGGATATCAGAGAGGAAATCATCCTAATTCAACCAAGGAAGATGACCTGAATGATGAAAGATTCTTCTTCAAAAAAGGCGATACCATTGTGGTAAAATTCTGCACGCTTGACCGTGCGCATTTCGAATTCTGGAGAACGGAAGAAACGCAGGTCTCCAATAACGGAAATCCTTTTGCCTCTCCTGCTCCGGTCAGGGGAAATATCAATGGAGGATTGGGTATTTGGGGAGGTTATGCTGCAAAATTTGATACAATTATTGCTAATTAAATCATTGTAAAACAAATAGTAACTGACTTAATTTAAAGTAAAAAATCAAGCTTAAAGAGCCTTGAATAAATAGCCAACCTGAGTCAGAAGGTAAAGACCAAGAATTCCTAATATGAATAATTATGTTAAACGAAATTGAACATGTCAAGTGCCTGATTATTGGATCAGGTCCTGCCGGTTATACAGCCGCCATCTATGCAGCGAGAGCCGATATGAAGCCCGTCATGTATCAGGGCTTGCAACCGGGTGGGCAACTGACCATTACCACTGAAGTAGAAAACTATCCGGGTTATCCCAAGGGTACCCAAGGACCTGAGATGATGGAAGATTTCAAGGCACAGGCTGAACGCTTTGGTACGGATATCAGATTTGGTTATGCCACTTCCGTCGACTTCTCCTCTCGCCCGCTCAAAGTGGTTGTGGATGAAAGCAAGACCATCAGCGCGGATACCGTGATCATCGCCACCGGAGCATCCGCCAAATGGCTGGGACTTCCCTCTGAGGAAAAACTGAACGGGTACGGAGTTTCCGCCTGTGCCGTCTGTGACGGTTTCTTTTTCAAGGGACAGGATGTTGCCATCGTGGGCGCCGGTGATACCGCAGCGGAAGAAGCGACCTATCTTGCCAAGCTTTGTAAAAAAGTATACATGATTGTCAGGCGTGATGAGATGAGGGCCAGCAAGGCCATGCAGCACCGGGTGGAAAAAACACCGAACATCGAGATCCTCTGGAATCATGAAACGAAAGAAATTCTGGGAGACAAGACCGTAGAAGGTGTGCGGGTGGTGAACGTTAAAACAGGTGAAGAAAAAACGCTGAATGTAACCGGCTTCTTCGTGGCGATCGGTCATCAGCCTAACTCCGCCATTTTCAAGGATTACCTTGATATGGATGAAACCGGTTATATCAAGTCCATACCGGGCAGCTCAAAAACCAATGTGGAAGGTGTTTTTGCGGCAGGCGATGTTGCCGATAAGATTTACCGTCAGGCTGTGACGGCGGCAGGTACCGGATGTATGGCAGCCCTGGATGCGGAAAGATATCTCAGCGCTAAAGGCATTCACTGATAGCATCGAGTTTGATCTTTACAAAAAAAATATCCATGTGGACAGAGAAAGAAAATAAGCTGCAAAGAAGTTTTGAGTTCCGGGACTTCATGCAGGCTTTTAGCTTTATGACCCGGGTTGCCTTCATCTCCGAGAAGATCAATCATCATCCCGAGTGGTCAAATGTCTGGAACAAAGTACACATCTCCCTGTGCACCCATGACGCGGGAAATATTGTAACTGAAAAAGACCGTAAACTGGCTGATCTGATCGACCGTATCTATTCGGAATTTGCCGGACACCAATCCTGAACAGGTCAATAATGTATGACTTTTCTTAACCAGGTATTTTCTTCTGTCCTGATGTGAAGAAAGTAAAGTCCCTGGCTGAGCGCGCCTGCAGTATCGAGATTGACTGTATTGACAAATCCCCTCTGCAAGACTTCTGTCCTGGCAGTAACCGGTCTTCCTAATCCATCCACCAGTTCGATGTCCATCTTCCGGGATCTTTCGGAAAAGAATCTGATCTCCAGCCGGTCGCTGAAAGGATTGGGGAATACACCCAGGAGTTTATCCCCTTCAGGGAAATTCAGTTCTATACCACCCAGCAAGAGATGGGCTACCCTGAAGTCAGGAATACCGTAACCCAGTGAATCGCCGGGATTTTGCCAGTAGCTTGCGCTTTGCTGAATGGCATTGAAGACTTCCATATTGCTTTTGCCCGGATGAGCCTGCCATAGACAGGCAGCAGCGCCCGCCAGGACAGGACATGCGAAAGAAGTTCCGTTCGCACTGGATATGCCACCACCAATGGAAGCAACTGTTGTTTGCTGCCCTTGAGCAGCCACATTCGGTTTCACATCACCATCGGAAGAAGGGCCCCAACTGCTGAAGCCGGCCTTGAACCCAAATTCATCCACAGCGCCAACAGCGAGAACGCTGTCAGCATCGGAAGGGGCGCTGATATAATGCCATGGACCGTTGCCAAGATTACCGGCACTGACCAGCACCAGCATACCTCTGGCTGCGGCCATATCCGCCCCAATACTTGCCGGTGTGGTATTGCCATCCATCTCGGCATAGTTATGATCCATCGTCGAGTCATCGAATGTTGAATAGCCGAGTGAAGAGCTGATGATACGCGCTCCCACGCTGTCAGCATATTCAGCGCCGGAGACCCAATTGTATTCCTCGATAAGATATTCGGTTGCCGCATCTTCTGTTCTCAGCAGCCAGAATGAAGCAGAAGGTGCAGTTCCTACCAGTTGTCCGGGCAGATTACCGGCTATGCATGACAAAACCTGCATACCATGACTGTTATCCTCGTAAACCGAACTTTCATCGTTTACAAAATCCCATGTTCCAAGTATCCTGTTGTTTAGTCTGATGCTGTCGAATGCTTCGAGCTGATCGACATTATAGAAACCCGCGTCAAGAACGGCAATTGGAATTCCTTCACCGGTAAAACCAAGGTCATGCAGGTAATCGCCGTTGATCATGTTAATCTGATTGAAGGAGTTTCCATAATCCAGATTTTGCACGCGTAACATGACCGGATTCCGGAAGGGCGGAATATTAGCCGGATCCTTCTTTGCATCCTTCGGCGCATTGGTTGCTATTCGTTTAATCGACCGGGTGCTTTCTACAAAGGGAAAGGTTCTGATCTGATCATATACCAGCGAATCGCATTCTATGCTTATTCCATTCAGCCATTTGGAAACATTCAGGATCACCGCTCCGGCCGTCCGTATAGAATCGATATAAGACATGTTCACCGGAATATCTTCGATAGTGACGGGAATGTTTGCGTTTGATCGTCGCTGAATCGCTTCAACAGAGAGGAATGCTGAAGGGTTCGAAACCGAATAGGGACTGTTGTTTTTATCAGTAAACCGGATGAAGTACCTGGAAGCTTCCGAAAGCTGGAATGCCATCGTGGCGAGCAGGACAATGAACAACCTGGGAATATTCATTTTCATTATTGTTTATAGGATCTTGCACGAAGTCTGTATTCAAATCCGTTAAGCGTAAGCACTACTCCACCCGGCATGTTCACTGTCATCAGGCTGTCAAGTACTTTATGTACCATACCGACATTTTTAGCGTAGACTTCATACTTGCTGATCCTGTTAATGTTGCTGACGAATTCATTTTGCGAAACCTTGACAGAGGAATCGAAGGAGAGTCCATTTAAGAGGTAGGGCGCGTGAATATTTTCGTATGAATATTCTTCCGGTACAAAATTATTGTAGGCATTCCCATTCCATCTGGTCCGGTTTTCAATTGGGAAAGAAAGCCGGATGAAGCGTATGTTATCCTCAACCCTTTGAGCGGAGAAATTGTTCAGCCTGGCAGTCCATAAATTCATGAAAGTCCAGGCTTGTCCGGAATTCTCCCGTCTGTAGCGGCTGATCCTCCAGGCTTTCTGTCCTTCCGCGTCTATGAAGGATGAATCTATCTCTTCGCGAATCTGGAAAGAATAGTTCACGATGGCGGTATCGAGATAGAAAATATCATCCGTTTCCAGGTGCACGGTCGAATCAGCGTCATACTCGATCCAGAATCCCTGTTGCAGCGGAAAATAGGATGAATAGAGATCGCCTTTACCGGGTAATACTTCATCATCTTTGCAGGACAAGAGGCCCAGCATCAGCCATACAGGAAGAAGCATGAAATGAAGGCAAGCCTTTGGTATGAATCTATACATAAACTGCCTGGGTTAAGCGTGAATCGTTTCTCCTGTTAAACTCTTCGAGGAGGGGATGAATTTTTCTGTACCATAGTGAAGGAAGCATCGCAAGGTAAATACAGGATGCATATCCTGCAGGAAGAACAGGGCTTTCCGGATGTGAATCCAAAATATGATATGGCTTTGATGCAAAAAAATGATGGTCACTGTGTCTGCTCAGATCAATGAGCAGGAAGCGGCTCAGCACTTTATCACTCTGCCAGCTCAGTTCCACATTTACGCGCTCCTCGCCTTTTCTTTCAAGTCCGTAATGTTCGATATAATTGGTGTATTCAAGCAAGAAATTTGCAACGAGGAATTGTCCCGCCATGACGAGTGCGGCATGAGCACCGATGAACAGATAAAGACTAACAAGAATAAGACCGATAAGCACGATGGAAAGAAAGACATAATTACGTGGATCAAGTGGAAAATATCCCTTCTGTCTGAGCCTTTCTCTCTCCAGGCCCCAGGCCGATCTGATCTGTCCGCTGACAGAACGAATGAAAAATGAATAGACCGATTCTCCATAACGGGCAGTGGCGGCGTCTTTAGGTGTTCCCACCCATTTATGATGGACACGAAGGTGCTCAATGTAAAAGTAGATATTTCCCGCGCTGAGAAGCAGTATCTTGCCCGCGATCTGCCAGACGGCGGCTTTCCGGTGAATCAATTCATGTGCGACAATAATGGAGGACGATCCTGAATGCACCCCTGTAGACAAGGCTGCGAAGGCAAGTTGCCAACCGGTAATACGGTCATGATATATGCTCAAGAAGAGCGCTGACAGAACCAGAAACTGCATGAGGAAATGTGCATAGAGAATCAGATCCGGAAGTATTCCATTCTTTTCATGCTTATTGCTTTTGTCTTCTGGCAGGAAGAACTCGAGTGCGGCCAGGATAACAAGTGAAAAAATAAAATTGGAAAGCACCCACCAGCCTCCGAGGCTGTTACCGACTAAGGTAATGATCCCGGGGCTGAGACTCCACAGATACTTTATATTCCGTCTATAAGACAACATTGAAAGCCTTCTTCTATACAAATTTAATGAATAGAAGGGCGAAAATGACATGATCCTGTAAAGAATATAACAGAATAGACAATTGAATTCTTACCCAAGCGACTCTTCCTCTCCTATCCGGTACAAAAAGCGGACAGCCTGTGAGAACCTGTGATCAATTGAAAGGATACTTCAAAAGGAATCATGGATTGAAAGAATGACCAGAGTGATTGGAAATCGCCGGTACCGGCATGTACCCCATCGGTAAATTCAGCAGGAGAGAATTAAACAGGAATGAATGCGTTTATAGCTTTGAATTTTCTTTGGTACATTAGCGCACAAAACAGATTTCATGCGGCGTTTATTCATCATCCTGATCTTCACTCTACTATCTGCGGTTGCTGTCAGTGCGCAAGACCGCGACATAAACAGAACCGGACTTGTACAGTTCAGCGGTGTTGTGGTGACAGGTGACAGCCTGCTACCCATACCTTTCACCAGTATCTTGATCAGGAATACCTTCCGGGGTACCATCAGCGATTACTACGGTTTCTTTTCTTTTGTTGCCAAGATGGGTGACACCATTGAGTTCTCCGCGCTGGGATATAAGCGGGCCAGCTTCGTAATACCCGATACCATCAGTGATCATCGTTGCTCGCTGATACAACTGATGTTCAAGGATACCATCCTGTTAAAGGAAGTAGTAATCTTTCCCTGGCCAACCAAAGAACAATTCAAGGAAGCTTTTCTTCAACTCAGAATTCCGGCAGACGACATCACCAGGGCGCAACGCAACCTGGACGCAGACCAGCTTTTTATGCTTGGAGGCATGATGCCAATGGATGGCAGTATGAATTTCAAGTATCAGATGGAGCAGCAGAGTTCACGGCTTTATTATTCCGGACAACTGCCTCCAAATAATTTATTGAATCCGATTGCCTGGTCAAAATTCATCCAGATGTGGCAACAAGGCGAGTTCAAAAAGAAATAAAAAACTATCCGATTTTTTTCCATGATTCGCTTTCTCAACAGCAAGTTTAAACCTCTTCTGAGCGCGGCGGTAACATTCCTGCTCATTCAGCAAGGCTTTGCGCAAGAGGCACTGGTCTCCGGCAATGTACGTGACGCGGCAAACAAACCACTCTATGGAGTAAGCGTTGCTGTCTTCGGAAGACCCTTTGGCACCAGTACGGATGAGAAAGGGAATTATAAATTATCCGTTCCTGCCAATGAGGATCTGAAGATCTATTTCACCTATACAGGCATGCAAAACGATTCCGGAATGGTCAGGCTTGCTCCCGGTGAATCGCGCGAGATCAATAAAAAACTCAAAAGCCGGGTTGTTGAGTTCAGCGATGTGATCATCGAAGAGCAATCCCTGAAAAGGATCAATATCACACCCATCAATCCAAAGATAGTATCGGTTATACCTACTCCCAATCAAAGTGTGGAAGATCTCCTAAAGACTTTGCCGGGTGTCGCTTCATCCAATGAGCTGAGTTCTTCCTATTCAGTGAGAGGTGGAAATTATGATGAGAACCTTGTTTACATCAACGACTTTGAAGTGTACAGACCGCTGCTGGTGCGTTCTGGCCAGCAGGAAGGACTGAGTGTTATCAATCCCGATATGGTTGAGAGTATATCTTTTTCCGCGGGAGGTTTTGAAGCAAAGTATGGTGACAAGCTGAGCTCCGTACTGGATATACAGTACAGGAAACCAAAAAAATTCGGCGGCTCGGTCAGTGCCAGTCTGCTCGGGGCGTCCCTCACGCTGGAAAACAGGAGTAAAAATAAAAAGTGGTACTGGATGACCGGGATCAGGCAAAAGTCTAACCAATATCTGTTAAATACTTTTGATACCAAGGGCGAATACAAACCCTCCTTTACCGACTTACAGTTTCTCACCGGTTATCATTTCAGTGACAAGTTCAGTCTTGAAGCATTCGGTAATTACGCGAGAAACCGGTATAACCTTGTTCCCGAAACCCGTGAGACCAATTTCGGTACCATCAGTGATGCCAAAAGATTCACCGTCTATTTCGAAGGCCAGGAGATTGACCGGTATCAGACCATTACCGGCTCACTGGCGGGAACTTATCAGCCAAACGAAAAGCTGAAACTGAAACTGATCAGCTCCGGATACAATACGCAGGAGGAAGAAAACTTCGACATTCTGGGACAGTATTTTCTGGATCAGCTGGAGAATGATTTTGGTGAGGATGATTTTGGAGATGTGGCTTTCAACCTGGGTGTGGGATCTTTCCTTAATCATGCCAGGAATGAACTCAAGGCCTATGTTTACGCTATGGAACACAAAGGCGAACTGATCAATGAAAGTTCGGTCTGGTTATGGGGAGCCAGGTATCAGATGGAGGAGATTGATGACAAACTCCATGAATGGTACTATAATGATTCGGCGGGCTTTTCGGTACCCACACCCCGCGACAGTATGGATCCGCAGATTACCTTGAATGATGTCGTCATCTCGAAGACAAAATTAAATAGTACAAGGCTGAGCGCTTATATTCAGAATATCTGGCAGATCAGCGATACGAACAGACTTATCCTGAGCAGCGGGATACGGGCAAACTACTGGGACCTGAATGAGGAACTGGTGATCAGCCCGAGGATCTCGCTCACCTATAAACCCCGGTGGAAAAACATCATGAGTTTCAGGCTGGCGGCGGGATATTATTACCAGCCTCCCTTCTACCGTGAACTCAGGGATCTGGACGGAAGAATTTACAGCGAGACCAAAGCCCAGCAGTCCGTACACGTAGTGGCCGGCAGCGACTACACTTTTCTCGCTCTCGGAAGAGAGTTCAGGCTTACCACAGAAGTGTATTATAAAATCCTGAACAATCTCATTCCTTATAAGATAGACAACCTGCGGATCCGTTATCTCCCGTCCTATTCATCAAAGGGTTATGCCAGAGGTTTAGACTTCAGGTTATTCGGTGAAGTGGTACCCGGCGTAGAGTCCTGGGCAAGTCTTTCTTTTCTACAGACTGAAGAGGACATAGAAGGAGACTTCTATTATAATGATGACAGTGTGAAGATCGAACCGGGGTACATACCCCGTCCGGCGGATCAACGTGTAAGTTTCGGATTATTTTTTCAGGATTATCTGCCAAAGTTCCCCAGCTATAAGATGCAGCTGAGCCTGCACTTCGGTACCGCACTGCCTTTCGGTCCACCCGGTAAAGAGCGATACAATGATATCCTGAGGACACCTACGTATCGAAGAGTTGATATCGGATTTTCAAAACAAGTGATCGCTGAAGACATGCCTCTGAAGAAGCGAAGCGGACTTTCAAAACATATTCAATCGCTTTGGATTGGACTAGAGGTATTCAATCTGCTGCAGGTAAGTAATGTAGCGAGTTATACCTGGATAACCGATGTGAGTAATGCCAACCGTTATGCCGTACCGAATTACCTGACAGGGCGCCAGCTCAATGTAAGGGTAAATCTGAAATTTTAAAGAGGAGATAAATGAAGAGGATGTTGATATTTACTTTTCTGCTTTATCTGTGGATTCCGAATGCATCCGCGCAAAAGCTGATCTTCTGCGAGAATGTTGACATCAGCGGAAAGGTAAGCGGGGCCAGCGATGTATTTACCATTGGTAATTCAGGAGGGTATTTTCAACTGATGGTCAGTATGCCCGGCGAGATCGGATCAAGACACGTGTTGTTTGATGTTTACCGGGTTGATCCGGCTACCCAAAAGGAAGTTTTTGAAAATTCGATCCGCGTTCCGGTTGATCCGGCCTGGACATGGTTCAAGAAGGAAGTTACATTTTACAAGCAAGGCGATTATGTGGTGTACGTCTACAATGACAAGGACCAGCTCATCAGCGCCGGCAAGGTAAAGATCCTCATCGAGTAAAAAGCATGATCAGGATTTAAAGGGAGAATCCGGTTCCTTGGCCATATGATCATAGACCATTTTATCCATCATCGAGGGAAAAAATTTATTCAGCCATACAGTTAGTTTTCCTTCCTTAGTCAGCACCAGGTCGCGTTTACGTCTTATTACCGCCTTATAAATTTTCAGCGCCACTTCTTCCGCTGACATCATTCTGCTTTCATCGCGCGGAGATTCACCCTGGGCGGAACCATCGCCGGTAAGCGACCTGGTTCGTATTTCAGAAGCAGTAAATCCAGGGCAGGCGATCAGTACATGCAATCCATTTTTCAGATTTTCCGTACGGATGGTTTCGAGAAAACCTTCCAGCGCGAACTTGGATGCCGAATAAGCGCTACGACCCGGCAATCCCTTTTTACCGGCGATGGACGAAATGCCTATGACACTTCCTTTTGACTTAAGCAGGTTCGGTAAGGCATATTTTGTCATATAGACGGCGCCCCAGAAATTAACATTCATGACCTGATGCAATACTTTCAGATCAACTGTTTCGAAAAGCGCCCGCATGGAGATACCCGCGTTATTGACAAGCACATCGATTCTGCCGAAATGCTCCATGCAATTATTCACGAGACTCCTGCAATCTTCCTCCCTGCTCACATCCGACTGAACAACCAGCACCTGCGCGCCGGTTTTTCTCAGGTTCTCCGCATGCTGCTCCAACAGTTCCTTTCTCCTGCCGGAGATTACCAGCCTGGCGCCGTTTCCGGCGAACACCTCTGCCAGCGCTTTCCCAATGCCGCTTCCTGCACCTGTGATGATAACAACTTTATCCTTCATGAAAAGCAATATTGAGAAGTAACTTTGAACAGATTTTTTTCAGGCACATCAGGCAGGATCGGCAAAGATTTTTCCGGGATTGAGAATTCCATTCGGGTCGAAAAGGTCTTTAATGCCTTTCATCACTTTCATCTGCGCATCATTGAAGGCGATACCCAGATATTGTTTCTGAACATAACCAATGCCATGCTCTCCCGAAATCGTTCCACCCAAGGAAACACATAACTGAAATATCTCCCGGATTCCCAATGGCACCTTGTTATTCCAGTCTTCATCACTGATTTCTTCCTTGATAATATTCACGTGCAGGTTACCATCCCCTGCATGACCATAGCAAACGCTTCTGAAACCATACTTTTTACCGATCTCCTTAACACCCTTGAGCAGTGTTGGCAATTCCGCTCGCGGCACTACCGTATCTTCTTCCTTATAGATAGAATGCGACTTGACCGCTTCTCCCGCTGATCTTCTGGCCTTCCAGAGATCGGCTTTCTGTTGGGCGGATTCGGCGAAGAACACTTCTTCAGCATCAAATTCTTCCATGATCGCGCTGATCTTTTCACATTCTTTCATCAACACATCCTTGTCCATCCCGTCCACTTCAATAAGGAGATGAGCCTGAACCGAGTCCTTAAGCGGTATTCTGATTTCCGTATGTCTCATCACAAATTCAATACAATCCCTTTCCATGAATTCAAGCGCTGACGGAGTAATACCAGCACGGAAGATGGCGCTTACCGCTTCACAGGCTTTTGATGCATCATTAAAAGGAACGAGCAAGAGCAGCGTTTCCAGGGGCAAGGGAATCAGCCGAAAGACAATCCTGGTGATGATGCCCAATGTACCTTCGCTTCCTATCATCAACTGGGTAAGATTATATCCGGTCGAGTTTTTCAGGACATTGGCTCCGGTCCAGATGATCTCGCCTGTCGGAAGGACAAGCTCGCAATTCAACACATAATCTTTGGTGACACCGTATTTAACCGCCTTGGGTCCACCCGCGCATTCGGCAAGGTTTCCACCGAGAAAGCAACTTCCTTTACTGGCGGGATCCGGCGGATAGAAAAGTCCTTTTTCCATCACCGCTTCCTGAAAAACCTGGTTGATTACTCCGGGTTCGACTGTTGCCTGTAAATTCTTTTCATCAATTTCCAGAATGGAATTGAAGCGCTCCATGCTGATTACTATGCCGCCATGAACAGGAAGAGCTCCACCACTCAGTCCGGTACCGGCGCCACGCGGCGTAGCAGGAATTCTGTACTGATTACAAAATTTCAGAATTGCTGATATCTCTGCGGCCGTACGCGGTTTTACAACCACATCTGGCATGAAGCGCAGGTCTTCGGTATAATCATGCGAATTAACCTGAAGTATCTCCTGCTGGGTAAAGACATAATCCCTGCCTGTGATAGAAGAAAGAATTCCGATATGTTCAGGCTTAATTTTTTCGTATCGCACCTTTGGAAGATTTTGGGAGAGCGCTTCCCGATTTGTTGGTGAAGCCCGGCAATAAGCGGTAGCAAAAAAGATAGATCGTTCCGTTCGATTCTCCGGTATCATCACCCAGAAAATAGAACTTATCACCTCTGACACGGTAATCAGCGAAGTACAATACACCGGCTACTGATGAATCAGCATATTCCCATACCGGTTCGCCTGTTGTATCAGGTTCCGCAACATAAGGGATCCTGGTATTTCCATCTTCCAGCAAACTATTTCCAAGAAGGAGAGGTGAACCGTACAGATTGACCATTTTACCGAAAGTAAGACCTTTTTCATTTCTGACCGTCAGTTTTTGTTCGCCTGCTTTGTTGAAGTGAATGGCGAGAGAGGCCTTCCGCCCTGACATATAATCGTTCTGCGATGCGGTCAGGTATGCTCCCGATTCATCGACAAACAGTTCATCCGCGTTACAATCGGTCATTCCGCCAAAGTGCAGGTTCTGTTGAAGGAGTTCTCCGTACCTGCTGAATTTGAGGAGGGGCAGATCAGAGCGATCGCTTCCATGGTTGATGAAGCCGCTGACATAAAGATTCATTGAATCATCTGCGGCCAGGTGAAAAGCGGCATCTCTCATGGAAAGCATGCCATCATAAATATATTCCCAGATTCTTCTTCCGGTGGAATCATATTTCTGAAGGATCATGTCAGAAGAGCGCATGCTCACGTCGTAACTTCCCGCCATATACACATTACAGGAATCGTCTGTGATCAAAGCATTGCAAACGTCCATGTTCTTTGTACCCCCGCTTATCGACCAGTGCGGAGTACCATCAGGATAAAATCTGAAAATGGAATAAGCAAGGTCCGAATCATTGGTAGAAACATGACCTCCGACGATGATGTTGGCCATCAGGTCACAGGTGACGGCGGCAGGTGAATCAAAAAGTCCGTCTTTGCCTCCAAGTACTTTTGAAAAGACCGGCACGCCTTCGTTGGAAAACTTGAGCAGACACATATCACCATTTCCTTTCCTGTCCTTGCTCACACCAGCAACAATCACATCGCCATAATGATCAAGGCACAGGGCCACCGGAATGTCATCACCATGAGAGGGTCCGTCATAAATTCTTCTCCATATCTCATCACCGTCGGCGGAGAACTTCATGATCAGTATATCCTTGGTTGAATCCGGCATCCAGGTAATTCCGGTTATGTAACAATTTCCCAATCTGTCGAGCTCCATGGCAAGGGCCTTGTTGGCATGGTTCAGGGAGAATTTGATGGATTTTTTCCAATGCTCAACAAACTGAGCTTCCGCTTTACCGGGTAAAAGGCGAATGAACAGGAAAATCATGAAAAGAAGCCTGTGGCTCATTGCAAACTGAATAAGGTTTGTT
>CAZJDX010000021.1:0-59294 GCA_964544885.1 uncultured Flavobacteriales bacterium
TGATACTTACCTTCTTCTTCCGTCATATGAAAGAAATGATCGAAGAGGGATACCTGTATATAGCCACGCCACCGCTCTACCTCCTGAAAAAAGGTAAAGAACAGATGTATGCATGGAATGATGAAGAAAGGATTGCCGGTATCAAGGCGATTGCAGGAGAAGGCAAGGAGGAGACGGTTCATGTTCAGCGCTATAAGGGACTTGGAGAAATGAACGCTGAACAGTTGTGGGAGACAACGCTAAATCCTGAGACCAGAACCCTGAGAAAAGTGACTATTGAAAGCGCTGCGGAAGCAGACAGGATTTTCTCCATGCTGATGGGTGATGATGTTCCTCCGCGCAGGGAATTCATCGAGAAGAACTCCAAGTACGCAAAAATTGACGCCTGACGATGTCAGCAGGTTGGATTCCCGGAGGACAGCCTTACACTTTGCCTGCCGCTGAAACGGTTTTCAGCTCAATAAAATCCAAAATTTCCTGTTCCTGAACTGAATCATCTGGTTGCTGAATTTCAGCATTGCATACAGCATCCCGGTGTTCAGGAAATAGCTCATTGAAGGTAGCGGATCTAGCTGATTTACCGCTCGGCCAATTCTTTCAGTGCCAGCCAGGACATCAAACCCATGCCGGTTTCCAGTGCCCTTTCATCAATATCAAACGTGGATGTGTGAACCGCAGAAGTAATCCCTTTTGATTCATTTCTTACGCCGAGCCGGTAAAAACAAGCCGGTGCAACCTGGGAATAAAAAGCGAAGTCTTCAGCGGCCATCCACATCTCAAGTTCTTCTACATTATCACTGCCAAGATATTCTTCAATATAAATCCTGATCCGATCCGTGAGTCTCTCATCATTGACAAGGAATGGATAACCTTTTACGATATTGAATTCGCAAGTACCACCCAGACTCTTTGCAATACCTTCCGCCATCCTTTTCATCAGGATATGCGCATCGGCCCTCCATTCTTCATTCAGTGTCCGGAAAGTTCCTTCCAGTTTTACCTCATCCGGGATTACATTCGTTGCTCCGTTGGCGATAACTTTTCCAAACGACAGGACTGTAGGAAGAGAAGGCTTCGCATGTCTGCTCACAAGTTGTTGCAGGGCCACCAACAGTTGTGCTGTGATCATTACCGGATCGATTCCCAGGTGAGGCATTGCACCATGACAACCTTTACCTCTGACGGTAACATAGATCTCATCGGTGCTTGCCATGTATAAACCCTTTCGTATACCGACTTTTCCTGCCTGTATCTGCGGCATAACGTGCTGACCGATTACGGCGACCGGGACCGGATCCTGCAAGACGCCTTCCTGAATCATCAGTGACGCGCCTCCCGGAAGTTTTTCTTCACCAGGCTGAAAAATCAGTCTTACTGTCCCTTCAAATTCATCCTTCAGTTCATTCAGGATTCTTGCGACACCAAGGAGTGAGGAGGTATGAACGTCATGTCCGCATGCATGCATGACACCCGGAACCACTGATATATACTCCTTCCTGTTAGTTTCCTGAATAGGCAAGGCATCCATGTCCGCCCGAAGAGCGATAGTTTTCAGAGAAGGATTTTTACCTTTTATCTGAGCCACCACACCGGTTTCCGCCATGCGTTTAAGATCCTGTATCCCGAAGTCACGCAGCTTTTCTTCTATGAATTTTTGTGTTTCATACTCCTGAAACGACAGCTCCGGATGCCTGTGGAGATGGCGACGGCAGGATACTATTTCCGGTTGATACTGAACTGCCAGTTTTTTAATTTTCTCTTTGATCATAGAACCGGGTATAAAATATATTCAGATATAGGTTCATTACAAATCAATAATCCCAGTGTATGCAATGGCCAATCTATTACGCATCCAAATGCCTTGGACCCGGAGGCTTCGCTGCATTTCGCTCCTTCGTCACAGCGCTGCTATGACTCCTACGCGAAATATCCCATGTCTGTGGTCTTTGATTGCTCATTACAATTTCCGAGTGAATATTCCGGGATAATTTCCCATGTTTGAAGACAGAGATTAAAAATCAAGTCCGAGTGAAAAATAGAACTTATATGGCTGCACGATCCTGTTCTCCACTCCCCATGCCCAATCAGCACGGATAAAATAGCCAAGCAGCCTGCTTCTCAAGCCAAATCCGAAACCTCCCACGATCGGTTCGTTCTGACTGGTAAGAGTGATGACAAAGGGCTGTTGTGAAATTGTCTTGTTGTTCAGGGCATTGGTTGAATCATACGGCGATGTGCCATTCCAAGCCGTCCCTATATCACCAAACCCGACAAGCTGAAAGTTGCGCACAAAATCAGATTTTATGGGACGGTTTAGCAGGTACTTGAATACCGGTACGCGCAGCTCACTGTTTATCAAAGCAAAAGTATTCCCGTTCCTGATATTCTGATCGAAACCTCTCAGGTTCGAAGCCAGCGCCTGGAAGTAATAATTCTGCGAGTAATCAATGGGTGTTTCTTCATTGAATTTCGGAACCAGCCAATTATCCGTCGAACCCATATAATAGATAAGCTTTTCTTCACCGAAAGATGTACTTGCAGCAAAGCGGTTAGCCCATATAATCTCCCTGTGGATTTTTTCATAATGCCTGAAGTCGGTCCCAAGAATCACCATTCCCGTGTTGCCTACGTCAGCCTGCTTGTAATACTCACCGAAAATTTTTCCTCTGGTGCCATTATACAGATTCAAACCTGTGTTGAGTGTATTATCAAAGACATACTCGAGGCGTCCGCTCAGCCAGTGAAGATAATCTTCCGGAATCCTGAGAGAAATGAAGTCCGTAGAAAGGATAGTGAGCCGGTCATTTCTGTAGGCAATGGAGGCCCTGAGTCCGGAGACATCCGTGAACGGCCACTTTGCATTAAAACGTAACTCATGAGAATGTAATTTGGCCCCATACTCAGGAAGCAGCAGGGCCTGCCGGTAGAAGGAATACTCTTTGTCAAGGCGGCTTTTCAAATCTTCATAGCTGAGAAAGAATTCATTGGAGTTAAGATCACCTGCCAGTTTAAAACCTCCGGTAATTCTGAAGTCTTCCATCAGGTCGCTTATTCCCAATTTAAAGAAACCATTGAGCCCGGGATTGTAATAAATCGCCCCTCCGCCGGTAAAGAGTTGATAAGATTGATTCAACAAAGTATTGTCAAGCTGACTCACAAAATAATTCGAAGAAAATGCGGTTTCATAATTGCGTTGCTTCGGAAGTTGCATCAGCATTGAATCCGTACCGGATGAAGGAATTGATGCTTCAGCAAGCTGTTCCTGCTGAGTCTTGGCCTTTTCCTTCCGTTTTTCTTTACGGCTCTTCGATTCTGGAAACTCACTTTGAAATACATAGTTCTCGATATCTATCGTGTTGGTATCCTTCACCGCAGGAGCTATAGTATCCGCCTCTCCTTTATCGTCAATCACTTCACCTTCACCCTTGGCTACAGGTATCATCTCCCTGCTTCTTATTTCTTCATTGCGGAGAAGCGTACGCGGCAGTTGAATATTAGAAAGTGAATTGTCGGACTTAGGCGTGCTTATCAGCTTTACTTTTCCTTTATCAAGGAAAATCTGACTTATCCTGTTCCCGGAATAGTTCACATCATGCTGAATAATATTTCTTGAATAATCCGAGACCGGCTCACTTTCAACGATCATCCTGTAATGTTCAACCGTATCTACATAAGCTATTACGCTGTCAAGTCTGGCTTTATACCTGTTAACCACACCGCTCTCATCGCTGAGATAGGCTATACCTGAAGAATCATACTTCACCGGTTGATACTCGTTGTAGTAAGGAGTATTGGTGATTCTGCGAAGCACATTTGAATTTCCTGCAAAATCGTAATAAAATATATCCAAGTTGTTGTATTCGGGTAGTAAGGGAAGCGCAGGAACTGATAGAGTATCGTTTACCCTGTTGGAGGCGAAAATGATTGCCCCGGAGTTATTGATAAAACGCGGGTTAAGATCATCATAAAAATCCCTGGTGATCTGCTTATATGTTCTTGTCCGCAGGTTATAGACGAAAATATCACTTTGACCTTTCTGGACGCCGGAGATTACAATAGACTGCCCGTCGTCTGAGTATGAAAAATCAAGCACCTTTTCGAAATTGAAAAGTTTGGACTCCTCGTATTTCTTCTTTGCAATTGTATAGGTGCCCATCCAAAGAAATCCTTTTTTCTCACGTATGACCGTCAGCAATTCTCCGCTCGGATGAAATGCAAGAACCGGAAAAGAAACATCCGTTTCCTGGGAGTAAGACCGGTAACCACTTTTAAGTATTCGGCGCGATCTTTTTTTGGACTCATCGTAAAGGATGACCTTATATCTTCCAAGGTCATTGCGGACATAAGCCGAATAGCGACCATCACGGCCTGTTCTTAGCTGGCTGTAACTGAAACGTGATTTAGGTCTTTTGACAATGCCTTTATCCGGAATAATATCCTTTCCGAGATCACTGTTCGAATATCGTGACTTCATGGCTTCGCCCCAGGCAGTGGAAAGTTCTTTTATATTCTGACCAAGCACATACATGAAACCGCTCTCGATATTTCGATTGATCCTGGTCATGTAGAGTAGGTTGGAGACAGAAGATTCACTATATGTATCGACAATGAACTTCCAGATGGATTGTCCGGCTACCACAGCATCTATTCCGCTCAGATGATTGAACTTTAAGTAGCGCCCGCTGATAATTCCATCGCGCATCCTGTTGTCGCTCTCAACATCCCAACCTTTAGCCACATAGGCTACCAGGCCATTCAGATACCAGTCGGGTAATGTAAGCAGAGCAGAGTTTTGAATTCTCTCTCGTACGTCACCTCCGTACATGATCTGGTCAAGCAGGACGCGTGCGATGCCGGCCCTGATCTGCTGTTTTAACATTTCATGGTTGCCGGTGAAATAGAGAAAAACCTTGTTGCCGACGATCTTGGTTGTTCCGCCGGTATTGTTATTTTGTTCATCAGTGATCAGGCCAATATTACTCTGCTTGGCATCACTTAGTTTGTTGTAGACAACGAATTGAATCCTCCCGTCAAGTTTATAGTCAAACAGCTTTTCGATTTCCTCCAGGTGCTTATCGGCTGTACGGCCTGTAAAAGCTGCCAGTTCCAGTCCGCCGAGATAGTAATACGTATCAAAATTTCTGAACTTCATGAAAGACCAGAACCGCTCATCGTATTGCACGCGGTTCTTTCCAAACTGCATCTCATAACCGTTGTAAAACTGTGCTTGCAAAGAAAGGGACGTGAATAACAGAAGAACAACTGCGAGGACCATGCATTCCCCTTGAAGCCTGATCGATCTCTTCTTATATGTCATAGATGCTATAAACAGCGAAAGCGTTAATCCAAAACGAAAGTACGGAATTTTCAGTTCAAAATCTGACTGCCATAAGCGGGATCAGAATAAAAAGCTGATCATGCACTCTTGCATCAGTTCCTGAAGAGTATCAAGGTCAACTCAGGGATTGTGTTAATTTTGCACCATGATCAAGATCAAGTCTTTCACATTTAATCCCTTTGAAGAAAACACCTTCGTTCTGCATGATGATACCGGCGAAGCTGTAATCATAGATCCGGGTTGTTATGAGAATAATGAGAAAAAAGAACTTTCGGATTATATTGAAACGAACAGGCTTAAACCCGTAAAATTACTGAACACGCATGCACATCTGGATCATATGCTGGGCAATAATTTTATAGCAGGTCATTATAATCTGCAACTTGAAATGCATGAAAAGGATGTGGATCTTTTAATGGCTGCAACGGTTTACGGGCAAATGTGGGGAATAAAGCCTGAACCCTCACCCCGCCCAGGAATTCTGTTAAAGGAGGGAGATCTGGTTCGCTTTGGCGGGTCTGAACTTTCGGTCTTGTTTACTCCCGGCCATAGTCAGGGCAGTATCAGCTTTTACTCCAGGGCTGATCGCTTTGCTATTGTTGGCGATGTTCTTTTCAATGGCAGCATCGGCCGTACTGATCTGCCGGGCGGCAATTATGAAGAACTTCTTGCCAGCATTCGCGAAAAACTGCTTCCTCTGGGAGATGATGTAAGAATCTATTGCGGGCACGGTCCGGCAACTACCATAGGAACTGAAAAGCGGTTCAATCCCTTCCTGCAGGAAATGGCTTGAGGGCATATCCAAAAACCTCTGTCAGCTGCCGCCAATGATTAATAAATTGTAACAGTCGTAAAAATATACCAGATTCCTTTTCTGCCATAAGCCTTGACCGGCTTCGGATCCTGGTTTCTTATCTTTCTACCACAGTCCTTGTCTTCTAAAAAATATCCAAATACATCACCCAAAACAGGTTTTAAAAGTTAGTCTTGAGGGAAGCGTTCAGCTTATGAAATTTTCTGAAGAATGAATTTCTCGACTTCGGGAGAATTCCAATTCTTTTTGATATCCTTCAGCTTCATCACCTGATCCATGATCGCGTCCTGGCGCCGGCCGTTGCTCAAGGCTTCCGAATATGGGGTATGACTGAAGGTAACCTGCGAATAAAGCGGAAGCCATCTGGAGGGATATTTCTTGTGCATCTTGGCTTCGATCTTTTTCCGGAGAAGGAAGGAAGGATCACCCACCTTGTCACGCATCTCAAAAAAGTTCAAGACCGCAAGTTCCGCTATCGCGTCGGCATCTGGTTTCCGCAAACGTTCAAACTCGGGGAGTATCTTTTTCCAGTTGTCATTGTACTTATTCATTAACTTTTCAAGTACCGTACAATCCTCAAAACCGCAATTCATACCTTGCCCGTAAAACGGAACGATCGCATGGGCAGCATCTCCAATGAGACAGGCTTTATCGCCGACAGTCCATGGAAAACATCTGACTGTGACCAGTGATCCGGTTGGGTTTGTAAAAAAGTCATCGAGCAAGCCGGGCATCAGCGGAACAACATCCGGAAATACTTTCCTGAAAAATCCCAAACAGGATTTTTTGTCCTTCACAGACTCAAATGATTCCTTTCCTTTCATCGGAAAGAATAAAGTACAAGTGAAGCTCCCATCGAGATTGGGAAGTGCAATGAGCATATAGCCTCCGCGAGGCCAGATGTGGAGGGCATTTTTCTCCATGAGGAATTTACCTTTGGCACCAGCCGGTATGACCAGTTCTTTGTAGCCGTGTTCGAGATAGCTCTGTGAATATTCAAAACGGTCGGTACTGAGCTGCATGTTGAGTCGAGCGACTGAAAACGCGCCGTCTGCACCAAAAATGAGATCGGCTTCCACACTGAAACTGGAGCCATTTTCCTGATTTTCAAACCATGCGGAACCGCTCTTCAGATCCGCGCTTACACATCTCTCATTGAAATGAATGTTCACACCATGTTTCTCCGCCAGTGTCATCATTTCAGCATTGAGCACTCCGCGGGATGCGGCATAGATTGACTGTCCTTTTTCTCCATACGGCTGAAAGGTCAGAGATCTGTCTGTCCCGTGTATCATCCTTCCATGCATTGGAATGGAAATCTTACGGATATTTTTTTCAATTCCCACTCCCTTCAGGCCCAACCAACCTCTTTCACTTAATGCAAGGTTGATCGATTTTCCCGCCGAGATTTCTGTCTTGCGCATATCCGGTCTTCGCTCATATACATTAACCTTATAGCCGCGCTTTGCCAGGTAAATACTCAGAAGACTGCCAACAAGGCCTGCTCCGAGGATAATCACTTCTTTGGATCTCTTTTTCTTCGTCATTGCTGATTATTGTCGTGTTGATTTAAACCATTATGAAAGACACTCTTTTAATAATTTTCCAAATATAAATACATCCATATAGGAATTATATAACGGAACAGGCGCCGCACGCAATACATCAGGTTCACGCCAGTCGACGATAATCCCTGCCGCGGTGAGTTTCCTGAACACTTCCTTTCCGTTCTCCTTGATAATTAATGAAAGCTGGCAGCCTCTTTGCTTTGGATCATCAGGAGTGATGATCTTCACCGGCTCCTTGTTGCCGGTTTGTCCTGCTATCAGATTGATATCCTTGATCATGAATTCCAGGAAACCGGTGAGTTGTTCGCTTTTTTCCCTGAGTCCGGACAAGCCCGCTTTCGAAAAAATATCCAAAGACGCTTTTAATGCCGCCATTGGAAGCACAGGCGCATTACTCAACTGCCATGATCTGGCACCATGCGCCGGGACAAAATGCCGTGGCATGCTAAACCGCGAATCAGGATCGTTTCCCCACCAGCCGGCAAATCGTGGCAAGGACTTATTATCAGCATGTCTGTTATGGACAAAAATCCCGGATACCCCGCCGGGCCCCGCATTAAGGTATTTGTAACTGCAGAAACAGGCATAATCCACATCCCAGTCATGCAGTTTAAGGCTGACATTACCTGCTGCATGGGCGAGGTTATATCCAACCGTTGCTCCGGCACGACGTGCTGCCCGCGTGATTGATTCCATATCAAAGAACTGTCCGGTATAATAATTCACCGCACCCAGCATAACTGTGCACAGACTCTCTTTATTCTCCTCAATAGCTTTAATAATGTCTTCTGTTCTGAGACAATATTCACCTTCTGCAGGCTTAAGCATGATGAGTGCATCTTCAGGGTCAAAGCCGTGATAGGAAGCCTGCGATTGCAAGGCATACAGGTCGGAAGGGAACAGGTCATACTCGCAAAGAATTCTAAATCTCTTTTTGTCGGGCCTGTAAAAAGATACCAGGAGTAAATGTAAATTAGTGGTAAGCGAATTCATTGAAACCACTTCATCTTCCTCTGCCCCCAGCAATTCAGCGATCTGAGTCGTCAGAATTTCCTGATACGAAAACCAGGGATTACGCGCGTGAAAATGTCCTTCAACACCCCAGCTTGCCCAGTCTTCCAGCTCCCTTAGAACATATTCCTGTGTAAGCTTTGGCTGAAGGCCCAGTGAATTACCGGTGAGATAGATGACATCCCTGCCATTCATCTGAGGAAAGTAGAACTGCTCCCGGAATTCTCGAAATTTATCGGACTGATCCATCTTTCCGGCAAACTCTGCCGAATTAGAATATTTGGTCATAGGGGAGTCAAATTTGATACGCTGCGAAGTTCAATTATTTTTTTCAATTAATCCTGCCAGTGAATTTATGTAACTTGCACGGGCGAGATTAGTACATTTTATCAATTTGTGCAAAACAACATGAAACGAACACAATCACAGGCGCTCTATCAAAAAGCATTACACTATTTCCCGGGAGGAGTCAATTCTCCTGTGAGAGCATTCCGTTCTGTTGGCGGTAATCCATTGTTCATAGAGAAAGGAGATGGCAGCCGTATATGGGACGCGGATGGAAATGAATATCTAGATTACTGTGGATCGTGGGGTCCGCTTATCCTCGGGCATAACAACCCGAAAGTAAGAGAGAGTATAATCAATGCCGTACAACATGGAACTTCTTTCGGAGCGCCAACGAGGCAGGAGAATGAACTGGCTGAACTGATTCTCCGGCATAACCCGTATATTGAAAAGATCCGTTTTGTAAGTTCAGGAACAGAAGCTGTTATGTCGGCAATCCGGCTTGCCAGAGGGATAAGCGGGAAACCGGTGATTATAAAATTTGAAGGTTGTTATCACGGGCATGTGGACTCATTGCTGGTTAAAGCAGGGAGCGGGCTCAGCACTTTCGGAATTTCATCTTCCGCTGGCATTCCTGAAAGTGTAGCATCCGATACGATCGTTCTGCCACTGAATGACAGAAGATCGGTAGAAGTTGCCATATCAGATTACAAGGATGATATCGCGGCCATTATTATAGAACCGGTTCCGGCTAATAACGGACTGCTGCTTCAGGAGAAGTCCTATCTGGAATTTTTAAGAAAGACCTGTACGGAAAATAATATTCTGCTCATTTTCGATGAGGTCATTTCAGGTTTCAGACTCGGATTTTCAGGAGCTGCAGGATATTACGGAATACAACCGGATATTATCACTTATGGAAAGATTATCGGAGGAGGAATGCCTGTGGGCGCTTATGGAGCATCTTCAAAGATCATGTCACACATTTCTCCCGACGGAGATGTTTATCAGGCAGGGACACTCAGCGGAAATCCTGTGGCGATGGCCGCAGGGATTGCACAATTAAAGACCGTGCTCCAGCCTGATTTTTATGAAAATCTTGAACGAAAAACCACCGGCTTTGCTGATCAACTGAATCAGTATGCCGGTTCGAAGAAATACAGGTTCAAAGTCTTTAGCATCGGTTCCATTTTCTGGTTTGCCTTTACGGATGCGGAACAGATCAGGAGTTCATCGGAAATTGATCCACACAGCATGTCCTTTTTCCGTATACTACACCGTGAATTACTTGAAAAATCTGTCTATCTCGGCCCTTCCGGTTACGAGGTGGGCTTTGTTTCGGCGGCACATAGTGAGGTTGATCTCAGGAAGACTGCAGCTATAGTGCAAACTGCACTGGATACGGTATTCGCTGAATTACCTGAAGGGATTGCCAAAATTTAAGAAAGACCAGATACCTTTCTTTTCGTTTTTCTTCTTGTGCAGGTAAAGTTCATGAGCCAGTCGTATGAGTCCTTTTTGATTCAACCGGATGAGCCAGGAAATTGCCGTTTTGTTTCCACTGATCGCATCGGTAAACGCGGCCAGCTCCCGGTGTCCGGAACGCAATAGCCATACCTTCGCAGTCTCCTGACCGGATGCGGAATCTATTGTTGCCGCCAGATGCCGGAATCCATTTTCCATGAGCCACTTGAATGACTTCTCAATACCTTCATAGGCGTCCCAGAATTCAACCCATTCTCTCATATCGTGTGAGATCAGCCATTGTCTTGATTCCTTGTCCTCATCTTTGATGAGCAGGATCAACTTATCATACGCTTCTTCAGGATAATATTTCATGGAGTTTCAAAGATATAAATACCATTAAAAAGTATAAAATCATCATACCATCTACCCATACCTTGCAGAAAAAATCTGCAGGTCTATGCGGCATCTTTTTCAGCAGAATACCTGTGAGAAGAAATACTGCCAGTTGTGCGATGAATACCGCGAAGTTTTCAATACCGCTGATAAATAACGGTATTGCAGAAAGGGCCGAAAAGAAAAGCGCACAGAATGCCTGAGAAACAGTTGGCGCGGAAGAGATTCCCGCCGGATCGACATCCCTTTCCTGTTTTGTCTCCTTCAACTGATCCCGGATCTCAAAAGGAATACAAAGAGCATAGACAAAAAAAGTAATGGACATGAGTCTGAGAATAAGTTGCCACTTGGGTACAGCAATGCCAATCTCCACAGCGGGTATAAGCACAGTTGCCAAAGCCCATGTGAGAGAAACGAAAATGACCTTAAGCTTATTGCACTCCCTCAATCTGGTATATTGTCCACGGATTTTGATTAATGGCAGAGAATAAAAGAGGCAGGGAATTGACAGTCCGGAAAACAAGAGTACAATTTTCAAATCCATGAGAAAAAGAATGGTAAGGGCCAGTCCGGTTAATACCATCAGGATCATTGATTCGGGAAAAGGAACTGAGACCTTCCTTATACTTCTGATCAAAGCCCCCGGCGATGAGTAGTTCAGTGAATGTTCGTATTGGTGAAAAGAGTAGTAAAGCACCGTTCCGCAGAAAATTAAAACCGAGCCGGGACTGAGTAAGATCTCATCCTGAAAGAGCAGGCTGACAGCCTGAAATAAAGCCCACGCACACAGACCAACAAATAAATTACCTGTAATGATTATCCTGTAAAATGTAAGACCAGAAGACAATTTACATAAGAATTAAGCTTTCCAGCGCTGGTAAAACAAGACTGACCTGCTGAAAAATCCATGAACATGGCACGCAGGCTTTCCTGTATCGCTAAAATCAATAGATGATCGGGAGACCTACGACCATAACTACAAAACCCGCTAATCCGCTCAGCATCGCATTCCGGATTTTACGGTCACGGGCTTTTCTTTCGTAACCTTCCCTGTATTCATTCTTGTCAAGCAATTTTACATCGGAGAAATAGCGGTGTTTCTCCAGTTTTTCAAATTTCTCCAAGGCGGAATTATAGTTGCTTAATTCCGTCTGATAGGCAGCATTGTTCTCAGGATCCGCGGGTGCGGAAGGGATGGCAACTGATTCCAGGTCATGTTTGGCCTGTTCCATTTGCAGCTGCTTTTCCCGTCTTTTATTCAGATCAGGAGTAAAGGAGCCCATGATCGTCGCATACAGCGGTGGTCCGGCAAGGCCATAAAAACCAAGCAGTCCGGAAGCCGCACCAAAACCAAAGCCAAGGCCTTTGTTCAGGTTGTTTTTGTAAAACCTGGCGGCATCCTGTTCGCCATAGATAAACAGCCTCATCTGTTCAGGAGTAAATTCCAGCGGATCAAGCGTATCAGGTGTATAGATAATCCTTTCGCTTCCGTCTCTGTATTTCACCGAAAAAACCCTTTCAGGATCAATGGTACGCAGTTTTGATTTCTTTTCTGAAGCACCTGAATCGGCAATAGCGCCCTGATCCTTAGCAGGCTTGGGCATTTTTCGAAATGCAATGGTGTAGTCCTGCAGGTCAACAGACTGTACCGGTATAACTTTGCCACTTATCAGCACAATGGTGTCCTGAGCGGAAGCCTGTTTAACTAACAGAAAAATACAGATCAGACACAGCAGTTTATGATACATAAGGATTGTAATCAATCTGGTCCAAAACTACAATAAATTCAATCATGAAAGATGTCATCTCAACAGCATATCAACACTTATAATTAACAAGTTCAATATTCATTACCTTTGCAGCCAATAAATTTAAAATACATGTCAATTCAGAAATTCAGTTCCCGCCATATCGGACCGGATTCAACCGAGACAGGTCAAATGCTATCACAGATAGGAATCAGATCAATCGATCAGCTGATTGATGAAACGGTACCGGCAGGAATTCGTCTGAAGAAAAATCTTGACTGGGAAGCGCAAGAAGAAGCAGATTTTTTGAGTTCGCTGCGTGAACTCGCCTCCAGAAATAAAATTTACAAAAACTATATTGGTTTAGGATACTACGGAACCCATGTACCCGGAGTGATACAAAGAAATATTCTGGAGAATCCGGGCTGGTATACCGCTTACACACCTTACCAGGCGGAGATTTCGCAGGGAAGACTGGAGGCCTTACTGAATTTCCAGACCATGATCATGGATCTGACAGGTATGGAACTGGCAAATGCCTCCCTGCTTGATGAGGGTACTGCTGCGGCAGAAGCCATGCATATGTTTTATGCATGCCGGACAAAGGAAGCCGTTCAGAAAAATATTAACAAGCTTTTTGTTTCGGAGGACTGTTTTCCACAGACTATTGACGTCTTAAAAACCCGGTCAGGGCCTCTGGGAATCGAGATTGTCATGGGGAACTCTCAAACTCTGCCGGACGAAAGTTTTTTTGGGGCGATACTTCAGTATCCAGGTAAGAACGGTCGTATTGAGGATATTGCCTCATTCATAAGTCATTCGAAAAAGCATGAGATTCAGGTGGCTGTTGCTGCGGACCTGCTTGCCCTGACCCTGTTAAAACCGCCCGGAGAAATGGGAGCGGATGTGGTGTTTGGGAATTCTCAACGGTTTGGTGTACCGCTCGGTTATGGCGGTCCACATGCAGCTTTTTTTGCCACGCGCGAAGTTTACAAACGGGAGCTTCCCGGACGTATCATAGGTGTTTCTGTCGATTCACATGGCAACAGAGCCCTGAGGATGGCCTTGCAGACCAGGGAACAACATATCCGAAGGGATAAGGCAACATCAAACATCTGTACCGCTCAGGTATTGCTTGCCGTGATGGCCGGCATGTATAGTGTTTATCATGGACCGGAAGGCCTGAAAAAACTTGCGCTGAAAGTTCATTCAATGGCAAAAAGTGCGGCAGCTACACTGAAATTACTGGGATATCATCAGGAGAACCCTGTCTATTTTGACACCCTCCTGGTCAGGTGTGAGGCGGAAAAGATATTTCAGCATGCTCTGGAAAAAGGTATCAACCTGCGGATTGCCGGCAGTTCACATGTTGCGATCAGCTTTGATGAAACGTGTAGCCAAGAAGATCTCCTGAAGCTCCTTGAAATTTTTACCGTAGCTGCATCGGGCAGGCAGGTTGTACCTGTAAATGCGGATGATGTTGATGTTATTGGTCCGGAGTTCAGAAGAAGTACAGGATTTCTGAGCCACCCTGTCTTCAATACTCATCACAGCGAAACAGAGATGTTGCGCTATATAAGCATGCTTGAGAAGAAAGATCTCTCACTGAATCATTCCATGATCCCGCTTGGATCTTGTACCATGAAGCTGAATGCCACCTCTGAAATGATCCCACTCAGCTGGCCGGAATGGAATTCCCTGCATCCCTTCGCTCCCGTTGATCAGGCTGAAGGCTATCAGGTTATGATAAAGGAATTGGAAGATTATCTCTGTCGCATTACCGGATTCTCAGCCGTTTCCCTGCAGCCGAATTCAGGCGCGCAGGGAGAATATGCCGGTCTGCTGGTAATTCGTGCTTATCATATTTCCAGAGGGGAAGGACATCGTAACATCGTACTTATACCATCTTCCGCACATGGCACCAATCCCGCGAGCGCGGTCATGGCGGGGATGAAAGTAATCGTAGTGAAATGTGATGAACATGGAAATGTGGATATTCCTGATCTCCGTCAGAAAGCGGAAGAACACAAAATGAATCTGTCTTCCCTGATGGTTACGTATCCGTCAACCCATGGGGTGTTTGAAGAAGGCATTACCGAGATCACAAAGATCATTCATGATTGCGGTGGACAGGTTTATATGGATGGCGCGAACATGAATGCACAAGTCGGCCTGACCAATCCCGCCACCATAGGCGCTGATGTCTGTCATTTGAATTTACACAAGACTTTCGCCATTCCACATGGTGGAGGAGGACCCGGAATGGGCCCGATTTGCGTGGCAAAGCATCTGGCTGATTTCCTTCCTTCTCATCCTCTGATCAGGACAGGCGGTACCATTCCGGCTGTTTCATCAGCACCCTGGGGTAGCGCAAGCATCCTTCTTATATCGTATGCTTATGTTAAAATGCTTGGAGGCGAAGGCCTCACCGACGCCACCCGTTATGCCATCCTTAACGCCAATTATATCAAGTCCCGCCTTGAAAATGATTATCCGGTACTTTATGTGGGAAGTCAGAATCGTGTTGCCCATGAAATGATTATTGACTGCCGTTCTTTCAAGAATACAGCAGGTATCGAAGTGACAGACATTGCCAAGAGGCTGATGGATTATGGATTCCATGCGCCCACCATGTCCTTTCCGGTTCCCGGAACCATTATGATTGAACCAACAGAGAGCGAATCCAAAGCTGAACTAGACCGGTTTTGTGATGCCATGATTTCGATAAGGAAAGAAATCGAAGAGATCGAAAAGGGCAAAGCTGACAAGAAGGATAATGTGCTGATAAATGCTCCACACACGGTTCGTGAATTATGTTCGGATGACTGGAATCATTCATATGCAAGGAAAAAGGCCGCATATCCACTTCCCTACCTGAATGAAAACAAATTCTGGCCGGCAGTAGGCAGGGTGGATAATGCCTTTGGTGACCGGAACCTGGTTTGTGCATGTCCACCGATAGAAGCCTATGCAGAAGAGACACTCTGATCCTTCCTTGGCATTAACCTAAGCTTAGGGTTGTATCTGCGGGTCATGGAAGAGGAGTTGATATCTTTCGGGAAGCAGGCTCAGAAAGCAGGAAAGCAGGCCATTCCGGAACCCACACCGCTTCGTGTAAAACCTTATCAATCCTGAGTTTGCAGATATTCGGATTTACTTTAAATTTGAGACCCGAAACAACCAAAACCCAATTATAAATGAAAAATTCTACCCGCATTTTCCTTGCTTTCGCTTTTTTGTTGTCAACCGGCATGATGAATGCCAGGACACGTGAGCACTCAGTCGCAACTTCGGATCAGGGAAGCTCGATGAATTTCAGATCCAATCCTGTTCCTTCCCTCATCAATGCAGTGCCCTTTTACTCGGAGGACTTTGCAAGCGGACTTCCTGCCGGATGGACAGCCGTAGACAATAATTCCAGCGGAGTGAACTGGCGTTGGACCACAACCGGAATTTATAATGCCGGATCTGCACCCGGACTTGATACGCTGAATTCAACAGGTACCAGCGCAGCAAACGGTTATATGATCTTTGACAGTGATTCTTCCAATGGAACCCTGTTCGGAGAGGATGCCGATCTCACCTCTGGCTCCATCGATTGTTCCATGTATAATGTTGTACGTCTTCGTTTCAACCAGTTACTTTATCATTTCGCCGAGTCCGCTAAGGTATATGTGAGTAATGACGGCAGTTCATGGACTGAAGTTTACGATGCAAGCTCGCTGCTCTCACAGGGACAGGCTACCCCGAACCCTGACATAGTCGATATTGACCTCACTGCCTATGCCGCGCTCCAGTCTACTGTATACATCCGATTCAGCTATATCGGAGATTACGATTATTGGTGGATGATTGATGATGTGGAATTGTACGAACCCGCCGCTGCAGATGCAGGTGTTTTTGCGATCACAAGCCCCTCTACTTCCTGTACCATTTTATCATCTGCTGAAACCATCAGTGTGGAGATATACAACTTCGGCAGTGATTCCATTTCCGCCTTCGATGTAAGTTATTCGGTTAATGGAGGCATCGCTGTGACGGAAACCGTTGCTGACACCATCGCTCCGGGGATGTCATATTCTTACAGCTTCGCGGTACCTGCCGACTTTTCAGTTGCCGGTGCTTACACCATCTCAGCCTATACTTCTCTGAGCGGAGATGCCGATAATTCAAACGACACAAATCAGATAAGTATTTTTAACGGTGCGGTTCAGGTCACCACATCCAGCGCCTATACCATGGGCTTTGAGGCGAATGAAGACTTCGACAGATGGACGGTTGAAGACGCTAACTTCGACGGGAATTCATGGGTCTTAACAAACAATCTTGCGAATACAGGAACCATGTGTGCCAGGATGGCCACGCCTGACGCGGCCACTGCGGCCGATGACTGGCTGTTCAGTCCATGTATGGACCTTACTGACACCGTCAGCTATGACCTTGAATTCTGGTATCGTACCCTCAGCAGTGCTACCGGAGGAAATATAGAAGTCATGATCGGATCGCTTCCGGCTGCTTTCGGAATGATACAAACGATTCAGAATTCCATCAATGTTGTAAACATGAACTATCTCAAGAGCTCAGGCAACTTTTCAGTTCCGTTTGCGGGAGTATATTACATAGGCTTCCATGTGACCAATGCTGACAGTACCACCTCTATCAGAATCGATGACATCAATCTGGAAGTATCAACCGGGGTAGGTATTACTGAAGTGGAAGATAATGCATTGCTTGCCTATCCGAATCCGGGAAGTGGCATGTTACAACTGCAGTTTGGAAAACCCGTCAGCAAGGCTGAGCTAAGTGTGACGAACATCCTGGGTAAGAGAGTTTTTGCAAAACAGTATGATAACTTATTCAACGAAATGATCGATCTGAGTTTCTGCGCAGAGGGTCAATACCTGATCCGGGTGATTTCGGAATCCGGAGTTTCAACTCAGGTAATCAGTATTTTGCGTTGAGCTAACAGAGAATTTCTTCAATAAAAAAGGATGCGAAAATCGCATCCTTTTTTTGTTTTCTACGCTTCGTATTGAAAAATTCACCGGGTAAATCTGTATAATTCAATCACTTCCTTTTTAAAGAGCAGAAAATCAGATTTATTGAAAATTAAAATTTAAATTTGTTACCCTAAAAAATTCTAACCAAAAAAACGATGAAAAAGTTTACCATTTTATTCGCCTCACTCTTTATCGCCTCGCTGACTTTTGCCGGCAGTATTGAGAAGAAAACAAAATCTGTTCGCGGAGAAAGAAATCCTGTTCAGTCCTCCGGTCAGTTCAGGAAATCCTCTGCAAACGGATTTGAAAAGAATTATTCCAACACAGCTCCTGTAAACAAGAGCATGTACCGTACAAGTCAGGCTCCTTTCTATTCGGAAGAATTCGCAGGAGGAATCCCTCCGACCTGGCAGAACATTGACAGTTCCGGCAGCGGAGTCAGATGGACATGGACCACAACCGGAACCTATTTTGATTATCCGCTGAATGATTCCTTATCTGTAGTTGGTACGACGGCCAGTAACGGCTACCTGATGTTTGACAGTGATTCTGCAGGAGGTACCGCACAAGGTGAGTACGGTGTTTTGATAACGGATGCCATTGATTGCAGCACACACCCAACGGTAGTAGTATCTTTCAATGAATATTTCACCAAGTATGACGCACTCACGCCGATATTTTTTAATACTGCAAGGGTATATGTGAGTACCGATGGTACAAACTGGACACTGATACACGCCGCAGATGACGGCCTTGCCGTTAATGATGAAACTCCAAATCCTTTCCACGTATCTGTTAATATCACAAGTATTGCAGCAGGACAATCCACGGTTTATTTTAAATTTAGTTTCACCGGAGATTATTCTTACTGGTGGTTTGTTGACGACCTGCAACTGACTGAACTCAGCGCTATTGACGCGGGAGTACTCGGAATATTGGATGTTTTCAACGGATGTACATTGAGCAGCACAGAAGATATTGTTATCGCCGTCTTTAATAACGGATCGGACAGTCTGATGAATATTCCGGTATCCTACTCTGTCAATGGTGGCGCACCCGTAACGGAAAACATTCCAGACACATTGGCTTCCGGTGATACGCTCCTATACACGTTTACAACGCAGGCTGATCTGTCGGTTCCCGGCGCTTATGATATCGTTGTATATTCATCCTATGCCGGTGATGCGGTCAGTTCAAACGACACCGCCAGCCTATCCACTCTTTCCGCGGTTGCAAATACTGTCCCTTATTCCATGGGATTTGAATTGACTGACGATTATTCAGGCTATACCGCCATAGATCTGGATGGAGACAATCAGGTGGTTGATATTTCGAATACCTATCCCCGGACAGGAACAGCTTGTTTGAGATTCCCATTTCCTCTCGGCGTCACGGCTGATAACTGGATTATCAGCAGTTGCTTCGACCTTCTTGCCGCCAACACCTATAATCTTGATTTTTGGTTCAAAGTATTCGACGTTGCCCCTGCCGTACCCTATAGCCTCGAAGCTTATATCGGAACGAGCAACGATGTATCCGGTATGACATTGCTTGCAAGTCCGGCATTGGCAACAGATACATTATACAGAAACGTGAATACCAACTTTACTGTTCCCAGCGATGGTAAATACTATATGGCATTCAGGGCATTCGGAAATAATGTTGATAATACCTTGCGTATCGATGATATTACCGTTGACCTGGCTACCGGAATCAACAATCCTGTATTGAACGACATGGTCATGGTGTATCCAAATCCCAGTCAGGGTAAAATATTTGTCGTAAACAAAGCTTCAAACGGAGGCAGCGCAGACATCAAGGTAATGAATACAGTAGGACAGGTTGTAGCAAGCCTTCAGTCAGGTAATTTCATGGCTGAAAGCATCGACCTCAGCACACAACCTGATGGCTTATATACCATCCGTGTTCGCACAGAATCAGGTGTGATCACTAAAACAGTGATGGTATCCGCGAAATAAAAGAAACCAATAAAATGAAGGAGGCTGTCTGAAAAGGCAGCCTCTTTTTTTTCTATTCTTGAAATTCCGGGAGGAGTAATTGCTTAATAGCCTCAGCGTCTCAGACTTTTTTGATGGCTTTGGCAAGTTTACTGGCAAAAATAAATTCATTCACCTCTTTGTTATCCGTGCGGAGAATATCATCCACTCCGCCTTCCCACCACTTTCGCCCCTTGTACAGGAAAAGGATCTTATCACCAATTTCAAGCACTGAATTCATATCATGAGTATTGACAATGGTGGTTATGTTAAATTCTTCGGTGATCTCTTTGATAAGATTATCAATTACAATGGATGTCTGCGGATCCAAACCTGAGTTAGGTTCATCACAAAAAAGGTAACTGGGATTAGGCGCTATGGCGCGCGCAATGGCCACCCGCTTCTTCATGCCTCCGCTAAGTTCCGAAGGACTGAGGTGATTAATATTCACAAGGTTGACCCTCTTGAGGCAGAAATTGACCCTGTCCAGTTTCTCATCGTGTGACAGGCGGGTAAACATGTTCAGCGGAAACATTACATTTTGCTCTACTGACAGTGAGTCAAAGAGAGCGCCGCCCTGGAAAACCATTCCGATTTCCTGACGAAACGGTTTTCTTTCCTTCCTGCTCAGACCGGAAAATAATTTGTTATCATATAAAATATCACCACTATCCACATTCACCAGTCCAACCATACATTTCATCATGACCGTTTTTCCCGATCCGCTTCCGCCAATTACAAGATTGATATGCCCCTTTTCAAATCTTGTACTTACATCCTCAAGAATAGCACGGCCATTGAAACTCTTGGAAATTTTCTTCAATTCGATCATGTGAGAATGAGTTGGGTAAGAATATAATCGAATATGAGAATGAGAATGCTGCTATATACTACGGCATTGGTACTGGACTGTCCGACTTCAAGCGCGCCCCCTTCGGTATGATAACCCTGATAGGCGGAGACCGTGGTGATTATATAGGCAAAAGTTACAGTCTTGATGAGAGCAAAAGTAATATTGAAGGGAATGAACTTATCCTGTATACCCATGATATATTCTGATGAACTGATCACACCGGCGGCAGTCCCTGCCACCCAGCCTCCGAAAATTCCGAGGAACATACTTATAATTACCACAAAGGGAAAGATGGCCAGAGCAGCAAAGATCTTTGGCAATACCAGATAAGCCGAGGAGTTAATTCCCATTATCTCCAGTGCGTCAATCTGTTCGGTGACACGCATTGTACCTATTTCGGAGGCGATGCTGGAACCGATCTTTCCGGCCAAAACAAGCGACATCATGGTAGGAGAAAACTCGAGGATAATACTGTCTCTGGCAACGATTCCAACCGCTTCAAGCGGTACCAGCGGATTCACCAGATTGTAAACGGTCTGTATAGTGATGACCGCACCCATGAACACCGATGTGAGTGCCACTATACCCATGGAACCATAACCAAAATTATCAAGCTCCCGGACAAATTGTTTCCAGTAAATGGAAAACTTTTCGGGTTTAATGATCATCTCTTTCATGAAGATCCAATAACGCCCGAGATGATAAAGCCAATTCATAATAGCGCAAAATAAGAAGAAATGATCAATGCATCTGACCTTCAAAACCGTATTTACACAATTCACTTCTTGATAAATTTCATCCTTCAACTGAAAATCGCTTCTCTAAAATTATCACAGAAAATTTTCGTTGAGGCAAAGGACCATTAGCTATCTTTGTTCATCATGAAAAGCGGTAAATTTTTTCTTGCAGGTGTACTCTTTCTTTGCCTCCTTTTCAACGGATGCTTTCTCACCAAAAAAAAATGTGACTGTCCAAAAGTGGGAAAAGAGACCGAAAAAAGTGCTGAAAAACGGTCCTGAATCATCCAATTTCCTGAATTCCATTACATAGAAATTGATGAAAATCATGCTTTTATTTAATAATTACGCTATTTTTGCATGCTATTTAAAATCATTCTAAATAATAATGACCGAAACGATTCAGCAACTGGCCGGAATGAAAAAAGGACAGAAAGGGGTTATTGATTCCTTTACTGATTTTGATCTTTCTTTGAAATTATTGGAGATGGGTTGTGTGCCAGGTGAAACGATCGAAGTAATACGGATAGCACCTTTAGGAGATCCGATTGCCATCTCCGTTTCAGGTTATATACTTGGATTGAGGAAATCGGAAGCGCAGACCATCAGAGTTCGAACAGAACAATGAAAAGTATCAGAAATAAATAGCCTTACACCCGCTTTATTCTAAACATTGCAACACTTGCTGAAAATAGCTCTGGTCGGAAATCCAAACAGCGGTAAATCCACAGTATTTAATGCGCTGACCGGTTTGCGACAGAAGGTGGCAAACTTTCCGGGAGTGACCGTAGAAAAGCGAACCGGTACGGCAACCCTCACCGGTAAGGATGGCAACAATGTGGAAGCAGAGGTAATTGATCTTCCCGGAACCTATTCATTGTATCCGAAATCTCCCGAGGAGATTATTCCTTTCCAACTACTGTGCGACCCACATAACGAGTCACATCCGGATATTACGGTTGTCATTGCAGACGGCACTAACCTGAAGCGGAATCTTTTTCTGCTGTCACAGATACTTGACCTTAAGATTCCGGTGATCCTGGTGATAACCATGATGGATCTTGTGGATAAGAAAAAGACCCACATCGATTTCGATGGTTTGTCTGAAAGGTTTGGTATTCCTGTGATTCCGATGGATGCAAGGAGCGGTGAAGGCATGACCGAACTGAAAAAAGTGCTGGTCTCTCCTCCCCTTCCTCCCAAAGATGATTTTATAGATGCTCACGCTTTTGCACCCGATGTGATCGACGAAATGAGAGCATTGGTAAATGTAAACAGTAATTACAATGTATTTCTCGCTGCCAATAATCTGAAACTCATAACAGGTTTCGAAATTCCGCAATGGAAGAAAGACAAGATCAACGCGATCTGTGAAAAGTACCATTTCGACCCTGTTCAGATGCAAGCCAGAGAATCGCTTGAACGTTATAAGGTCATATCAAATGTGCTGAAGGACTTTACAAGATCCGAGAATAGTCCGGTACAGAAAAGCTATACATACCGTATCGACAGTTTACTGACCCACCGGCTATGGGGATATGCGATCTTTCTGTTGATTCTGTTTCTTATTTTCCAGGTAATTTTCTCCTGGGCGGCTTATCCGATGGACATAATCGACCGAGGGTTTGTAGTGTTGAGCCAGTTTGCAAGATCTTCTCTCCCTGCGGGTTTACTGAACGATCTGATTGTAGACGGAGTCATCGCCGGTTTAAACGGGATCGTGGTTTTCGTGCCACAAATAGCCTTGTTATTCTTTTTCGTTGCCATACTGGAAGATACCGGATATATGGCAAGAGTTAGTTTTATCATGGACAGGTTGATGAGGAAGTTCGGAATGAACGGGAAGTCTCTTATTCCGCTTATGAGCGGAGTGGCCTGCGCGGTACCTGCCATCATGTCAACCAGAACAATTCAGAACCGTCGTGAAAGACTAATTACCATCATGGTTACCCCTTTGATGAGTTGTTCGGCAAGACTTCCGGTATATACGCTGCTGATAGCACTTGTCATTCCCAAGGGAAGCATTTATGGCATAAACATGCAGGGGCTTGTCATGATGTTGCTTTATCTGTCAGGGTTTATCGCCGCCTTACTTGCCGCACTGGTCATGAAATACATGATTCAAAAAAATGAAAGAAGTTTTTTTGTCATGGAGTTACCGATGTACAGGAAACCCAGGTGGTCGTCGATAGGACTGCATCTGCTTGAGAAGGTAAAAATATTCCTGTTTGATGCCGGTAAGATCATTGTGGCCATCTCCATTATCCTTTGGGTTCTTTCTTCGTTCGGACCGTCCGGGGCGTTTGAGCAGGTTGAACAGAAATACAGTGAATCTTCGTATGTGGAAAAATTCAAGGAAGATGAAATTGAAAGGTTTATTCAAACTGAAAAACTCGAGACAAGTTATGCCGGGAGGCTTGGTCATCTGATAGAACCCCTTATCGAACCCTTGGGTTTTGACTGGAAAATCGGTCTTGCTCTGATCACCTCTTTTGCTGCAAGAGAAGTGTTTGTGGGTACTATGTCAACGATATACAGCGTTGGAGCGGATGAAACCGCAAAACTTACCATCAAGGAGAAGATGGCGGCTGAAATAAATCCGGATACAGGCGGACCAAGGTATACTCTGGCGGTTGGAATTTCACTCATGTTGTTTTATGCATTTGCCATGCAATGCATGAGTACCGTTGCAGTGGTTTACCGCGAAACCAGACGGATCCGTTATCCTCTGGTGCAAATAATCTATATGAGCGGATTGGCCTATGTGGCAAGTTTTCTTGCCTACCAGATGTTAAAGCCCTGAAGGAAACGGATTCAAATTCCGGATCGATAAATTAATCAAAGAAATTCCGGTTTAATTTTCTGACATTAGCCGCATCAAAATCAGCATGTCAACGACTGAGATCGCGTTAATTCTGTCAAAATATATTCCCGCTTCCTGCGTACAAGTCTGCACCTCCTGGATCACGGAGAAAAATATTCATTTAAAAATAACCCGGGGCAGGTCAAGCAAATATGGTGATTACCGTCCGCATGAAAAAGGAGAGGGACATCATATCACGGTAAATCATGACCTGAACCCATTCTCCTTTCTCATCACCTTTGTTCATGAAGTAGCCCATCTTCATTGCTTCATCCGCTATAAACACCGACATGAACCACATGGCAGAGAATGGAAACATGAATTCCGGATCTTATTATCGGAATTCATCAGGATGAAGGTTTTTCCGGAAGATATTGAAAAGGCACTTGTCAGTTACATTCAAAATCCATCTGCAACAAGCTGCACAGACATGCATCTTCACCGCACCCTGAAGAAGTATGATCCGAAAGGTCCGGAAGAGATTCTTCATCTGGAGGACCTGGAACATGGGGAAATTTTCAGCATCAACCATTCCAGAACCATACAGCTCTTCCGGAAAGGGGCAAGAAAGAGAACCAGGTATCACTGTACGGAGATACGAACAGGCAAGGAATACATGGTTAACGCACTTGCCGAAGTGAAAAGAACAGGTAAATCCTTTTCCGGTTCATGACGAAAGGTCTGGTTAACAAGAAGTGTTCGGACGAAAGTATTTCTGAAGGATATTTTACAGCGGAATTAAATGATGTAAGGCTATTTAATCCTTATATTTGTCCTTATACCCTGTCATAATAAATCAGCTCTTTATGGATGAAACATTAGCAGCGAAAAAAGCCGGGATTCAGGTTTCAGAAATGGCGGAGAACCTGATCGGATCAGAGATTATAAAGCTGGCCGCAGAGATCAATGACAAGATACGTAAAGGCGAACGGATTTATAATTATACCATTGGGGATTTTGATCCCCGGATATTTCCGATACCGCAGGAACTGAACCAGGAAATAATCAGCGCCTATAACGCACATGAAACCAATTATCCGGCAGCCAATGGGATACAGGAACTGAGAAATCAGGTTTCCGTTTTCTTGAAAGAACGTGAGGGGCTTGAGTACATCCCGGATGAAATTCTGATTTCGGGCGGAGCCCGTCCGCTGATATATGCCACTTATACCACTCTCCTTGATCCGGATGATGTAGTAGTATTTCCGGTTCCTTCCTGGAATAATAATCATTACACACATCTCAGCAGTGCAAGGGCGATTATGGTTGAGACCAGTCCGGAAAACAATTTCATGCCTTCCGCGTCTGATCTGCGCCCACACCTGGGCAATGCTACCATTCTTGCCTTATGTTCTCCGCTGAATCCTACAGGAACTGTTTTCAGGGAAGAAATGCTTGAAGAAATATGTGATCTGGTGCTCGAAGAGAACAGAAAGCGTGATGGAAAACGCAAACCATTATACCTGATATACGACCAGGTTTATTGGATACTTACATTTGGAAATACACAACATTTCAATCCGGTTTCTCTCAGACCGGAGATGAAGAGATACACCATTTTCATAGATGGAATTTCAAAATCCCTTGCCGCAACCGGCGTCCGCGTTGGCTGGGCGTTCGGACCGAAGAAGGTCATTGACAAGATGAGGTCGATTCTGTCTCATGTAGGAGCATGGGCGCCGAAAGCCGAACAAGTAGCGACGGCTAAATACATGGATCAAAGAGATTCCTTCAACGCTTTTGTTGATTCATTCAAGGATGCGATCAGTAAAAGACTTGAAAGTTTTTATGCTGGATTTGAATCTCTCCGGAAGGAAGGATTCAGGGTTGACGCGATCGCGCCGCAGGCTGCTATCTATCTGACGGTGAAACTTGACCTGAGAGGGATGAGTAGCCAGTCCGGAAAGGTCCTTGCCAGTCAAAAAGATGTGACACAATACATTCTTGATGAAGCCAGGATTGGTATAGTACCGTTCTCCGCTTTTGGTTCCGCTGATGAATCGCCCTGGTACAGACTTTCCGTCGGCACCTGCAATATCGGGGAGATTCCAGAGGTGATGAGTTCACTGAGGAAGGCGCTGGAAAAATTACACTGATAATACCGCTGAAACAATAACAGAAAATAAATTTTCGCATATCGGTCCCATTTTACCCTGAAACCTAGTCGTAGAATCATTCCTGATGAAAAACAATTATTGCATCATCATGGCCGGAGGCATAGGAAGCCGCTTCTGGCCTATGAGTCGAAATACACTGCCTAAGCAATTCCTTGATATCATGGGCAACGGAAAAACGCTGATCCGCCAGACCTATGAAAGGCTTACGAAGGTTTGTCCGCAGGAAAACATTTACATTGTAACCAATGAACAGTACCTGAATCATGTCCTTGACCAGATCCCGGAGATCGGCAAATCGCAGGTGCTTACAGAGCCTCAACGGAGAAACACGGCTCCTTGTATCGCTTATGCCGCGTTCAAGATCGCAAACCTGAATCCGGACGCGAATATGCTTGTCGCACCATCCGATCATGTAATAAATGATGAGAAGAGTTTTCAGGAAGCAGTCAGGATTGGTCTCGCTTTTACGGAAAAAAACAATGGTCTTCTCACTATCGGTATACAGCCAAGCCGTCCTGATACAGGTTATGGTTACATCCAATTCAAAGAGAAAGAAGGACAAGAGCCATTCGGCATCAGTGAAGTAAAGACCTTCACCGAGAAACCCAATCTTGAAATGGCCAGGTTCTTTCTCAAGAGCGGTGAGTTTCTGTGGAATGCAGGTATATTTCTGTGGAATGTCAAAACGATCCTGGAGGCATTCAGGAAAAATCTTCCTGATATGTACGGCATTTTTCTGGAAGGAGAGAGCAAGTATAATACGCCCGAAGAAGATACATTTATCCGGAAGGCCTATGCACAGTGTACAAATATTTCGATTGACTACGGTATTATGGAAAAGGCGAAAAATGTATATGTGTTAAGCGCCGAATTCGGGTGGAGTGATCTCGGAACATGGAAGTCGCTTTATGAACAATTGCCGCATGATGAAAAGGGGAATGCCGTAGTTGGTTCACACACCATGCTTGATCACACTTCCAATTGTATTGTAAACATACCCAGGAATAAACTTGCGGTTATTCAGGGCCTTGAAAACTATATCATCGTGGACACAGAACAAGTATTGCTTATCTGCCCGAAGGATGATGAACAGCAAATAAGGAATCTGGTAAATGATGTTAAACTGAAAAAGGGAGAGAAATACGTCTGAATCAGGGAATTCTATTTCTTTAGTATATCTCCAACCATTTCTTCCGGCCTCACCCACTGATCGAACTGTTCAGCTGTCAGGTAACCCAGTTCAATGGCGGTCTGCTTTAATGTTTTCCCATGCTCATGCGCGGTTTGTGCTATTTCCGCGGCCTTGTAGTATCCAATCTTTGTGTTCAGGGCTGTTACAAGCATGAGTGAGTTTTCAAGATTGACTCTTATATTTTCCCTGATCGGTTCAATGCCTGTCGCGCATTTATCATTAAAGGAAACACATACGTCTGCGATAAGTCTTGCCGAATGAAGAAAGTTATAGATCATGACAGGCTTGAAGACATTCAGTTCGAAGTGTCCATTCGATCCTCCTATGTTTATCGCGACGTCATTGCCCAGTACCTGCGCGGCAACCATCGTCATCGCTTCACACTGGGTCGGATTCACTTTCCCCGGCATGATGGAAGATCCGGGTTCGTTATCCGGAATGAAAATCTCTCCGATTCCACAACGGGGGCCTGAAGACAGCAGTCGTATATCATTGGCGATCTTCATCAGGGAGCAGGCAACGGTCTTTAAAGCGCCATGGGTTTCTACTATCGCGTCATGCGCTGCCAGGGCTTCGAATTTATTCCCGGCTGTAACAAAGGGGATTCCCGTGAGTGCGGCAATGTGCTTTGCGACATTTTCCGAATATCCGGGAGGAGTATTTATACCGGTACCTACCGCTGTACCACCGAGAGCGAGTTCGGATAAGTGCGGCAAGGTATTTTCAATCGCCCGAATACCATGACTCAGCTGAGAAACGTAGCCGCTGAATTCCTGACCCAGTGTAAGAGGAGTGGCATCCATGAGGTGAGTCCGGCCGATCTTTACGATGTCCATGAATGCAGTTGACTTCTTCGCCAGTGTATCGCGCAGCAATCTCAATCCGGGAACTGTCTTCTCAGCCAGGATAGTGTAGGCGGCAATATGCATAGCGGTGGGAAAAGTATCGTTTGACGACTGGGATTTGTTGACATCATCATTCGGATGAATGATCTTTTTCTCATCTTCGAGATTGCCTCCGCTAAGCACATGAGCCCTGTAGGCAATCACTTCATTCACATTCATGTTGGATTGCGTACCTGAACCTGTTTGCCAGACTACCAGAGGGAATTGATCATCCAGCTTACCTTCCAGTATCTCATCACAGACGCGACCGATAAGATCACATTTATCCGCTGGCAGAACACCGGCTTCCCTGTTGGTAATGGCAGCGGCTTTCTTGAGATGCGCAAATGCCCTGATGATTTCCATGGGCATTTTATTGATGTCCTGCGCAATTCTGAAATTATCAATGGATCGTTGTGTCTGCGCTCCCCAGTAAACATGGGCGGGAACTTCTACGACTCCCATCGTGTCTTTTTCTTTTCTGGTCTTCATGGCTGATAAAATTTATGAATAATAGGCAACAACATTTAGGAAATCAAGTTCTATTGCGCCGGATTACCTTCTCCCAAATATTCCAATATCCTTTCCGGAGGTCTGCCGATATAAGCTTTATTGTCTTTAATGATTACCGGTCTTTCGATGAGCTGCGGATTAGCGGCAAGAACTTTTATCCACTCCGCGTTTGTCAGCTTCTTTGAAGAGTATTTCTCCCGGTAGAGTGCTTCTTTTTTCCGAACCAGCTCTTCCGCTTTCAGTCCAAGCATTTTGAGTAAAGCCCTGATATCTTTCTGTGTTGGTCTTTCCTTCAGATATTCATATAACTCAACCCCGTCTGAGCAATTATCCTGAATAATATCAAGCGCCTTTCTGCAGGTACTACAACCCGTCTTATACCAAATGTGTAACATACTTAGTGTGCCGATGCATCCATAAGGAATGCCTTGATAAACTGATCCAGATCCCCATCCATCACACCTTGCACGTCAGAAGTTTCCACATCCGTGCGAAGGTCCTTCACAAGTTTATATGGATGCATCACGTAGTTCCTTATCTGTGAACCCCATTCGATTTTCCTTTTACCGGCCTCCGTAGCGGCTTTTACTTCAAGTTGCTTACGCATTTCCAGCTCGTACAGCTGAGACTTCAGCATTTTCATTGCCCTTTCCCTGTTGGCCATTTGCGAACGTTCAACCTGGCAAACCACCACAATCCCTGTTGGTTTGTGTGTAAGCTGAACTTTCGTCTCCACCTTATTTACGTTCTGTCCACCGGCACCGCCCGATCTTGAGGTCTGCATTTCAATATCCGCGTCCTTAATCTCTATTTCAATGGTATCATCAACAACCGGATAAGCGAATACGGATGCAAAAGACGTATGACGTCTCGCATTCGAATCAAAGGGAGAGATTCTGACCAGCCTGTGCACCCCACTTTCGCCTTTCAGGTATCCGTAAGCAAATTCGCCGTCAATCTCCAGAGAACAGGATTTTATACCGGCGGTATCGCCGTACTGAAGGTCCAGTTCCGTTACCTTATAGCCGTGTTTCTCCGCCCACATGATATACATTCTCATGAGCATGGAAGCCCAATCCTGACTTTCTGTACCTCCGGCTCCCGAATTAATGTTGATGATGGCACTCAGCGCATCCTCCGGATCACCGAGAATATTTTTAAACTCAAGGTCTTCCACCAGGGCAATTGTCTGATCATAATGAGACCTTATCTCCTCCTCCGATGCATCGCCGCTCTTATAAAAATCAAAAAGCACAGCAAGATCTTCCACTGAAGAGTTCAGCTGATCAAAACTGTCTGTCCAGTTCTTCTTGCTCTTAATGCTTTTAAGGACTCTTTCGGCTTCTTTGGGACTATCCCAGAAACCAGGGGCATGGGTCAGGAGTTCTTCCTGCTGTATCGAATTCTTCTTGCTATCGATGTCAAAGATGCCTCCTCAGGGCTTCGACGCGCTCCTTAATCTCTTTTAACTGTTCAATGGTCATAATGGTGGCGAAGGTATAAAAAATACCAGGAAACAGGAACCCTGATCAATCATTCATCAAACTCCAGACCAGTTCTGGTTCAAAGCCGCGCCGGATGGCATATGAAGCTATCAGGTGCTTCCGCTTAAACACATTTTTTTCCCTGATCTTTTCTTCCCTGAGTTTAAGCAACAGTTTCAGTGTTTTAAGGTATTCTTTTTCTTCGATCTCAGAAAGGGCTTTACGGATCAGGGGTTCGGAAACTTTCTTTTCCAGGAGGGCCTGCCTTATCCTGACCTTACCCCATTTTTTCTGCCGGAATTTACCACCGGTGAAAGCGGAAGCAAATCTTTCTTCCTTCAGAAATCCATCTGAAATCAATTCTGCAATCATGGCTTCGAGCTGAAAGGCCTTAAGTCCCCAGCTGTAAAGTTTGTTTCTAACCTCCTGTTGGCTTCTTTCCTGGTAAGCACAGTACTTTCTGATCCTTAACCGGGCTTGTTCTGGTGTGAGTAATTTGATTTTGCTTTCGTAATCTGTCATGAAGCATCACTTATTGACATCCTGATTTGAGCTGAACAACTTGAATCAATCGTATTTAGAAAAAGAAAATCAGATCACTGTTCCAAGAGGGAGTCCGCCTGGAGTCCTTCCTGTACCGGAATCGTTCCGGAAGGAATATCTTTCCTGTTCTCGAGGATACTTTTCAGATTAGCCAGACCTTTCTCAAAATCTTTTCCAACCATGCCATCCATAAATTTCCCCAGGATACGCAACAATGGATTGAATCCTGTATCAAAATCAAATCCCCAGGTCATTCTTGTAGCGGCGCCTTCCTCCTCAAAGTTGAAATTTGCCCTTGCTGTTCCTTCCTCCATAAAGTTAAGTTCCTGTTGAATGCTGGATGGTTCATTTACACCGGAAATGGTAATACTTCCCGTCCCAACATTTTTATGCGCGCTAACCCAACTGATCTTTGACCCTTTTCCTGCAGGCGGACCGTCATGAGAATAGCTGGCGGTCGTATCCAGTTCGTAGAAAGGGGACCATGTATTCCAGTTTCTCAGATCATTTACGTACGCAAAGACCATTTCCCTTGGTTTGTTGATCACTGTAGATCGCTCTATGTGTACATGGGAAGGCAGCAGGAGTCCGATTGCCGTAATCACCAGTAATATGATGGCAAGTACCAATAATATCCGTTTCAGAATTTTCATGGCGAAACTGTTTTATAATTTACAGGCTAAGCTATGAATTATAGTGGAAAGATTCCGGAAGAATAGAAAGTGATGGGATCAGAACTCAAATAAGCCCTTTGGTATAAATCCGGTATCTTTTATAAACCTGCGCGCCCAGTCTTTCCATAACCGCCCTCATGGGTTTATTTGTCTCAAGAATAAGATGACTGTCTATTATCTTCATACCGCGTCTGATCGCCGAGCTGAAAATTTTCATTCCCAGGATGGCAATAATTCCTGCATTGGATTCGGGATTCTTCACCGCTCCTAAATACAGGTTTAGCTGCCTGCTTTTCTTTCCCGCCTGAAGGATGTGAATGAAACCAACAGGGAAGATTCTTCCCTTTGCCTTTCGTATTCCTTCACTGATGTCGGGTGATGCGACGATGAATGCAATAGGATCACCCGAGGAATCCGTAACCACTTTGGTGAAATCAGGATCAAGTACCGGAAGATATTGTGCGGCAAGTTGACGCATTTCCTTTTCATCGAGTGGGACAAAACCGTAAATATCCTTATAGGTATCGTTCACCATTCGCAGCACCGGCAGGATAAAAGGCTTGAGTTCGGAAGCGGATCTGAACTCTTTTACCTGGATGCCCTCCCTTCTGATAATCCTTTCATATACTCGTTGGTAATTTGCAGGAACATCAGCGGGCACGTCCAGTTTATAAACCAGGCAATCGATTTTCTTTGAATAGCCAGCGGATTCAACGAGCTCGCGGAGATATGGGAAATTAGTAGCTGTTGCAATCACCGGCGAATAGTCGAATCCTTCTATCTGCAAACCTTCAGGATCCTTGTCAGAAAAACCAAAAGGACCCGTAATTTCTTCCATTCCTCTCCGGACTGCCCAGTTCTCGACCGCATTAAGGAGTGTATGTGACACTTCTTTGTCATTGATACACTCCAGTTTAAAAAATCTGGCTTCCTTCAGTCCATGTGCGGCATTGTACCTGGTATTGATAATACCCATAATCCTTCCGGCATACACATGGTGCTTCCTGGCCAGAAACAGTACCGTTTCACTCCCGGCCAGTGCCCGGTTCTTGTCCGGGCTATGAAACTTCCATTCATCGCCGTACAAAGGAGGTACCCACCTCTTGTCATCTTTATGTATCTTCCGGGGAAGAAAGATGAATTCACGTAATTGCTTTTTGTCACTTACAATTTCCAGTGTGGTTTTCATGGAAGATCAGAATCATCCATTCATTAATGTTTGGATGTTTGCAAAGTACCGGAATTTTCAGAATTGATCTGAAAAAGGTTAAACTGATTCTGATCATGAAAGGAAAGGATTTAATGAAAGATGGCAAATTAAGTTTTTCAATTTCCGTCTGCTGCCATTGCTCCGTAAAATCACTTTTCCGGTTCAGGCAAGATCGGCTGATCAATCAGGTTCTTATCATACCTGATGAAAAAATTCAGCCAGATCAGTCGTGACCATTGAAAAGTAACGGGAGAAATAAGAACAACGGCGGGAAGAAGAAAATACAGAAGGGAAATCCCGAGATGAAACCAGAGAAGGTCCATCATAAATACAATAAAAAAGGCCAGCGAAGTCAATGCATAGGAGACGAACATAGCGCCAAAAAAATATCCCGGTTCCTTTTCATAGAGTTCCTGACAGTGGTCACAGGATTTTTTCATCCTGAAGAGAAACCGAAGCCTGTAAGGATTGTCGTCTTCAAAAACTTTTCCGCGGTGGCAACGCGGACAACGGTTCCTTACAACAGAATAAACTATATGACCAAGCCGCATGATGATTTTAATTGTCTTCACCCGTATAGGGCAATTTTTCTATTCAGATCTTGATCTCCTCTTCCTGTTTGTTGAAGAAGTGATACTCCATGATATGATAACTGTTATTCGCTTTTACTTTCAACTTAACCTTATGCTTCTTTCTCCACTTGTGTACAATTGAACTCAGCAGAAATCCTTTGTTGAGATACGCTTCAATATAAGGATGAACAGACAGATGGAGTTCCTTTTCATTTTGCTCCTGAACAAAATAGCGCAGGTTATTCTCAATCTCATCAACAAGGAGAATACTCGCCTTTATTTCACCGGTTCCGTTGCAGGCAGGGCATTTTTCGACGGTCGTAATATTGGTTTCGGGGCGTACCCTTTGTCTGGTGATCTGAATCAAACCGAATTTACTTGGAGGCAGGATGGTGTGTTTGGCACGATCCCTTTTCATTTCGGTCCTTAATTTTTCGAAGAGCGCCTTTCTGTTTTGCGCGTTATTCATGTCGATAAAATCGACAACAATAATTCCGCCCATGTCGCGCATTCTCAGTAACCTTGCTACTTCTACTGCCGCATCCAGGTTAACATTCAAAGCGCTGTTTTCCTGATTCGGTTCGCTGTCCCCGCTTTTCACCCGTCCTCCGCTGTTGACATCCACGACGTGCATCGCTTCAGTATGTTCAACGATGAGGTAAGCACCATTGGCCATGGTGACCGTTTTCCCGAAACTGGATTTGATCTGTTTGTCGATTCCGAAGTGCTCGAAAATCGGAAGACGACCTTTATACAGTTTGACGATCTCGGTCTGATCGGGCGCAATACCGCTTATGTACGATCTGATCTCTTCATAAAGGAGCGCATCGTTCACATGAATGGCAGCAAAATTCGGATTGAGCAAGTCACGTAAAATGGTTGAGGTGCGGTTGAGTTCACCGAGAATCTTGTGCGGAGGCTTAACGGTTTTCAGCAATTCGAATGCAGACTTCCATTTATTCACCAGATCCTGTATATCCTTGTCGAGCTCGGCCGTCTTTTTTCCTTCTGCGACCGTTCTTATTATCAGGCCGAACCCCTTGGGCTTAATACTCATTGCCAGCCTTTTCAGCCTTTGTCTTTCTTCGGCGCTTTTGATCTTCTGCGAGATGGAAACCGTATCGGTAAAAGGCACCATAACCACAAATCGGCCGGCAAGAGATAATTCTGAAGTGACCCGTGGTCCTTTGGATGAAATGGGTTCTTTCGCAACCTGAACGAGCGCCCATTGATTTGAACTCAGCACCTGAGTAATTTTTCCACCCTTATTGATATCCGGCTCGAGTTGAAAATCCGTGAGGAGTGGATCCGGATTTTTTCCGGTAGTAGTCAGTTTAATAAGTTTGAGGAGAGACTGAGCCTGCGGGCCCAGGTCGAGATAATGCAAAAATGCATCCTTCTCATGCCCTACATCCACAAAAGCGGCATTAAGTCCCGGGATCAGCTTTTTTACACGGCCCAGATAGATATCTCCGACCTGGAAACCCTGATCCTTTTTCTCACTGTTTAATTCAACCAATTGCTTGTCTTCAAGCATGGCGATGGTGACTTCGCCTGCGGTTGAATTGATCACCAATTCATTATTCAATCAAAAAATATTTTGCAAACAATCCATGCCAGAGCAGAGTATTGCAGAAAAAATGATGAACAGTCCGTGTAATCACTGGATCGAAACCAGCCTGTGACGCGTCACAGGCCCAATGCGATAGTACGAAAAACCAATGCCTTCTGTATTTACCGAAGGATACACGAAATAAATGGAGGCATCTTTTCAGATGCCTTCATTTTACCGGTTCTTTTTCTTATGTCTGTTCTTTCTAAGACGCTTTTTACGCTTATGCGTTGCCATCTTATGTCTTTTTCTCTTTTTACCGCTTGGCATAATTAATTGTTTATTGGTTATCAGCTTGGTGTATTAAATTATTGACTTCTGCCAACACCTGAGGATCAGAAGTGTATTTTTCTATTTGCCTGAGCTCATTGACACCTTCGGAAGGTTTGCCGGTTTGGATAAGAGCGCGCCCCAATAAGTACCGTGCTTCCACCCGTGAAGGTTCACTTACCAGCACCTTTTGAAAACGTTCAATGGCTTTATCAAGTTGTCCGCTTCTCACTGATAAAATACCCAGGTTGAAGTGTGCATTTGAATGCGTTGAATCCTTCTCTACCACTTCCCTGAGCATCATAATGCCTTTCATCGGCTCATTGGTACCTTCTGCATAGCAAACTCCAAGGTCCGTTTTTGCATTCAGGTTCGCCGGATTTATTTCCAGCACTTTCTCATAGGATGCAATGGTTTTCTGAACCATTAAAGAACGCAATATCGAATCCTGGCTTCCTTTAAATGCATCAAAGTAACGATATGCCGCATTGAGCCAGTTCTTTTCCTCGGGTTGAATCCCTGCGATCTGCTCGAAGTAATGTGCCGATACAACAGGAAACAAGGCATTGTCCCACAAATTGCCAAGCGAATCCAGTAAAAGAACATTGTTCTTTTCTTTTGCCAGACTTTCTTCAAGTTTGGTAATAGGGGCCAACTCTTCCGGCTTCAGCTGACTTTTTACCTGAGCAAGAATGGATTCGAATGAATAGGGGCCCGCAGGTTTTTCCTTTCCTTTCTCCTCATTAAGCTGTGGAAGAAAATACAAGACAGCTGTGAGAACTATCGCGGCGACTATGAACAGTATTTGCTTTCTTCCGCTCAAGATTTTTTTAGTCTATCGCCTCGGTTGTCTGGTTCTTTTTGATTTTTGCGTTCTTCACTTTGTTGGCAAAAGTTTTTGCCGGTTTGAACGCGGGAATGTTATGTTCCGGAATGATTATGGTTGTATTCTTGGAAATGATTCTTCCAAGTTTCTGAGCCCTCTTTTTCACAATGAAAGAACCGAAACCTCTGAGGTATACGTTTTCTCCATCTGCCATTGTCGATTTGATCACTTTCATGGTGGCTTCAACAGCCTGTAAAGCCACAGTTTTTTCAATGCCTGTTTTGGTTGAAATCTCGGCCACTAATTCTGCTTTTGTCATTTCTTTGAGTATTAAGTATTTGAGAATTGGGGCGGCAAAGATACGGGTTCATTTTGAAAAGAAAAGGGCTAAAAATCAATTTTTTCAGGTTATTTAGATTTTCTTCATAAAAAGAAGTCAATTCCTTGAAATTTCCAGTGCCCTAAAAGTCAATTTTTTATAAAATCCCCCAGCTTGAGTGCAAATACCAAAAAATAAGAAAAGCAGGTCATTGCCTGCTCTTCCTATTATTACTTTACACAGACCGTTCCGATTGAAACGGTTCATTATATACATGCGAAAGTTTTCAAAAGTTCAGTTCAACCATTCAGTTCTTACTGATGATATCGACGATCTTATCCACCATCCTGAAATTATCAGAGAATTGTTTTGTCAGGACCGGATCAAACTTTCCATTCTTCTTGAAATGGCTTCGCTGTACATCAAGTATCATACTTTGCAGATCCAGCAGTTTTCCAAGATCACGATCCGTGAGATTGACACCAGCAGATCTTGCGGAAGCCGGTGGTCGACCGGGACCTCTTCTGAAGGCTGGACGGCCGATGCTGCCTGGTGGACGCCCAGGTCCTCTTTTTACACCTGCTTTATTTGTTGAACCCGGAGGACGCCCAGGCCCCCGTTTTGCCTTAGCACTTTCAGCCTTCGGAGGTCTGCCGGGACCACGTTTCGCTTTCACCTTGTTTAATGATCCGGGCGGACGACCCGGTCCGCGTTTGGATTTTGTAGCAGATGCTGCTGCACCTGCAGTACTCAATTTCTTTTTTGTCATGTCATTAAAAATTTAAGTTAATTAATTTCCTGCAATTACAGGATCTGAGTGAAATCGGATAGATGCTCCGGGCAGGTATCACTAGTCAGATGCTCCATTCTGACCTGACCTAAACAAATTATTTCGCAGTTTGTTCAGGCACTCCGATTACAGGTATGAAATTATAATTATCTCTTCAAATATCCTAAATAAATTTATAAAAACGTGTAATTTGCAACTTCCGGCGGCTATTCTATACCCTAATCAGGGTTTCTAAATAACTCATAAATTTTTCCCCGCAATTTGCTGTTAAATATCTATGTTCTGCATCAACAAACTGACCGTTACAGGATTCCGGATATTCGCATAATAAGAATCAAACAGTGGAAAAATTCTGTATTCTGTATTAGAATAAACTTTCTATAAAATCAGCCTAAAATTTATTCTGAAATATTCATCCAATTTATCGCTCGACTCCGACACTTGAATACCTCACAAATACTTATTCGCTGGTACAGAAAAAACAAGCGTGATCTGCCCTGGAGACAAACCAGTGATCCGTATTTCATCTGGATATCGGAAATAATTCTTCAGCAAACCCGGGTTAGTCAAGGCTTGTCCTATTATTACAAGTTCATCCGCAAATTTCCAAAAGTTAAGGATCTCGCCGCTGCGACCGAGGACGAAGTGCTGAAGATGTGGCAAGGACTTGGTTATTATTCGCGGGCCAGAAATTTGCACCGGTGTGCAAAGGAGATTATTGAAAAACACAATGGAAAATTTCCTGAATCGTATGAAGGGATAAGGGCACTGCCCGGTATCGGTGATTATACGGCCGCTGCCATTGCCTCCTTTGCATTCCATCTTCCATATCCTGTATTAGATGGAAATGTGTATCGTTTCCTGAGCAGGTATTTTGGGATCCGTATTCCCATCAATACCGGCGCTGCTAAAAAAGAATTTTACTCCATACTCCAGAATCTCATCAAGGATTCCGGGCCTCATGAATTTAATCAGGCCATCATGGAATTCGGTGCAATACAATGCAAACCTAGTTCACCTGTCTGTACCAGTTGTCCGCTTCAGAGTTCATGTTATACCTTTGAAAATAATTGCGTTGACCAACTTCCCATAAAAGCCAATAAACAGAAGGCCAGAAACAGATATTTCTATTACCTGGTTATTCAGAACCGGGACTATATCTATCTTCAGAAAAGAACGAAGAAAGATATCTGGCAAAACCTCTATGAATTTCCGTTGATCGAAACCAAAAAAAAACTGAGGATTGATTCTCTGCTCAGAATTGATGAATGGAATAATTTATTCAAGTCAACTGAAACTGTGCTTCAATCGGTTTCACCCGAGATGAAGCATGTTCTCAGTCACCAGGTGTTACATACCAGTTTCATAGAATTATCGCTGAACGATAAAGCATTCAGGGAACCAGATAACTGGAAGAAGGTAAGTATGCAGGATGTTCAGACTTACGCTGTTCCCAGGCTTATCGACAAATACCTGAAGGAACGTCCTGCAAATTATTCAGGTAAAAATCAGCAGGAAGGAAAGAAGTTTGCCGAAAAAAAACGTAAAAGAACTGACTGGAATTAACATGCAAATTAGTTTTATTCTTCATTCCGGATGACACTGAATTTACACTTGATATACTAACAATACTCCATCAGTATCGCTTAAATTCCGGTTTAGATTTACAAGACACCTGTCAACTATTAAGGACTTTTCGATATATTTACAGGAATACTTCAGTTGCAATAAAAAACCAACATATACAGTTTTTACAGGCAGGTGACAGCCTCTACATTTGTCGCCGTCAATCAGAATCAGGACATTCTGAATGGATCAAGTCAGAGAAAACAAAAAAGGACCCTGGCTTGCAGGAAATAAATACTAACCTTTTAAAAAACAAAAATCATGAATGGTGTAAACAAAGTAATTCTGGTAGGTCATGTAGGAAAAGATCCTGAAGTGCGTTACCTTGAAGGCGGAGTAGCGCTTGCACGTTTTCCTCTGGCGACGTCTGAATCCTATAAGGATAAATCGGGACAGAAGGTTGAACAAACCGAATGGCATAATATTGTCATGTGGCGCGGACTCGCCGAGATCGCCGAAAAATTTATCCGTAAAGGAAAACAAGTTTATATCGAGGGGCGGATCAAAACCCGATCCTGGGGTGAAGAGAATAATAAAAAATGGATTACCGAGATAGTTGTTGACAACTTCACCTTTCTTGGCGGAAGTCGTACTGAGGACAGTGCGACCATGAAGGAACCTGAACCCTCAGTTGTGGAAGCACCGATTCCCGCAGCCGGTGATGACCTTCCATTCTGAGTATAAGCTTTTAATCCGGATGCAAATTTTTCTATCTTTGCATCCGGATTTTCATTTATAAAACATTTAATACCACGTGGACCCCGGCAGTTGTAGTCTGTTGATACTTTTAGAGGATACAACTTCCTTTTTCCGTCCTGTCAGTTTTAACTTCAGTTTATTTCTTGAGTTATTCATTTTAATTATTTGTCTGGTTTTATCAGCGCTTTTATCAGCTGCTGAAACCGCTTTTTTTGGCATCAGTCCTACTAATTTGTTCCAGTTGAAAGACAGCAGAATGAGTTCGGCAAGGATGGTTTATAAATTAATGGAGAGACCAAAACGGCTACTGGCTACACTTCTGATTTCTGTCAATTTTGTAAATATATCGATAGTGGTTGTCTCCAGTCTTCTTATTCAACAAGTGTTCAATTTCCAAAATCACGAGGCCATAGGGTTTCTGATACAGGTAGTGGCCTTGACATTCATCATCGTATTGTTTTGTGAAGTAATGCCAAAAGTATGGGCAACACAGAACGCCGTTTCTTTCGCCAGGATAATTTCATATCCACTTTACGCACTTGATAAAATTTTGAGTCCCTTGAGCGCGGTATTGGTTGCTTCAAGTTCTTTCGTCGACAAGAGGATTGTTCTGAAAGGTTATGACGTGTCGGCCGATGAATTAAGTCATGCCATTGAGATAACTTCGGACAAGAATACTCCTGAGGAAGAAAAAAAGATCCTGAAAGGTATTGCCCGTTTTGGAAATACCGATGTGAAACAGATCATGAAACCCCGGATGGATGTAGTCGCACTCGATAAAGAGTTATCCTTTCGTGAGATTCTTGCGATCATCGTCGAAAATAAATATTCGAGATTGCCCGTCTTTGAAAACTCATTTGACTCAGTCATCGGTGTTCTGTACATAAAGGATCTTCTTCCCTATCTTGAAAAGGATGAAGATGCCTCATTCGACTGGTTAAAACTTCTCAGGCCGGCGTATTTTGTTCCGGAAAGCAAAAAGATCAACGATCTGTTACAGGAATTTCAGGAAAAGAAAATACATCTGGCTGTTGTGATCGATGAATATGGGGGGTCATCAGGAATTGTGACCCTTGAAGACATTCTTGAAGAAATTGTCGGGGAAATAAACGATGAATACGATGAAGAAGAATTATCCTATTCCAAACTCGATGATCAGCAGTTCGTCTTTGAAGGAAAGACTCTGATAAATGATATCTGCCGCATAATGGCCATAGACAGGAAGCTGTTTGAGATTAATACGGAGGCACCTTCTGATACCCTTGCCGGATTCCTGCTTGAGTTGAAAGGCGAGATCCCTCAGCGAAATGAAGTGATCACTTATAACGACATTAAATTTACCATTGAGTCCGCTGACAGAAAGAGAATCAAGAGAGTCAAGATAAGTCTTCCAAAACCAACTGTTTCAGAAGCTTCTTCCGGAAGCGGCACAAAAACTTTTCTTTTTATATTCTTCTCATTACTTACCTCGGTTCTCTTCACCGGCTGTGAAGAAAACTATATTCCAAAACCCAGAGGATACTTCAGGATTGAATTACCCGCGAAGGAATACAGGAATTATCAGAATGATAATTGCCATTATTCATTTGAAACCCCTGTCTACTCCGAAATCCTCATCGACAGTTCAGCTGATACAGGAAATTGCTGGATAAATGTTGTGTACCTGCCTTTCAAAGGCACCCTTTATTTAAGTTATAAGAATATCAATGGGGATGTTAGGCAGTTCATTGAAGACAGCAGAAATCTTTCCATGAAACATGTCAGCAAAGCATCCGGTATCGAAGAAGAAATTTTCAGTGACCGCTCAGTTAAAAAATATGGTACCATTTATCATGTCAAGGGAAGCGCCGCTTCCGCATTACAATTTTATATAACCGACAGCACACAGCATTTCATCAGAGGAAGTCTTTATTTTTATGCACCGCCTAATCCGGATTCACTTGCGCCTGTGCTCGGATTTATCGAAAACGACGTTCAGCATTTAATTGAAACATTTCGCTGGACCAATAAGGATAAATGAAATCAAAAAACACCTCAGGGTTTTTCTTATTCAAGATGGGCTGGCTTTCTGAATTCGTAAAGAAGATAAATCATTGCAGAAAAAAGAAAGAATGCACCTACCTGGTGTAATGATGCAAGTGTGATCTGTACGCCTGAAAGTAGCGTTAGAATTCCAAGTAAGAATTGTAACACTACAGCATAAAGCACAACATCAATCGCTCTTCTTTGCGGAGAATACATCCCCTTTTTCCAGGCCTTCCACCACAGCAGGATTATCAGAATCAATATTGTCCATCCAAGTAGCCGGTGAATAAACTGAACCATCACGGAATTATCAAAGAGATTCAACCAAAGCGGTAAATGAGAAGCGATACCGGTAGGTATCCACTGACCGTCCATCAGCGGAAAAGTATTATACATCTTCCCTGCATGCAGACCGGCAACAAAAGCGCCGTAAACGATCTGCACGATAAGCAAAAGGAAAATGCCTCTGACCAGCTGCGGAGTTTTACCTTTCACTGCCGGGTGATCATACGGACGGAGTAATTCAAGTGCATACCAAAAAGTGAAACCAAAAGTGATGAAGGCTGTAATCAGGTGGATGGCAAGCCTGACATGGCTTACACTTGTTCTTTCCGTTAGACCACTGCTAACCATAAACCATCCGAGAAATCCCTGGAGGCCTCCGAGAAAAAAAAGGAACAAGGCTTTCCGCACAGTCTTCCTGTCCATTTGTTTGGAACTGATAAACCAGATGAATGGAATGATGAATACAAGACCGATCAGCCTTCCCAATAAGCGGTGAATATATTCCCACCAGAAAATGGATTTAAAATCCTCCAGTTCGAAATGTGCATTGATCTTTTCGTACTGCGGTATCTGCTGATATTTTTCGAAAGCCTCAAACCATTCAGTGTCGTTCATCGGAGGAATGGTTCCCATGATGAGATCCCATTCGGTTATGGATAATCCTGAACCGGTCAACCGGGTGATACCTCCTATTACAACCATGAGGAAAATGAGGACGCATCCGGTCAGCAACCAGACAGCAATTCGAAATTTTGACTCTTCCCTCATATCAGCAGAACTAACAGGAAGACGATGGCTTCCATATCTCTGTAAAGATCAATCTAAAATTTTACCAAGTCGATTTGCACCGGATGCGAAAAATCAGCATCAGTCATACTTTGGCTTAACAAACCAACGGTCATTTAAGGTAAAGCCAAGGGTAAAGCGCAGAAAATCCTCCTTCACAAGATTACCTGAAGTGGTACCTCTCCTGCCAGCCTCAGCCGATAAATGAACGACTGTTCCCGCTCTCCGTATCGGAAATCCAAAGCCAATTGAAATTCCTGTTTCAGAGATCTGTTCTCCTCTTAACTCCAGAAATGACCTTGTATAATGAAATCCAGCGCGGTATTGGATTTGACTCAGATAAGACTGTATCGCTCTGTCATTAGGAGTGAATTGTGTTCCAACATTAATTTCCCAACTATCTGTCAGGGAGTCGTTTTGTCCGAAATAAGAAAAGTCACTCCACTGTTGCATGGAAAAATCTGCAGCGAAAAGCCAGCGTGTTCCTTTCTTCAGAGCCATTCCAAACCCTGCATTAAACGGCAATTTAATATTACCCTTTATACCTTCAGCGTTTGCTGTAGTATCACGAACGGAGATCTGATTCCGGTCTTCGCTTCCAATATACTTGAAATTATAGGCGAGAATCGACTGTCGCCCTCTCAGTTCAGATGAAGGTGAAAGGGAAAGTCCAAAGCTTAGATCCCAATCGCTTTTCACTCTTCTCAGACTTACGGCACCGGCTGAGTTTTTCAATTCCTTTATGGAAGAGTCAAGCTGTATGCGGGAATCGAGCAAGAGCTGCCTGTTGGACGAATCAGGCGCGGCCGATATCAGCCGGTCGAGAGTCTTCATCGAATCCCTTGCTGCCCGGACCTGCGAGGTGAAAAGCTTAAGAGAATCCGATGGCGCAACTTTCAGACTGTCGAATGTGTATTGCAAACCAAGTTTGAAATTAAACCAGCCCAATGAACTCGACTGAGATATGTTTGAATTGAAATAAGACGGTTCATCAAACTCCACACGGCGATCCTGATTGATCACTCCAAACAAATATGAAACATTGATACCGGCACTAAAATTTTTGGCAATAGCAAAACCATTTGAAAGATAGAACTCATTGAGTCCTCCGGACCCCTTATAGGTATGTGTTTCCTTCAATAACAGGGAGTTTATACGTTCTTCTTCTACGGAATAACCGACTGTACTGTAGGGGTGCAGTCCGAAGCCCATTCCCCATTTCTTTTGAACTACAGGAAATCCAAGGGCAAAATAGGCCAGTGATGCGGTATTATCACTCTGGCTTTTAACGCTGGTTGCCAGTTTGTTCATCTGGAAATTTACCCCAGCTTCGTAGGTGGTAAGCCGGAGATGCGTGAAGGAAGCCGGATTAACAGGGTTCTGATGTAAAGGATGGAAGACAGCTTGACCGGTTCCACCCATTCCTAAATTACGCACAAAACCGGAAAAGAGCAGATCACCAAGCGCATAACGTGAATAGGGCGAACTGGAAGAATTTTGTGAATACGATTCTGTGCTGAAGAACAGACCTGACAAAAAAGTCAGACATAGGAGAAACTTCTTACTTCCTGGCATTAAAATTCAAGATTTCATTGAGCCCAATATTCACCAGATCGGGGGCGGCAAAGATGGGCATTTTTACTTGTCCTGCAAAACGCGGAGCATCACCTCCGGTCAGGATCACTTTCAAGGCACCAAACTTTTTCCTGTACCGGTCTATAAAACCATTCATCTCCGCCACAACACCGGTCTGTACTCCGCTAAGAATGGAGGTTCTGGTGTCAGTGCCTATGAAAGACTTTAGTTGTGCGGGACTGATCAACGGCAGTTTGGCAGTATATTGATTTAGTGCCCTGAAGCGCATGGCAAGCCCGGGGCTGATACTTCCGCCCTGATAGACATGAGTCTTTTGAAGAAAGTCGTACTTGATACAGGTACCCATGTCAATTACCAGCACATTGGTTGAGGGAAATAATTTCCCAGCTCCGACGATTCCAGCCAGGCGGTCTGAGCCCAGTGTTTCAGGGCTGCGATAACGGATTTTGACCGGTACTTTGACTTTATGATTCAGAACAGTCAGACTCGTATAGTCATTCAAGGTCTTCAGAAGTGCCTTTGATACCGGTGTCACAGCGCTGATGATGGCAGCATGAGGCTTGAATCTTCTTAGAAGGGTCAGCGTATCCTTTATGGAAAGAGAGTGTCCGGATTTCCTGTAACATACTGCATCCATTTCAAACACAAGCACTTTAGCGGAAGTGTTCCCAAAATCAATAGTCAGGTTTCGCTGTTCAGACATAACTTGCACAAGGTAAAATATTGATGTTAAAAAATGGAATTGCAGCGAGTGTGATCAGGCAAATTAATTTTGGCGCTCTGATTTTTTTCCTAATTTTGCGCACGCCTTAAAATTCTCAGGGTGATGTAGCTCAGTTGGTAGAGCAAAGGACTGAAAATCCTTGTGTCGGTGGTTCGATTCCACTCATCACCACCAGTTTCCAAAATTAAAGGGGTCTACACATGAAAACTTCAGGTGAATCTTTTAAATTTGAACGAGTACTTCTGATTGATGATAACGACATTGATAATTTCATCAATGAGCGGATGATAACCACCAATCATTTTTCCAGAGAAGTTATCGTCAAAAGTTCAGCTGATGCTGCACTTCAGTACCTGAAATCCAACGAGTCGAATCAGAATGCGCTGCCCCAGCTGATATTTCTTGACCTGAACATGCCTGTTATGGATGGTTTTGGCTTTCTGGCTGAGTTCGAAAAATTACCGGATACGATCCGCCAGGATGTGAAGGTGATTGTCCTTTCTTCATCGATAAGTCCGGAAGATATCAACCGCGCCTCTACTAATCCCTTCGTAGTAAAATACGTCAACAAGCCACTCAGCGAAAAATATCTGGACGCCATCAATTTCTGATATGGACTTCCGGTTAAAATTAAAAAAGCCTGCTGATGAATTCAACAGGCTTTTTTCTTGTCATCCGCTGTATTAATGCGGGATCAGATGCACATCATCAATCCTTGATAGGATTTGCGAGGCGACGAATCAGATTCTCATCGAGCCTCACATACCACAATATTCTTTTTCTCCCTGTATTGGCTTCCTGGAATGCATTATAAATTTCAGTCAATCGCTTAACTTTTTTCCTGAATTCTTCCGGTTTGATGGCAGCTTTAAGCATCTTAATGAATAAAGAAGCCGCGCTGAACAATTCCTCATCTTCACTGATCTGACGTTTTACACTCTGCAGCAACTGGCTGCAAAGTCCGTCTTCTCCCTGCATGCAATACTGTAAAGCCTGGAATAGTTTGTATTCAACGTCCGTGAACAGGTACTTTTTCATTGACAGATCATTGCGCAGAGAGTTTATCACACGCGCAGCGCCTGAATAATCACCGGAATAAAACCTGGATACAGCCTGGAACCTGCGGTATGAAAGACACGGATAAGGTTCATTGACATCGACATCGAAATTACTGTCAAGATCTCCGTTCAGATCCGTAAGATCATCAATATTATTGGTTGACAGGAAGCGTTCGAGTTTCGATTCCAGGAACTGAGTAACATAGAAACTGAAGACCGGCTTGAAGGCCACTTCCGGTACGTCTTTATTGATCATTTTGTAATAATGATCCGCACGGACGGCGTTACCTGTTTTCTGATAGTATTCAAAATACAAATAGTCGACCATGAAACGGATACTCTGATAGAAGGTATCCAGTTCATACTTCTCAAAATGCTTTTTGATCTGTTGAAGTACATTATCAATCTCGATTTCCAGTGATTTCAGATTTTCTGACCGGCTGGTGAAGAGACACAGGTAATAGATCCGTACAATGTTATACATGACAAAGAGGCGGTGACCATGATACAACTCCGATATATTGGTCAATTCCCTGAGATTAGCCTGAACATACTCAAGGTCTCTTTCATCTCTGGTGAGCATATACTGTCCGGCACGTTTTACAAAGTCATAGAAGAGATCTTCTGCCTTTACGACCGCAAGAGAATAGGCAACGTGACGATTATATTCTTTCTCATAATAATTATAGTCGCCATTATACATGCTTAATCTGGCAAGAGCCTTATAGACGACAATAAGTTCGTTGCTCAGATCGTACTCAATAAGTTGCTTTTCCAGATTTTTCAATGCGCGGATGGATACTTCGCGGTTATTGCCAAAGACCATTGCAGGAACCATGGCCACCTTATCCTTCAGCACCCCGATAGGGTTTTTGACATTCTGGGAAAGATACTGAGCGATCCTTTCATTGAGACGCGACTTCAATGTATAGTATGTACTTGGATTTACTCCAAGCATCTCCATCATCTGATTCTCGTCAAAATTGCTTTTACGTGCGGCTTCCAGTACAAGGTAAGGTTTGTTGTTTTTACGGCCGGCTACAGCGGAAAGCAATTCCTGATACTCGGCATCGTTCAACTTCTTAATGGTCTTGTTCAGTGTATCCATAATCTGTAATGTATGATTTTGAAGATTTGGTTTCTTGAATGAGTCTAACGGCGATTCCCGCTTTAGGATACATACTGAGCAAATTTTAGGTAAACAAAACCGCCTGATTTCTGACAGTTTGGTGCCGGTTTGAATCGCTGAAAATCGTTGTTTTTAAGGATAAACGGCTCCGGGGGCATTTATTTCATAAAAATTTCTTACACGCCTTTCAATAATCTTACAGATGTAAGAAGCACCGTCAATTCTCCAAACTACCGGAAGTAGTCTGAGTATATATTGTTCAAATAAGAAATAAAAACCCTACGAATGAAAACAATTACCTCACCTACTCAGGATGGAATGCAGCCTACGAGCAAATTTCAGATTCTGAAATCGAAGGCGGAAGGCAACCGCTTCTTTGTTTATGTTCTTGAACTGGTTATCCTTTATGTTCTTGTGTTTGCGGCTGTGAGCGCATTTGCTCAGGGACCGGCAACAGCCACCAGGGTTCCCGGAAAACTCGAGTTCGTAAAAGAAACCATCGTGTTCAACTCCGGAAAGGTTTACCTGAATTGGGTTGCAAAGGAGAATTCCGAAGACTGTATTTATGTGATTGAACGTTCTTCCGACGGAAAGGACTTCGAACCGGTTGGACTTAAAGAAGGTATCGGATCACCGCTGGAACTTCTGTATAGCTGGGTTGACAATAAACCGCTGACCGGAACTTCCCAGTACAGAATAAAGCAGATCAATAATGAAGGAAGCCTGGTTGCGGAAGCCGATGCCAAAAGCATCACCTCCCCCGACAATCCTTTGTTCCTGGATAAAAACAGCAGACTGGTTCAGGTGAAATAATTCACCGGCCGGTTTGCCTCTTGCATTACGGAGTGAGAGCATGAGTCCGGTAATAATTCAATATTATGGGAATCCATACGCTGAAAATGAACTTTGATAAGATCAGAAGGCCTGTATCAGGTCTTCTTGTCTTGCTGGTATTATCCATACCATCATTTGCAGTTCCATCCGCATCCTTTACGGTGAACCAGACCGCAGGATGCGTTCCTCTCAGTGTTCAGTTCACCAATACATCAACGGGTGCGACGTCTTATTACTGGGACCTTGGAAATGGAAATACATCCGCACTTCAGAACCCCACCAATCTATTTACCAGTCAGGGTTATTATACCATCACACTCATTGCTTTTGACGGTAGCGGCGCCAGTGATACCGCCACCTATACAAACCTGATCCATGTTAATGGAAAACCTGATGCTGACTTCAGTTCAGCGAACCTGAGTTCCTGCCTTGACAACAACAGTTTCCAGTTTACCAATTCCAGCACAGGAGCAAGTACCTATCTGTGGGATTTCGGTGACGGTACTACCACTACGCAATCAAATCCACAGCACAGCTACAATCAATCGGGTCAGTTCACGGTGACATTGATCGCGACCAATGTGTACGGATGTCAGGATGTAAGGATCAGAAATCAGTACATTACCGTACATCCGAAACCCAATGCAGCCATCAGCGTTAGTCCTGCCTCAAGCTGTGATCCTTCAACAGTCTTTCAGTTCAGTAATAACTCGCCGGGTAGCAATACCTGGTCATGGAGTTTCGGCGACGGGACATTCTCCTCTCTTCAAAATCCAAGTCATGTCTATCCTTCCGCCGGTATTTTTCACGCCAACCTGATTGTCACCAATTCATTTGGCTGTAAGGATACTTCAGATACATCCACAAAAATAAATGTAAGTGCATCGAACTGGGCCGACTTCACCAGCAACACAGACAGTGGCTGCGCGCCACTGACCGTTACTTTCACCACCGGCGCAACTTATGTTAATTTCATCAAATGGGATTTTGGCGATGGTAGTATCTCGCACGACTACAATCCCACACATACTTATAATACTCCGGGGATGTATACGGTAAAAATGATGATCTCGACATCAAACGGATGTTCAGACACGATCATCAAGACCAATATGATCTATGCGGTCCCGAAACCAGCGCCCAGTTTTACTTATCAGAACAGCGTTGGATGTGGTCCGTTGACAGTACAGTTCACCAATACTTCAAGCAATTACACAAGCTGTCTGTGGGTCTTCGGAGATGGAACAACTTCCACTGATCCGAACCCGGTACATACATATACAAATAGCGGAACCTTTAACGTAACACTTAAGTGCTGGGGACCGGGAGGCTGTACAAAAAGTATCGTTTATTATAATATCGTCAAGGTCACGAAAACGAAGGCGATGTTTTCCGCGGATTCCAGGATAGGCTGTCCTCCGATTACGGTAAATTTCACGAACCTTTCTCCCCCTGCCGGCCTCAGCTATCTGTGGGATTTCGGAGATGGTGCGACATCAACGCTTCAGAATCCATCACATACCTATACAAGTTCAAACAGTTTTGACGTCAAGCTGATCGTAACGGATTCGCTGGGATGTTCGGATACACTTGTAAAACCAGCATTTGTACAGACCGTTAACCCGGCAGCCAACTATGTACCCCCACCAACCACAGTCGGATGCGCTCCGCTGACAACTCAATTTACCGATGCCACCGCAGGTGCTACCTCCTGGTTATGGGATTTTGGGGACGGAACCACATCAAGCCTTCAGAATCCTGTTCACACTTACTCAACTCCGGGTCTCTATACGGTTTCGCTTACCACTACTTCTGCCGGAGGAGGTTGTACGCAGACAATTCCGGTTTTCAGCACTTTTGATGTGAGAGGAGGTTATGCGGGTTTTGTACACTCGGCGACAATCTGTCCTCCATGGAATGCCAGTTTCACGGATACCTCGCTGAATGCAGTATCATGGCTGTGGGATTTTGGCGACGGTACAACCAGCACTCTGCAACATCCCAATCATACTTTCAACAGTCCGGGCTACCACAGTGTCTCACTTACCATCACTACTGCTGATGGTTGCAGCTATACCACCATGCAAAGTAACAGCGTTTACTTTGCACCGTTCGGAGCCAATTTTTATGGTATAACACTCGACTCCGTATTTCCGGCACGCGTTCAATTTCACGCCAATTCTGTCGGGGCCACAGGCTGGTGGTGGGATTTCGGTGATGGCGGTACTTCCACGCTGGAAAATCCATTGCATATCTATACATCCTTCGCTCAATATGATGTGACCCTTACGATAACTAATGGTGTATGTACGCTCTTCTATGACCCTCCTCCCTTCATCTTTGGAAATCCGGATACTTCATCCGTTGACATCGGTAATACCGGTCAGCCGGTCATTCAAAGGGGTTGTACGCCGCTTGCAGTGACATTCACCAATACCATACCGGGATCATCTTCCTGGCTTTGGGATTTTGGCGATGGTTCAAGCTCAACTTTGCAATACCCCAGGCATACGTATACGGTACCCGGAATCTATACCGTTACCCTCACCACCACCGATACACTGGGAATCGTTCAGGTTCAGCGAATGGATAGCATTGTCAGAGTCTCAGGGCCACAGGCAGGTTTCATCGTTCATCAGAATTCCACCTGTAACAACACCGTGGTTTCCTTGCAGGATACTTCGAAGAACTCGGTTACATGGCACTGGAACTTCGGAGACAGCACATTGTCATCTCTCCAGCATCCGACGCATATTTACAACAGCGGACTTCCCAATTACATCATCACACAAACAGTTACCGACACTTCAGGGTGCCGCAGTTCCATTTCGACTTCGGTATTCTCAAATTTCGTAAGTCCGTTGATGGCGAGTGAATCGGAAATCTGCGGCCACGATACAGTTCACTTCTTCACAAGCCTCCAGAACTATGCTTCCTATATATGGGACTTTGGTGACGGAACCACTTCAAGCCTGACCATGCCCACTCATGTGTACACGAGTGAAGGGGTATTCAGTGTGACACTCACTGTAACGGATATCGCCGGATGTACACAAACATTCCGGCTCAATCCGGATATAACCGTTAAACTTCCTGTGGCGGCCTTTGTTTCGAGCGGAACCCAGGGATGTAATGAACTGAACGTGCTTTTCACCAATCAATCGCAAAACGCGGATGCATACTTGTGGAACTTTGGAGACGGAAGTACATCATCCCTTACGAATCCACTCCATCCTTATATGGATCCGGGTGTATACGATGTGAGTCTTACCGTTTACCGTGGAAGTTGTATAAGTCATATAGATCTTCCACAATATGTGAAGGTTGATACAGCTCATGCAGCCTTTACCTGGACTACCAGCAGCATCTGCATGCCTTTCAATGTCCAGTTCACCGATCTGAGCGCAAACGCAGTATCCTGGCAATGGGTTTTTGGCAATGGGGATTCATCTACGGTTCAGCATCCCCTTGTCAGCTTTACACAGAACAGCGGCAAGCCTGTCAGACTGGCTATTGTTGATATCAATGGTTGTAAAGACACTGCCACGGCCGCGTCTATTTCACCCTTACGCGCATTATTCGAAAGCTCGGTTGATTCAGGTTGCGTTCCTGTACAGGTGAATTTTGCCAACAGTTCTCAGAACGGAGTCCAATTCTTCTGGGATTTCGGAGATGGAACTACCTCCACCCTCGGTCATCCATCACACACTTATACTCAACCCGGAGTTTACGATGTTATGCTCGTCGCCACTTCCAGTCCTCTCTATGGTGGTTGCAGGGACACGCTTATCATGCCGGCAAAGATCCATGCAAGGGAACCACATGCGGACTTTATGACACCGGATGTGTATGCCTGCGCACCATCTCTTGTGAACTTTACGGACCTTTCAGTTGATGGTGATTCTTATCTTTGGAATTTCGGGGATGGTACCACTTCCACCAACAAGGAGCCCTCTCACATATACAATGACCCCGGCACTTATACCGTATCTTTAATCGTCACGAGCAATTCCGGATGCAGCGACACCTTAGTAAAGGTGGATTATATCCAGGTACTCGGTCCGGTAACACATTTTGACGCGGACGCATTCCAGGGTTGCGCACCATTTGATGTTCGTTTTACAGACCAATCACAGAACGCCGTGAGTTGGAGCTGGAATTTTGGAGACGGTTATAACGATGTGGTTGATGACCCCATACATACTTTCAGGGATACCGGAGTTTTTACGGTCTCTCTGGTAACAACCGACACGGCCGGATGCACAAGCTATTATGAACATCCGCAGAAGATACATGTTTATCCGACTCCTGTCGCGCAGTACACTTCACCGCTGATCAGCGGCTGTCAGCCTTTCCAGGCTATATTCACGAATACATCCACAGGCTCCGGCATGGCGTATTGGAATTTCGGAGACGGAGGATATTCAACCGATATAAATCCGGTGCATGAGTATACTCAGACCGGTAATTTTGAGGTGAGCCTCATCGCCTCCAACAGTTTCGGGTGCGCTGATACCTTCGTATCTCCGCAAAGAATTAACGTATTACCTACACCTGTGGCTTCTTTCCAGGCCAGCGCATCGCAGGGTTGTTCGCCTTTCAGTGTTAACTTTTACAATACCAGCAGCAACCTGAATGGAGCCATGTTCGTGTGGAATTTTGGTAATGGAATGACGTCAACCGATCCTGACCCACAGGTTGTTTACACCAGTCCGGGATTCTATACGGTTACTCTACAGGTTATAAATGCCAACGGTTGCTCAGGCAGTATAACCGATCCATCCAGTATCCATGTGCTTGATACCCTTCCACCACCCGAATCAAAAATATACAGTGTTTCCGTTCTGTCATCCAGTGAGGTGGAGATCATCTGGGAGAACAATGCGGCTATTGATCTTGCAGCCTATATTCTCTACAGATTGAATGCCTATACAAACCAGTACGATATTATTCATACGGAAACCAATATTCAGAACACAAATTTCTCGCTTGAGTCATCTTATATTGACCGCGGACTGAATACCCTCTTAAATACTTACACCTATAAACTACTGGCCATAGATGTCTGCGGGAACTCAATACCTTTAGAAAGACTCACCGCTCATACCACAATCAACGTATCATCCTTCCCGGTGAGGGAAGACATAAGGGTCAGCTGGACACCATACGGAGGATGTCCGGTAAGCAATTACCGGATATACAGGTACAAGCAGGGAGATGAACCACAATATCTGGCAACTGTATCACCTGATTCCCTTGCCTATACGGATACAACCTTTGATTGCCCTTATCCATACAGTTACAGGATCATGGCAACGGACTTGTGCGGCACCACCTATACTTCCTACAGCGATACTTCAAGGACGATACCTCTGAACATTTTCGACAACCAGGTTGTGGATGTAATCCGCTCAACGGTTGTAGATAATAAGAGTGTACTTACCGAATGGCTCCCCCCTTCGGTACTGCCGGAGAAAGTGGCTCAATATGATATCTACAGGTCTGCTGACGATGTGAACTATTCTTATATACGCTCTGTTCCATCGGTCCAAAACGATTTCATGGATCATGATGTAGATGTTCAAAACGAACACTACTATTACAAAATACTCGTAGTGAATACCTGTAATATTCAGGAAGACCTTAGTCCGCTTACATCCACCATACTTCTCAAGGGTGAAATGAACGAGGCCCGCCAGGTTGAACTGGAATGGACACCCTATACGGGTTGGCAGCATGGTGTTGAATACTACATACTGGAAAAGCTAGATTCCAACGGCCACTGGCAGATTCTGAAAAGAGTGGATGGCAGCACAACCCGGTTCAATTATCAGGAGTAAAGAAATGTTTTCATTCTTTTCGTTGAAGCATCCGGAATCTTAGGGATTCTTTCTAAATTAGACTCGGCAATGCGACCGGTCTATCTTCTTTATTTTCTGGCACTTTATATTCTGATCCAATTCGGCTGGTGGGCATATTTGCTCATTGACCTGAACAATGAAGTTTACCTGCACAGGATAGAAAATGTCAGGCTGAAATCGGAATCACAGGAAAAACAGGAGGAAGAAATCATTCAGCTTGAAAAAGGTATCAGGCAAAAACACTGGATGGTGATCGGTGAGGGCAGTGTATTCCTGCTTCTCCTTGTCTGGGGCTCATACCATTCGATCAAATCGTTTAAGAAAGAAGTGGATCTTGCCAGACAACAGAAAAATTTTTTACTGTCGATCACGCATGAATTTAAATCACCTCTGGCTTCCATCAAACTCTACCTTCAAACCATATTACGGCATGATCTTGACAGAAAGAAGGAGGAATCTTTTATCAACAACGCTATATTCGACACCGAAAGACTTAACAACCTTGTGGAGAACGCGCTGTTGGCCAACCTGATTGATCACAAGGGTTACACCTTTAATCATGAGGATATTAATTTCTCCGCACTTGTAAGGCTGATGGTACAAAAGTTCCAGGCAGTACCGAACCATGAAAATATAAGTTCCCAGATCGAAGAAGGTCTGCACATCCGGGGCGATAAGAATGCATTACATCTTCTTCTCTCAAACCTGATGGAAAATGCCTGGAAATATTCTCCTCCCGGCACCAATATTACCGTCAAACTCGAAAATTATAATTCAATGGTAAGACTTTGCATCAGCGATCTTGGTGTCGGAATCCCCGATGAGTACAAAACAAAGGTCTTTAAAAAGTTTTACCGGGTAGGAAATGAGGAGACCCGTAGTACCAAAGGAACCGGTCTGGGTCTCTTTATTGTGAAACACATCGTCGAAGGGCATCAGGGAAAGATATCGGTCTATGATAATAAGCCAAGCGGAACTGTAATTTGTGTTGATCTCAAACCGCGAAAGTCCTGAAACCATTTTTATTCCCAATTACCAATTCAGGACTTTTCTGCCATAAACAGACGGGGTCTGTTCGGAAAACGAACCTGCGGAGTCCGGACTGACAGCTGAGACTATCATACATGTAAAAAGATAAGATTCCGCTAAATCATTAGCCCGATTCCGTCAGTAATTAAAAACGGATTCACACAGGAATTTCGTAATTTTACCATCGGGATTCACAGGATTCCGACTTCCTTATATGGGTAAAAAAGTAGTGCTGATCATAATGGATGGATGGGGAAAGGGACCCGAAACATCTGCCAATGCGATCTTTGAAGCCAATACTCCATTCATCGATTCACTTTACAAGGATCGCCCGAATTCGGAGTTATCCACATCAGGTGAAGATGTTGGGCTGCCCATCGGACAAATGGGCAATTCCGAAGTCGGACATTTGAATATTGGAGCCGGTCGTATCGTTTATCAGGACCTTGTTAAGATCAATGTTGAAATAAGAAATGGAAGTTTTTCACGAAATCCTGTATTGCTGAATGCCATTCAATACTCCATACAGAACAAAAAAAAGTTACACATCATCGGACTTGTCTCCGATGGCGGGGTGCATTCACATATAGATCATTTAAAAGCACTTTGCACTTTAGCACATGAACATCATTTAAGCGATGTGTTTATACATGCCTTTACCGATGGCAGGGATACCGATCCAAAAAGCGGGTCAAAACATCTCCAGGATCTGTTGTCGCATATGCATAAAACAACAGGCAGCCTCGCCTCGGTGATTGGCAGGTATTTCGCCATGGACAGGGACAAGCGGTGGGAAAGAATCAAGAAAGCATACGACCTTCTGGTGCACGGGACTGGAAAAGCGACACGTGACGTAATTTCCAGCATAGAAGAATCCTACAGGCAGGGAATTACCGACGAATTCATTGAACCAATTTGCTTAACAGATAAAGATGGGAAATCGATGGCGCTGATCAGACCGGGCGATGCGGTAATCTGTTTTAATTTCCGAACAGACCGTTGCAGGGAAATAACCATGGCTCTGACCCAGAAGGATTTCCATGAACAGAATATGGCGCGGATGGATCTTCATTATGTAACGATGAGCAATTATGATGATACTTTCAGTAAGGTGCATGTGGTGTATGACAAGGACAATCTCAAAAACACTTTAGGTGAAGTTCTCGCTGAAGCCGGTAAATCTCAGATCAGAATAGCTGAGACTGAAAAGTATCCGCATGTTTCCTTCTTTTTCTCCGGCGGCAGGGAAGAACCTTTTGAAAACGAAAAAAGGATTCTGATCCCTTCTCCTAAAGTAGCAACCTATGACCTTCAACCAGAGATGAGCGCATTGGAAGTTACGGATGCTATTTGCAGAGAGCTTGAAAAAGGTGAACCGGATTTTGTTTGCCTTAACTTTGCCAATACGGATATGGTAGGTCATACAGGCGTATTTTCTGCAGTAGTGAAAGCCGCTGAAACAACGGATGCCTGTGTAAGAAGAGTTGTTGAAACGGGTCTTAAAAAAAATTACAGCTTTCTGATAACAGCCGATCATGGTAACGCGGACTTCATGATTAATGCTGACGGAACACCCAATACCGCACACACCACCAATCCTGTTCCCTTGTTTCTTATCGACTCAGACTATAACCATATTAAGAACGGTCGATTAGCGGATCTTGCACCCACCATATTACAAATGATGGGACTTGCCATACCAACTGACATGACAGGAAAAGTGCTGGCAGAAATAAAATAGTTTACCTGAAAAATTAACGAAAAAACAGATTAAAAAATATGCAGGCAACTCAGGAGTATATAAAAAGCAATGAAAAGAGATTTCTGGAAGAATTATTGGAACTACTCAGAATCCCAAGTATCAGCGCTGACAGTAAATATGAGAAAGATGTGGCGCGCGCTGCCGAATTCATCAGACAAAAACTAGAATCGGCGGGTGCTGAAAAAACCGAAGTCTGCAAGACCGCAGGTCATCCTATCGTCTATGGAGAAAAAATTATTGATCCCGCACTGCCTACGGTCATAGTTTACGGACATTACGATGTACAGCCGGTAGATCCTCTGAATTTATGGGACTCCCCTCCTTTTGAACCGGTAATAAAAAACGGAAAAATATACGCAAGAGGAGCATGTGATGACAAAGGACAAGTATACATGCACCTGAAAGCCTTTGAAGGGATGATGCAAACCAAGACACTTCCCTGCAATGTCCGCTTCATGATAGAAGGTGAGGAGGAGGTTGGTTCCGCGCATCTAGGTCAATGGGTAAAGGAAAACAAAAACAGATTGAAAGGCGATGTGATCCTGATTTCGGACACGTCGATCATTGCCAATGACACGCCCTCGATAGAAGCCGGACTGAGAGGACTCAGTTATGTGCAGGTTGAGGTGACTGGCCCAAACCGGGATCTGCATAGTGGTGTTTATGGTGGTGCGGTAGGAAACCCTATCCAGGTGCTGTGTGAGATGATCGCCTCGTTGAAAGATGAAAATGATCATATTACCATACCTGGTTTTTATGATGACGTATGCGATCTTACAGCTGCTGAAAGAGAAGAACTGAACAAAACCCCGTTTGATATCAATGAATATAAAAAGGATCTTGGGGTAAAGGAACTGAGAGGTGAGAAGGGATACACCGCACTGGAACAAACCGGTATCAGACCGACACTCGAATTAAACGGTATCTGGGGCGGATATACCGGTGAGGGATCAAAAACGGTTCTTCCTTCCAAAGCATTTGCCAAGATCAGCATGAGACTGGTACCAAACCAAAGTTCTGAGAAAATTACCGCACTCTTCAAAAAGCATTTTGAAGGAATCGCTCCAGGTTGTGTTGATGTGAAAGTTATGCCACATCACGGGGGCGAACCCGTTGTTACTCCAACCGATTCAATTGCTTTCAAGGCAGCAAGCAAAGCCATGGAAGAAACATTCGGGAAAAAACCCATCCCCACAAGGGGTGGAGGAAGTATTCCAATTGTAGCTCTGTTCGAAAAAGAGCTTGGACTTAAATCCGTACTCATGGGATTCGGACTAGACAGCGATCTCATTCATTCACCGAATGAAAACTACGGTGTGTTTAACTTCATGAAAGGCATTGAAACCATTCCACTGTTCTTTAAACATTTTACGGAAATGAGTAAAGGATGAGCTCAGCTCTTCCTGTTAATCAGGTAAACTCCTGCGAGAATACCGCCTAATCCAGCCAGGTGAATGAAACCCAGGTTCTCCTGATCAAGAATTCCCCAGAACATGGCAACGATCGGGATCAGATAGGTGACGGAAGCGGCAGATAATGCACCGGAAACTTTGATAAGCCTGTTGAAAAGCACGGTGGATATGGCGGTACTGAATATTCCCAGTATCAAAATCGCGCCCAGACTGAATGTTGCACCGGGAACGATTGTTGTCCTGTAAATGAAATCAGTGCAAAAAAGGTAGACACCCATTGGTATTCCGGCAAACATGAGAGCAGCGCCGGTGGTGGTTATCGGATCCAGTTCGGAGAGCTTGTACCGGAGAATATTGACACTAAAGGCATAGCAGATAGTAGCCAATACAATGTAGGCAGCATACCAGGGATTACCATTTTCAAGAGTGGCATTCTTTCCAAGAATGAGAACAAGGGTACCGGCGAGTCCGATCAATAGTCCGATCATCCTGTTCCTTCCTATATGCATTCCAAAGATCAGCACACCGGCAATCATTGTGAACAAAGGTGTCATGGCATTGATCATCCCGGAAACCGCGCTGCTGATATTGGTTCCTGCCAACGGAAACAGGATGGCTGGAATTCCGTTTCCAAGCATGCCTGTTAAAAAAACAAATTTCCATTGTCCGGCTTGAACTTTGTGAAATGATCCGAACACAAATGGGAACAGACACAGGAATGCCGCAAAGATCCTGATAGCACCAACCTGTACAGGTGTATAAACATCCAGACCCCTCTTGATAAGAATGAATGAACTTCCCCACACTACTGCCAGAAAAAGTATAAGAAGCAAACCGCCTTTTCTCCCGGAACTCATCATGAATACCTGGCAGTAAGAAGCCTTGAAATAACTTGCATAAGACCGGATGGCTTTGGATAGACCTGGAAGATCATCTTTTCTTTACAGATTTCTTATCGTGGAATGCGCCTTTAAATTCAGGATCTTCCTTTCTTCGCTGGATATCAATTTCTCTTAGCATGGCCTGTTGTTCCTCGAATGGGGTTTCGGTCACTTCAACTCCCGGAGGCAAGGTCTCTACCCTTACCTTTTGCCCGATGAGCTTACCAATTTTCTTCCAATGATACACATCTTCCGGCGAACAAAATGTTATCGAATCTCCCGTCCTGAATGCCCTGCCGGTCCTGCCAATGCGATGGATGTAATCTTCGTAAACCAGAGGGACATTGAAATTGATGACATGGCTTACTTCCTGTACATCAATTCCCCTTGCACCGACATCGGTAGTAATCAGGAAGCGTATCCTGTCTTCCCGGAACTGCTTCATCGCGTTAAGTCTTGTATTCTGGTCTTTGTTGGCGTGAATCACACGAACCATTTCTTCACCGT
>CAZJDX010000022.1:0-58904 GCA_964544885.1 uncultured Flavobacteriales bacterium
GGAATCGGGGGTCAACATCGCCGGAATAAGGGGTCAGGATGCGCCGGAGTAAACAGGAGTGGACAAAGAGGTGGTGCAATACAAAATTGTTAAACTTTCAAGGGAGTAAGCTACGCTCAGCGAAATTTCCGGATATGTGCTTGCTTCCTGATCTTTTTGCCATTTTGTCCTGATTCCACAAAGACATTACAGGCTTGCTTCCTGACAGCATAAATCCTTAAATTTTAAGCATTATTGCCGTTTTTCGCTGAATTTCCTATCGAAAAATCAGGAAATAAAATATCTTTGCGCCACCAAAAACCAAAATTCAATCCTGCATTATGAAGAAGAACCTGAAAGCTCTGATCGCCTTTCTCTCCGTGGTGGTTTTTTCCCTCAACACTCTCTCTGCCCAGCCTCAACTGATTGAGAGAGTTGAAGGAAATCCCGATAAACTGATCCTTAACTATGAGAAATGGAAATTGTCCAACGGGCTGACCGTGATGATCCATGAAGATCATTCGGATCCCATTGTGAGCGTGGTAGTTACCTATCATGTGGGTTCCGCCAGAGAAGAGATCGGCAAATCCGGTTTCGCCCATTTCTTCGAACACATGATGTTTGAAGGCTCCAACCATGTTGGTGATAATGAGCATTTCAGGATTATCAGTGAAGCCGGAGGTACCATGAATGGTAATACCGAAAGAGATAAGACTAATTATTATCAAACCGTCCCCAGCAATTACCTGGAAAAAGTTCTCTGGCTGGAAGCTGACAGAATGGGTTTCCTTCTTGACTCTGTTACCAAAGAAAAATTTGAGATACAGCGGGCTACCGTAAAAAATGAAAAGGCCCAGAACGTAGAGAACCAGCCCTATGCCATGGCCTTCGTCGAAATTATCAATCAGACTCTTTATCCTTCTGGGCATCCATACAGCTGGCCGATTATCGGCTACGTTGACGATCTCAACAGAGTGACCGTAGATGATCTGAGAAGCTTTTTCCTGAGATGGTATGGTCCTAACAATGCGGTGCTGAGCATTGCCGGCGATGTGGATCCCAAGGAAGCCGTTGCCCTCGCCGATAAATACTTCGGAAGTATAAAGCCTTGCCCGGAAGTGGTGAAGATGAAAACTTCCGTTCCCATTCTGGCAACCGATCAGTATGCCAACTACGTGGACAATACCTATTTCCCGATGACCATCATGACTTTTCCAACCGTGCCCAGATTCCACAGAGATGAAGCCGCGCTTGACCTGCTTTCGTCCATGATAGGGGAGGGTAATAACTCCATATTCTATAAAAACTTTGTCAAATCAGAAAAAGCCATCCAGGCAGCGGTTCAACATCCAACCAGCGAACTGGCAGGTGAATTTCAGGTAATCGTTGTTACCTATCCGACTTTCGGTTATTCGGAGATCGCGAAAGAATTCAACGAAACGGAAAAACAAATCCGCGCAACCATTGAAGAGTTCGAAAAGACCGGAATCACGGAAGACGCGCTACAACGGGTGAAGACCATCAGAGAGTCTTCGATCATTGAAGAAGCGTCGGGTGTATTCGGGAAATCAATGATGTTTGCCGACTGGCAGACTTTTCTGAACAGGCCCTATAATCTTTATGATGAAATGGACAGATATAGTAAAGTGACCAGGGAGGATATCGTTCGCGTATTCAATAAATATATCAAAGGTAAGAGCGCGGCAATCGTGAATGTATTTCCAAAAGATCCTACGTCAACCAAGAAGGATTCCGTGAAGAGCATTAATCCTTATGCAAATGTCAAGATCCAGCCAAACCCTGAAATGGCAGGATTGACATATACCAAACCCTCGGATAATTTTGACAGGAGCAAGGAACCGGTACCCGCCGCACCAAAAACTCCGTCCGTTCCGGAGTATTACAACAAACAACTGGCTAACGGATTAAACATCATTGGTACCCTGGATAAGGAGGCACCGAAAGTAACCATGCTCCTTACGATTCATGGTGGTGAATACGTATTGGATCCTGAACAGAAAAAAACCGGACTGGCGTGGATGACAGCTTCCATGCTGAATGAGGGAACAGAAAAGTTTACGACAGAGGAGATCAGTGAAAAACTTGATAAACTCGGCAGCGAAATTGTCTTTACAGCTGATGAAGGGGACTATACTAACATCTTTGTAAAAAGTCTGAGTAAAAATATCGACGCGACACTGGCCATACTGGAAGAAAAACTCTTGCATCCCGGATTCCGGGAGGATGATTTTAAGAGACTCAAAAAAGCAGCGATCGAAGGATTGGTTCATGAGAAAAAAGTGGCGGAAATTACCGCACAGAAACTCTTCAACAACATACTCTATGGCAATAATCAGTTCGGGATGTATGCTTCGGAGAAAACCATGAAAAAGATCACGCTGGATGACGTAAAGAATTATTACCAGAATTATTATTCGCCCAAAGTGGCCAAGCTGGTGATCGTTTCCGATATAGCCGAACCGGTAATCCTTCCCAAACTGGAATTCCTGAACAAGTGGACAGGAAAGGATGTGGTGATGCCGCCTTTCACAGGTTTCCCTGAGATTCCGAAAACACAGATATACCTTGCACATAAGGATGACGCGGCCCAATCGGTGATATTCATCGGGCAACCGGGACTGAAATACGACGCGAACGGTGAATATTTCAAAGCAAAGGTTTCTAATTTCCCTCTCGGAGGCGCGTTTAACAGTCGTCTGAACCTGAACCTCCGTGAGTCAAAAGGATATACATATGGTATCCGGTCCGGATTTGAAGGATCAGAATATCCCGGAGCCTTCTACGTTTTTGCAAGTGTCCGCCTGAGCGCAACCGATTCATCCCTCAGGGAAATAATGAACGAACTGAATGGATATACCAAAAACGGGATCACAGACCAGGAACTGGCATCTACGAAAAGTTCCATGTTGAACAGCGACATATTGAAGTATGAAACTCCTGAACAAAAGGCGTCTTTTCTCGCGCAAATCGCCCGTTATAACCTGAGCAGAGACTTCACACAAAAACAATCAGCCTTGTTGAAAGAGATAACAAAAGATGAGGTGAACAGCATTACCCGAAAATGGATCCAGCCTGATAAGCTATGTGTATTGGTAGTTGGTAATAAATACATGATCAAGGATAAACTGGAGAAACTGGGCTATGGAAAAGTGAAAGAAGTAGAACTGGAATAGGACCATCCATTCAGGAATTTTAATATTATGATTAGTCATTTAGCGCCAGAATGCTTGTAATTATGTGCAATGCAGTTTACATTCTGCTTCATACTTTTTTGCTTGATCAAAAAAGTATGCAAAAAAATCAAGCCAAATTCCTGCCTGCAACGGGCAGGGATTCTGCCTGCCGCACAAGCGGGCGCTTCCCGCGCAATTTGGCAGGCCTGCCCGCCGCAATTAATCAAATTCATGCTTCGATTTGTTTATAAATAAAATACCATATTACCTCTAAAATTTGACTCACATGTATTTCAGAGCACATTTGAAAAGGATTATGGAACTGAGGAGTTAGTACTATTTAATTTTTAAAATAAGATCAAAAATGAAAAAGCTCGGAATTCTGATTTTACTTCTCGGGCCACTGCTTACAGCAGGGCAAAGCAATAATGTACAAAGCGCGGCAAATTCCTTAAAGGTGAATGAGGTTGCCGACGCAAAGAAATGGATTGATCTGGCAGCGGAGAATGAGCAAACCGCGAATAATCCGAAAATGTGGTATTACCGGGGGAAAACCTATTTGGCTATCCATACCGACAAAGCCTGGAACAGTCTGGATGAAGACGCGGTAGAAAAAGCGGCCATCAGTTTTATCAATTGCATGAAGACTGATTCAAAAAAGCTCTATACCGATGATTGTAAAAAACTGGTCTGGCTGACAGGTCTCGGACTGTTCGATAAAGCCATCGAGTTTACCCAGAAGAACGACTTTCAGCGGGCTATGCGCTATTACAATCAGGTTTTTGAAGTGATACCTCTTGACGAGGATAATAACCTCAAACGAAATAATATAACGGCGGAGATCGTTGAAAAAAACATGGCCTATACGTCATTGAAGGCAAATGATCCGGCAACAGCCAAGGTCTATTTTCAAAAACTCATCGATAAGAACTTCAATGACCCTAAAATCTACCTGAACATGGCCAGGATAAATCTGGAACAGAAAGATACCGCGGCGGCTTTGAAATACATCGAACAGGGTAAAACCATCTTTGATGACAATACAAGTCTGATTACTGAGGAGATGAATATCTACCTGGCTCAGGGAAAGACGGACATACTCATTGATAAGCTCAGTACTTCGATAGAGAACAATCCTGATAATGAATTGCTGTACCTGAACCGTGGAATGATGTACGACAGCAAGAAGGATCATGAAAAGGCGGCAGGCGACTTCAAGAAAGTGCTGGAGTTGAATCCGGATAATCTTGACGCGAATTACAGCCTGGGAGTACTGTATTTTAACCAGGCAGCTACCATGGCAAATGCCGCGAACTCGATCAAGTCGAATGATGAGTTTGCCAAAGCAAAAGAAAGCTATGAGAAGAAGTTCAAAGAAGCGGCGCCATATCTGGAAAAAGCGGCAGCCGTAAATGACCGGAAGACAGAAGATGAACAATCAATGTACACGGCGACTTTAGCATCGTTGAAGCAGTTGTATGTCAGAACGGGAGAGATGGAAAAGTATGAGAAAATAAAATCCGAACTTGAAAAGAAGTGATTCTTTTCTGCAACACTTTAAAAGCCCGGTCATGGATTTGAGCGGGCTTTTTTTTACAGAAATGGGGCAGATTATCAATAATCCTATTTAACATAATATTAATTATAGGACATTCGGGGCATTGAATTTTCACAGATTTGAAGGCTTTTATTCTGCATTGCCTATAAACCATCTTTTCCAGATTCCCTGAAATTCCAGATCGCTGCTAATAATCCCTGCCAGGTACATTCCCGGAACCAATCCTTCCGGTAAATGATGTTGATTAAAATTATTCAGCTCTTCCCGGCTGATCAATCTTCCGCTGAGATCAGTAATAATGATTTCATAGTTGTATCCCACCGGCAGTCCGCTGCACTTGAGTATTGATGAACCCACGGTCGGATTTGGAAATATCTCCATGTGGATATCTGACACTTCAAGCCTTGTGACCATGGTTGGTTCTTCATCCACCGTATCATTCAAACAAGCGATACATCCATTTCCATCCGTCAGACAAATCTCATACATACCCGCTGCCAGTCCTTCAAATGCCGTATCAGTCAGGTTTCCAGCTTGTGGAGAAATACTCCATGTATAGGGATTTACACCCCCGGAACCGGAAATTGAAATATATCCATTACTGCAACCGATACAAGTTGCTGCATTGCTTAAAGATATTATGTTAAGTGGCGCGGGTTCAGTTATGGCAGCGCTCTGGCTTGCCGTACATCCGTTTGCATCAGTAACCACAACCGTATAATTACCTGCCTGGAGATCTGTTGCCATCACATGTGTTGAGTCAAGCATAATCCATGGCAAGGCTGCCGAAAATGGCGGAGTCCCTCCATAAATACAATAGATAAGCAGACCGCTGCTGTCTCCTGCACATGGAAGCCATGTTACTGATGTATCGCATTCGGTAAAATTGATTGGCGGCGATGACGGAATGCTGATAAATTCTGAAGCCTTACATCCATTCGCGTCTGTTACGGTTACCCTGCTGCTCCCCGATGGTAAATTAGTCGCCGAAGCTCCTGTTTGTTGTAAAGGATCGTCCCAGTGATACAAATATGGCGCTGCACCGCCGCTGGCCGCAACCACCGCGGCTCCGTCAGAATTGGAAGAACACAGTGTTACCGGACTAACCGATACCTGGTTTAAGGTCAGACCGGAATGGCTTACCGGTACGGTAAACCGGTGCCTGAACCTGCAACCATTTGCGTCATAAATATTGACTGAATAATTTCCTGGAAATAAATTGTTCTGATCCTGACTGTAAGGATCATGCAAGGAATCAATCGGAATATTTTCCCAATGAAATTTGAATGGCGGACTACCACCGCTGAGGTTCAGTTGTATCTCACCGTTGGAAAAACCTTTACACGTAACCGGCACGATGGTTTCATTTACGCTTGGACCGCCTGATGGTAATGGCCCTAAAGTATAACTTGCAAAGTAAGAACAGGGATTGTCATAAACCGTGGTCATAACACTATATGTACCCGGATAAATATCGGTGAGATTATATGTCGACTCACCGGTATTCCAGAGATAAAATACCGGATTGGCATGTGTTGGCGAATACTGGCACTGAATACTTCCATCAGGTATGCAAGCTCCTGTTGGCGCCGCAACCTGTTGAATGGATACACTGTAAGTTTGCCGTGGATTGGTAGTAACTCTCGCGTCCGTGAACCTCCAGCATCCTGTATAGGGATCCGTAACCGTAAGCCTTATTATTTCACCCGTATAACCAACTGTTATGCGATCGGTGGTCTCTCCGGTACTCCATTGATAAGTAACGCCACCGTCACCGTATACCGAGGGAGTCCCGCTTGTATCCAGCGCATTCGCGATCAAAGTCATATCACTGACATTGCAATGCCGGTTGATATGGACCATCGGATTCGGTTTAACATAAATAAAGACCGTATCGGTGTTCCCTCCACAGACGCTTCCACCCGAAACCGCACAGAAATAATTACCGGTCTTTGTAACCTTATAGGTCATCGTCACCGCACCGGGTAACGGAAGTGAATCTCTGTACCATTGGTACGCGTTTCCGCTGCTGGCACGTAACCAGGAATAATCTCCTTCGCAGAAAACCGTATCTCCCCAGACCGTCAGTACCGGCCGGCTTGAAATGACCACCGGTTGGTCGTTTTGGTACCCGCACCGGTCACCGCCTTCATAGCCCAATCTCAGGTGCGCGGTATATCTCCCATCCGGCAAAATACATACAGGAAAGATGCTGGTATCACTGAATTCAATAGCCAGTCTGCCGGGAACAGAATTTATTACTGGAAGATAAGAAGTAGAAATGCCTTGAACAGATGTTCCGGATGGCGGATATACTACGGCACTGTCACTGTCTCTTGTAATCCAGAATGAATACGCTGTGCCGCTTTCTACAGGTCCGTTGTATGTAAAAGTAACCGGACTTGTTCCTCCACCGGTACATCGGGGACTGCTGGAATAAAAAATTCGTGGTTGCTTCAAGGGATCAACCATATATTGCCTGGCAAACCACATTGCTCCGCCGGGCTGAATATTATTCTCATTAGTATAATTCACATGCGTGTTCGGATGATTTCTCCAGGTACTGTAAAAACTCATTTCAGCAAGGAAGAGATTATTGGCATGTGCCTGAGGAAACCAGGCGCCCAAGTAATCAGCCAGACCGCCCAGCGCCGCACCTTCAGCATAAAGCAAAGGATGGAAATCGGTGCTGTCGCCGGTTAAGGAATCGGCAAAAGTCGCCGTCGCATAGTGCGTATAATAGGCAGCGTTGGCTGTAAGATAGGCAAACAATACCCTGTCGATCAGTTTTGGATGCGGGTTTGCGCAACCCGGACAAGGAGAACAAACCGAGCAGCCATCCATCAGGCGTGCGGCATCCAGCATACTATACGGAGTCGTACAATAATATAGTCCCGAAATGTAGGCTTCCGTAATTACCGGTTCATCCGGACGCAGATTATTGTGCAACTGTTTAATGTCATACATATGATGCACCAGGTCGGCGAAATCCGGATAATCGTTCGCGCATTCATACCAGAATTCAAGTTCCGAATTGAGTACATCGAAATCCGCCCCGCAATCACCACATGAATTCAGATCCGTTACACGGAGAAAAAATTTAATGAATTCCGAAACGAACTGTTCTTTGCTCCCATCAGGATAAGTTTGTTCCGCCATCCTGAGCCGCTGACTGAAAGCCGGTGAATTGATCTGCTCAGGCCTGAAAACATAAGGTTCAGTAACAGGATAGCGGTCCATATAAGTGAGTATGGAATCAAAAGTGGAAGCGTTTCCGCTGATCGCCCCGATTTGTGTTATGCAATATTCCTCCTTGGCCTTTTTCATGAAGCGGCACAGGTGTTTCTCCATGTCTTCCCATTGCCGGGTGTTTTCGTTCCAGGCTATACGACCCCTTCCGAGAATCTGTCTCAGATCATAAAGAGCTATATAAGTAAAGTGATTATCCGCGCAATACTGCAGGAATGCATCCTCCTGTTCAAAGATTCCATCGCGATTGGTATCAACGGATAAAATAGTAACTGACTGATCGATCTCACCTGATGGTAATCTTTTATAAAACATATCAGCATAAATTCCGCGATGCGGATTGCTCTCTGTGGCAATCTGGCTGAATGAACAAATTGAGAATGTGATAGCACAAACAAAAACGTATAGAAACATTGTCATTCTTATTGATTTTCGCACAAAGTATCGAATTATGATTTACTCAATCCGGTATTTTGTCAAACACCGATAATCCATAGGTGATTTAAGTGATTTTGTAGGTGAAGGACATGATTTTGATAGCGGCCGGATTAAATTCAGCTGATGCATCAGGAAATTGTACCGGATGTGCAAAGACAATCCAACCGGGTGCTGATCAGCCAATGAGGCTAAGCCATGCCATGGAGAAGAAATGAAATGCAAGGAAGCGACTGTTAGACAGAGTTTGGATGCGGAATTGATCATCTCATGAATATCGTGGCTTAAAGGGACTGACGGATCTCTGTTCGTTTTGATTCCGGATAGAGAAAAAGACAAGAGTTTGAAGTTCTCTCCCCTGTTTTAATCTGCCATGTGAATTCAGTGTTAATTCAGACTTTTTATGAAAAAGACTGCATTATTCCTTCAAAAAATGAGGATTTCTAATTCATAATCAGATAGTTCTGTTCACCCTTGACATCTGTTGATTCACCATTAATAAGCGGAGAAAAACCAAAAAAGCTTCTTAAATCAATGTCTTGCTTCTATTTTAATTGGGAATTTAAGCACGACCATGATTAAGCAAATGCACGGTTATAATTCAAAAGGTTATGAAAACGAGCTGCTGTCAATCAAAAAAGTACCTGCAAGAAGGAACCTCTGTTCTGTGCTTGAACCAAGGCTGTGATTCCTATTTACGTCCTACCCTATTGTCTGCAAAGTCGAATTGGAAAAGGACCTTTGCGGTCTGCTTCATTATTTTCTTCTTCATCTTCTCCTTTGATGATTTCTCCTTTAGTGGAGATCTGGGAGAAGAGCAAATGAGAACACGGGAATTTAAGGAGTTATCAGATCTAAGTAAACCCCTTAGCAAAGAAAATCTGCGACTGGAGTTGGATGAACAGGATATCCTTTGTCCGGATGAGGTCTTTGCACAGATATTAATTGAATCGGGTCATTTGGAATCCTATTTGTCAAAGAAGGTGAATAACCTGCTTGGAATGAGATATCCATTCCGTCGTCAGACCACTGCCATTGGCATTTACCTGCCGGATTCCGATCAGATTATTCTGGGTACCCAGAAGGAATTGAAAAAGTATCACAGTCAGAATCACTATGCGGTATATGCAAACTGGCAGGAATGCGTGAAGGATTATAAATTCTGGCAGGACGAATGCTTCAAACTTACCGACAAATACCTTGCCTTTTTGGGCATGTATTATGCGGAAGACACCAGGTATGTGGAAAAGATAAAAAGCATGAGCAGGCAGGAATAAAAAAATGTTCTATTTTTATGCCGGTAAAAATGCAACGATCATGACACACGAACACGGATCAGAATCAAATTCAACAGGTCTTTGGTACACTTATTTCGGTAAAGGCGGTGCGGGTGTATTCGCTTTCCTCTGGATCCTTGCAGCCATAGCCTGGATATTTTCAGTTCTTCAATGGGGTTGATCCAAACCCTGATAATCATCTGCGCCTTTCCAACCAGTTGATTCCCTTTTTCAGGTAGCTCAGCGTCCGGGCTTCAGCCGTACCGTCCTCCGGAATCATGTTGTATTTCCAGTCAGCATGCGGAGGTAGACTCATCAAAACCGATTCTGTCCTGCCTCCGGTTTCCAGACCGAACTTTGTTCCTCTGTCGTAAACCAGATTGAATTCAACATAACGGCCTCTCCTTATCAATTGCCATTGTTTCTCCTTTTCGGTAAAGGCTTTACCTGCATTTCGCGTAACAAGCTCTTTGTACATAGGAACGAAGCCCTCAGCAAGATCTCTCACAAAACTGAATAGCGCCTTCCCGGAATCTGAATCAACTGGCCTGAGATGATCAAAAAAGATTCCCCCTATCCCTCTGGTTTCGTTCCGGTGAGGGATAAAAAAATAATCATCAGCCTCTTTCTTGAACCGATCATAGTATCCGGGACTATGCCGGTCGCAAATCTCTTTCAGGCTTTGATGAAAAAAGATTGCATCCGTTTCATCTACATAATGCGGCGTGAGATCAATTCCGCCACCAAACCATGAGTCCTTTTCTCCTCTTTCAAAATATCTTACATTCATATGTATGATCGGAACCATCGGATTAACCGGATGAAGTACGATCGAGACTCCGGTTGCGAAAAAATCCTGAACCTGATCCGGGTTGTTTTCCGTCCTCAGGAATTCCGGTAAGGATCCGAAGACTTTGGAGAAATTGACCCCTCCCTTTTCAAAAATTCGTCCTTCCTCAAGTATGCGGGATCGTCCGCCTCCCCCTCCTTGTCTTAACCATAGATCCTCCCTGAATCTCTTTCCCTCATCCAGCCTTTCGAGATCGGAACAGATCTTGTCCTGTATAGACATAAACTCCCCGGCAACAAACTCTTTATCCATTCTTCAAGTATAAAATCAATTTCCTTCCGGCACTTCAAGCCCTATGTTTTCCGGCAGATTATTGTCAAACCTGTAAAAATGGATCAGCTGATTCTCTCTGCACAATCCGGAAGGCGGACTGTCAAACCGGTATGAATTGTAGAGGCCTTTATGAAGGATTTTTTCTTTTGAAAGGGCCCTCTTTCTTGCTTTGGCTTGGTGTATTGCAATTCCACAATGAAAGGCATCATAACCGATAAAGGCTGATTCCGCAGGTTCTGTATGATAGTGATCTCTGAACTTTTTTCTGAACTCTGTAATCTCATGGGAATTCGGATCGATATTTCCGGCCGAGAAAAGATAGGTATTACAGGTATCAAAAAGAACCGGATCGATATTCTGCGAATACAACCAGGTTGGTAAACCAATTACCGAGAGTTTGTAAGTGCCGGTTTGCTCTCTTAAGGAAGACAGCGTCGAACTGATCACATCCTCATTCGATGAAGGCAGGAACAAGACATTCTGCTTGTTCTTCTGCATACTGTCAACAACAGTACCCGAATAGCCTTTCGAAAAATTCACCTTCCGAACAGGTGTCCACTTTGAAATTTCATTCCAGCCTTCCCTGAAGGCTGTCAGCCTTTCATCCTCTTTAGAAATTCCTGTCTTTAAAAGGATCAGGTTGGCATTTTTAAAATGAGCCGCGGCGGCTTTTCCCATAATCCTGCATTGCAATAAGGAAGACGGCGACAAGGCATAGGCATTTTCATTATCCAGGATGCTTTCTGTTGAGTTCACTCCGGCAGAAATCAATGTAATTGAATGACGCTTTGAAAAGCTGCTGATGGTATGCAGAACCGGGCCATTCTCATTGGTAATGATCAAATCGATCGAAGCCGGAAGATACTTTGACAGAAATTTTCCGGTTTGCATTGAATCGCTCTGTGTATCCTGAATGATCAGTTCGGCTCTGCTTTCTTTACCGGCAAATTCTTTCGCGGCTATCAACACACCTTCCCAGAATTCAAGATTCTCCCTCACCCTCATATCTATCAACTCTTTTACAAAGGTTGAATCTCCCTGATTGGAGTTTTGATAATTTTTATGAAGCTCCAGTCCGCTTAAGACAAGGATCTTCAGTTTTTGTTTTTTCTGATCTTCTGACTTGCTTCCATTAAGAGATCCTTCTTCGATCTTCTCCTTATTTTTGTTTAACCAGGAATAAGCAGGGATCCATAGCTTCATTTTGGCCTTTAGTCCGCTTTTACTTATATCGGGGTTAAATTCATGGATCTCTTCCTGCGGAATTTTAAATTTTTGTGAAATGGAAAAAATGGTTTCGCCCTTTTCCACTTTATAGATCCAAAACTTGCGGGAATTGATGAAACGTGCATCAGAAGTATCTTTCTTGCTCAACTGATACTGTTGCTGGGCAATACTCACTCCGGTAAACAAGACTGAACAGAAAAAAATAAGGCTAATGAATATTGATCTCATCCGATACAATTTTGATTTATTCCCACTCAATAGTTGCCGGCGGCTTGGAGCTGATATCATAGACCACCCTGTTCACGCCCTTCACCTTGTTTATGATTTCGTTGGAGATAAGCGCAAGAAAGCTATGAGGAAGATGGCTCCAGTCGGCGGTCATCCCGTCTACTGAAGTAACGGCTCTCAGACAAATTACGTTTTCATAGGTTCTTTCATCACCCATCACGCCGACGGAATGAATTGGTAAGAGGATGGCAGCCGCTTGCCAGACCTCATCATAAAGTCCATGATCTTTAAGTCCTTTTATGAAAATATAATCAGCCTCCTGCACTTTCCTTACCGCTTCTGCCGTGACCTCACCCAGAATTCTTATGGCAATACCCGGTCCGGGAAACGGATGTCTGTTCAATATAGCGGGATCAAGACCCAACTCTTTACCTACCCTTCTTACTTCATCCTTGAATAAGGTTTTGAGGGGTTCAATGACTTTCAGTTTCATAAAGTCGGGTAAGCCTCCAACATTATGATGCGATTTGATTGTAGCGGAAGGACCTTTTACACTGGTCGATTCAATGACATCAGGATAGATTGTACCCTGACCAAGCCAACTGACGCCGGAAATCCTGTGCGCTTCCCTGTCAAATACTTCAATGAAGACCCTGCCAATCGCTTTGCGTTTCAATTCGGGGTCAGAAACATTTTTCAGAGCATCGTAGAAATCCTTCTGAGCCTTAACACCCTGAATGTTCAAGCCCATGTGTCTGTATGACTCAAGTACGCTGTCGAACTCATTCTTTCGAAGAAGACCATTATCCACGAAGATGCAGTGAAGATTCGGACCGATGGCTTTGTGCAGCAGCAGTGCCGCAACCGATGAGTCAACACCGCCTGAAAGTCCCAATACCACCTTGTCTTCCTTTAAGGTTTTTCTTAGTCCGGCAATTGTCTCTTCTACGAATGCTGCCGGAGTCCAGTCACCATCACACTTGCAAATGTCTATCACAAAGTTTTTCAACAATGTCTTACCAAAGTCCGAATGTGTCACTTCAGGATGAAACTGAATCCCATAAGTAGGTTCTTTTTCAATGGAAAAGGCTGCCACTTTTACATCATTCGTACTTGCCTGAATTGTAAACCCGGATGGGATGAGGTTTATTGTATCCGCATGCGACATCCAAACCTGACTTTGATCAGGGATGTCCCTGAACAAAGGCGAAGATTTTTCCACAAGTTTCAATCCTGCTCTTCCGTATTCACGGGTCGATGAGGGTGAAACCTCCCCGCCTGAAGTTTTCGCCAATAGCTGAGCGCCGTAACATATTCCCAGCAATGGCAATTTATTCCTGAATACTGAAAGATCGATCTGTGGAGCATCCGGATCTCTCACCGAGGCAGGACTGCCCGACAGAATAACCCCTTTTACATTCGGCCCAAGTGCAGGAATATGATGAAAGGGGTGAATCTCGCAGTAGACATTCAATTCGCGTATCCGCCTGGCGATCAACTGGGTGTACTGTGAGCCAAAATCAATTATCAGGATCGTTTGATGCATGCGCAAAAGTAGAAGATTCATCCATCCGATAACAAAGAAAATTCAATCTGTTGATATGTTCTTTCTCCGTTCAATCAGCGATTGAAAAACTCCGGCGAAATCCCATTGATTACTTTCTGCATGGCATCGCTGAAAGATCGCGGCAAAGCTTACAGATGAAAAAATGTCATCCTCTTTTAAATGAATTCATGAATCGTCCAGACTTTATTCATGTAATAAACAAAATAAGTGTATTGTATTGAATTTATAGATCGGAGACAGCAAATCCTTCTTTACAGGACTGCATCCACCCTCCTGAGTAAGACTCCGGACAAATTTTCTCCAATATTCCGGACAATTATTACATACGGAAATCTCCACTTCATGAAGCGACCAGATTGAAATTTTTTATTGTGCGTATCACTTAAACAAAAACGCGATGGAGGGATCGCCAAAAAATCATCTTATGGGAACACAACTTAATACCAGATCCGGTCTGAGACACTTGACATTGAAAGTTCTTTCTGCCATCCTGATCATTTCAGGTACCATTAAATCATTCCAGGCTTCGGCAACGATCCCGAGGCCGGATAAAATTGTAATCTGCGTCCTGGAAAACCATGGTTATCCACAGGTAATGAGAACCACTTACGCGCCCTATCTGGATTATCTGGCCTCCATTGGTGCCAATATGATGGAGTACTATGCACTCACGCATCCCAGCCAGCCCAATTACCTTATGTTGTTTTCAGGGAGCAATCAGGGTGTGACGAATAATAATCTTCCATCCGGTACTCCCTTCAGCACACCAAACTTTGGATCCAAATTGCTTCAGGCCGGATTTACCTTTAAAGGCTATTCGGAAGATCTTCCAACAGCAGGTTCTACGGTTGCTGCGTCGGGTTCTTATGCAAGAAAACACAGTCCCTGGGTTCACTGGCAAGGCACCGGCACGAATCAGATACCTGCTTCATGCAACCTGCCTTTTTCTGAATTTCCAACTGACTTCAACCAACTGCCTGATGTGAGTTTCGTTATCCCTAATCAGGATAATGACATGCACAATGGAAGCGATCCGGCCAGGATTATTACCGGTGATGAATGGGTGGAAGATAATCTGAGCGCTTACATCAACTGGGCAAGAAATAATAATAGTCTTTTTGTCCTATTATTTGACGAAGACAATGGAGATTATTCAAACCGCGTTCCCTGTATTTTTGTTGGACCCATGGTGGAGGAAGGCGACTACCTGAACAATGGATATCATCATTATGATTTCTTAAGAACGCTGGAAGAGATGTATGGTTTGCCCTACACGGGAAATACAGTAACTGCTACACCGATAACAGAAATCTGGCGTTTAAGCGCATATGTGAACGAAATTCAGGAAAATAAAATGACCGTTAAGGTTGCACCCAATCCGCTAAGTTCAGAATCACGATTAATGATCGAAAATGATCAGAAATTTGAGGAATTGCATGTACAGATTTATAACGTTACCGGTAGTTTAATTAAGAATGAAGTCTTTTTTAACATACAGGGCGACTTTAGCACTGCTGTGAGACCGGAGGATTTTACTAAAGGAATCTACTTCTATTCAATTCACGCCAAAAACAGGATTTTATCCAGTGGCAAACTCCTGGTCGACTAAAGTTAAAGCATACATGAAAAAGGAGCTGAACCAACAGCTCCTTTTTTTTTGAACTATAAAAAATATTATTTAGGTTTGATCCTGAAAATTCATACAATTTTCCTTCCACCTTTTTCGACTGCGAAATTTTCTGATTAAATAGATTAAGGATGAAATAAAAATTGTAACATGAATCTCACGATATCAGGCAGCAGAAAAGCTGATCTGTCATACACCGCATTCCTCTTCCTCATACCTGTTACATTTTATTGGATCTGCTGGTCCGTCTGTTATTTTCTGATTGGTGGTTCACTGGAAGGCGAGATCATGTTGCATTCCATAATACCCCGAAAAGTACTTGGATTGCCTGCACCATTACTCGTATTTCTGCTGACATCTCTTTCACTGTTCTTTTCTGTATCTGCTAAACTGAGACGAAGAACACGCTGGTATAAAACATCCTTAAGAATACGGCTGGCGATCCTGCTCGGCGCCTTCTTCATTTTTCTTGTATTCCTTCAATTCCTGATGTAGGAACCGGAACTTTCCCGGCTTTCTCCATGAATATCTGCAGGGATTTTCCAAGGGGTTCCATTTCCTGTAAAATCTCGTCGATAAAATGTCTGTCATACCTGAAAAGCCAGGGCAGAATGTTTTCTGTCCTCTCCTGAAGTTTTCCGGATGGGAAAATGCTTTCGTGCAGTTTTCTCAGTTGGTTCACCGCTGTTTCATTCTTCCGTTTTAATGCCCGGATAGCCTTGTCTTCAATCGACTGAAGTGCGCTCGTCAGTTTCTTCCTCTCCACTTCAATCAGAGATTTCAATGACGGATCAATCGCTATGGCAAGATCGGACAACTTGCCGAATTCCTTGTCAATTGCCGCCAATGCTTCTTCCGTTCCGAACTCTTCTGATGGCAGGTGTTTCAGGTAGTTCCTTATCCAATCATCCTGGCCATTGAAAATTGTTCCGATATCAATGGCAAACTTTTTTAATCGCTCAAGCTGCTGACCGGAAAGAAATACTGCGCTATTCCTGAGGATAAGCACCGGAAAGGGAATTCCGCTTGCCTTAAAAAGGTCTTTCAATTCCAGCCAATAGGATATTTCCGCGGGACCGCCAACGGTGGCAACATTTGGCAGTGTCTTTTCCTGGTACATAGGTCTGAGTACTACATTCGGACTGAAACGTTCCGGGTAAGACTGAATTTCCTGCAGCAATTGATCCTTTGTCCAAAACTGAGATTCATCCGACAATTTGAAATTCTCCAGCTCCTTATCAATCCGCAGTCTTCGTTTGTCTTTCAGATAGAACAGGTTTACCGGACGCGGATGAATCTGTTCTTTGTAATTCAGATTGATCCTTTTTATTGTTTCATTCACTTTCGAAAAGGCCAGATTATCATTCACATCCTGTAAAAGGTGCGACAGAAAAGATTTCTTTAATTCCGGATTGTCCGCATCAAGTATGATCAATCCGTATTTTCCAAAAAGTACATGAAGGAAACGCCTGGTGGCTTCTGAAAGCGTGTACTCTTCCTTATAACATCCCTCCAGTACATCAAACCATTTTGCAGCACCTTGTTCCCTCTCGAATTTCTGCTTCAAGGTCCTGATCACTTCCGTTATACCTTTGCAGGAAAGCCTTCCCGCCGGACCATTCCAATCCACATCCCAGCTATAACGTTGCCCATAAATGTTAACATGATTGATTTCATCAATGTCGTGATCCTCCGAGGCCATCCAGAAAACGGGCAAAATCCTTTTGCCTGAAACAGTTGAAAGATGCCGGGCTGTCCGGATAGTGGTGATAATCTTGAAAATCGTATACATCGGTCCGGTAAACAGGTTTAGCTGATGACCGGTACAAATTGTGTATACCTCTGGGTCCTTGAGCAGATTCAGCTGGTCCTGCCACGGGACAGGTGTATCACCCAGAGACATGGTCGAATATTGCTCTCTCAGAATCCTGACCAGCAAGTCCCGGTCGACGGAGAAGTCCGCCCTCCTTCGCAAAGAGGCTAATAGACCATTCTGATCAGGTGGAAACTCAATGAATTCCTGTGTTTTTGGGTCATTTTCGAGGTAATCCAGGATCAAGGCTTCAAATGCCCGGGTCTGACTCAGGAATATCTCTGTTTTATTAAAAATGGGCATAGGCGACTATATGACAAAGGTAGTTAAGCTTATCCAGATACGGCTTTCTGCCTGTGATCTTAATTTAACAGAATCATGAACTATTGACATAAAAGTCTTGATATCAAATAATGAATAGCTTATATTTGAAGCAGGTCGTTAAGTGATTCCTGGTTTTTGTTCGAAATTAATTGCAGCGGTTGCGATTCCGGTAATATATTTTAATATATTTACTAACAGGCTTTTCCTGATTTATTTGGTATTGCCTTCTGCAATCACGCACGAACAGATCAATTTAAACCACGGTTTGCTATTAACCGCTAGCTTACATGTAATGAAACAACTCTACACGAACTCCTGTCACAAAAAAAATCCATCCTTCTTCATGGTCTTGTTTCTGTTGGCATTCGGAGTGCCACAGACTTTCGGACAATTAAGTACCTATACATTTTCAACTTCAACGGGCATAAGCCTTGAAAACATCAGTACAGGTCCGACGCAGCTGATTTCTTCTGCAAGTGATGATGTCAATTCCGTCGTACAGAACATAGGCTTTATCTTCAACTTTGCGGGGAGTACGTATTCCCAATTCTCTGTTAACTCGAATGGATTGTTGCGTCTTGGGCCCACGATTGTATCCACAAGCGGTCTGAATCAACTCACTTCTGCATCGGATATGCCAAAAATCTCACCCTATTGGGATGATCTCGCAACCGGAGTGGATGGCCATGTAAGATATAAACTTACCGGAACAAGCCCGAACCGCAAACTGGTTATTGAATGGAAAGTTACTGTCCCGAAGAATACCGGTTTCAGTGCATTAGCCACCTACCAGGTCTGGCTTTTTGAAACTACCAATATCATTGAATTCGTTTATGGTTCCGGAATGAGCGCCAACTTCAGTAATGCAGGATATACCGTTGGTATAGCCAATTCATCCACAGAGTTTATCAGTGTAACTGCTTCCAGTAACACATCCAGTCAGGTGGTTGAAAATAACAGCAATACCAATTCGATTGCCCTGGGAAGGAGATACCGTTTTTCTCCACCTGTAGCAACAGGGATACCTTCCTGCGCTACCAATATCAATCCTGCGAACGCAAGTACAGGCCTGAGTTTGTCTCCTACTTTAAGCTGGTCAGCAGGACCGGGCGTACCATCCGGCTATAACATTTATTTCGGTACCACTCCAAATCCTCCTCTGGTATCGGCTGCACAGACAACAACTTCCTATACCGCGACAAATCTATCATGGAACACAATGTATTACTGGAAGGTGGTTCCTTTAAATTCATTCGGTGAGGCAACAGGTTGTGTTGAACAACAATTTACAACAGCGAATCTGCTTAGTTATGAGATTACCCGGAGCACCGGAATTACCTTCAACTCCATCGTCTCAACCGGGAACACTAATTCCGCCTGGAAGAATGGTACCGCGAATACCGATGATAACCTGAGTGAGATTCTTCCAATAGGTTTTCCCTTCGTCTATCAGGAAGGAACATATAGTCAATTTCTTGTTTCCACAAACGGCTTCATTACCTTAAATACTTCCACTACCTCAACAGGCGCCGGTTCAAATCCTTACAATTATAATAACAGCAACTTGTCTAATTCATCGCCTATTACATCACCGGCGATTATTGCACCCTTCTATGAAGACCTTGTTTGCCAGGGAAATCCCGGGAACGTCATCAGCCTGAACAATTCGATCCATTATGAAACCACTGGCAGCATCGGTAGTCGTGTTCTTACCGTGGAGTGGACGGGTATGGAAATTTATAATAATGCCGGACCCAACCTGAATTTTCAGTTGAAATTGTATGAAGGGACGAATCAGATAGAGTTTATCTATGGTGAGATGGAAGGATTTGACGGAACATCCACTTACCTCTATACCTATTCGGTGGGCATGAACGCAGTATCGATCAGTAACCCGCTTGCTGCTGGAGAACTCATCACTCAACAGACTCCTGATACAAGAAATTTCAGTGGTACTCCGGCTAATTCCCTCTCGGCAGTTCCGGAATGTTATTCTAAAATCACTTTCAATCCGGGTAGCTATACTCCTTATGTCGCACCACCGGTTTCAGTTGCCAATAATGATGTTGCCGGTGCCATTTCGTTGATGGTGAATAGCGCCCCTTGCACTGAATTGTGCGGCACCTATTACGGTTCCGCGAATGCCACCAGCAGTGGTATTGCGTCCTGTACAGGCAACCCCGACGATGACGTTTGGTTTAAGTTTAAGGCCAATAATCCTTCTACTACCATCCGTGTTTCCGGATCGGGCAGTTATAATCCGGTTATTGAATTGTTCACTGCCGGAATGGTCTCACTTGGTTGTCTGGATGCGACCTCTACCGGTTTCACGGAAACGATGAATTTGACAACCCTGGTTGACGGAGACGATTATTTTGTGAGAGTATATCATAGCGGAACAGGCTTTGGTGGCGGCTTGGGAAAGTTCTCCATCTGCATCAATGCAACTCCACTGCCACCTTCGAATGATGATTGCTTTGACGCGATAGAACTGATCCCGGAACTTACATGCAATCCGGTTACCGGTTCCCCAACCGGTTATGCAACTGCTTCCCTCAATATTCCTGTTTGCGCAGCGACAGGCAGTACTCCTGATGATGACGTTTGGTATTATTTTACGGCCGTCAGTTCTACTGAGACCATTAGTGTTCAAAGCGGCGCAGGTTTCAATGCGGTATTGCAGTTATTTGAAGGAGACTGTCTGACGCTGAATCCGCTGACCTGTCTGAATAATACATCAACCGGTGGCACCGAGAGCGTAACATTCACAAATCTGGCCGTTGGTGAAAAATATTACCTGCGAGTCTACCACTATGCACTGGGATCAGGCAGCGGCTTATTCACCATTTGCGTCACTTCACCGGCTCCACCATGCGCCAGTAATTTCAGTCCGCCACAGGCAACCACCGATGTACCGGCATCCGGTATATGGCTCTCCTGGGATGCCGTTGCTTCAGCACAAACATATAATGTATACCTGGATACCATTAACCCTCCTACTACGCCGCTTATTATCGGAACCAATTCCAGCGCAGTCTTCACAGGACCAATTGAAAGAGGCGCCACCTATTTCTGGAGAGTTGAACCAACCAATACCATCGGATCCGCAAGTGGTTGTATAAACATGGCTTTTGCGACTGAGCCTCTGGCCCATGCCTTGCGTGTGAAATTCTTTATCGAAGGTTTTTACAGAGGACCAGATTCTTTGATTTCTGCCATTCACCCTGTTAATACTGATACCATTGCTGATACCGTTACCATTTCTCTGGCTAATAAAAACGCTCCATACAATATATTGTATTCGTACAAGAGCCTTTATACCACGTATGGTGTCGCGACAGCTTATTTTGCCCAGCCGATCCTGGGACAAGATTATTATATAGTTGTTAACCACCGCAACACATTGGAGACATGGAGTTCCACTCCTTTCGGCTTCAATGATCCCGATACCTTGTTTAACTTCAGCGACTCCCTGGGTAAAGCATTCGGTAATAACATGGTCGAACTGGATTCCGGTGTTTACGCTTTTCATTCAGGCGACGTCGATCAAAATGATGTGATCAATGACGCGGATTTCAACCTGGTTCAAAATAAAATTGCGTCCTTTGGCTTTGGGTATTTACCTGAAGATCTAACCGGGGACTGGAACATTGAAACGGCGGACTATTCGCTCATTGAAAATAAAGTTTACTTATTACTATCAAGACAGAAACCCTGATATCAAAACACTAAAAAATATACGCCGCCAGATGCGGCGTTTTTTTATAAGCACGTGTGAGAGAATTTGTTTGAATTTTACCAAGCTTTTTTAATCACTTACCCAAATACACATCTTTATAGCCATGATTAATTTGAATAAGCTGGTTTTTCAGCTATTTTTAAGTGAATTCGGGAGTTCTCTCTGAACCTGCCTATGGGATTTGTGGAAAACCCACTACTGACGGGGGTTTAAGAGGGTAATGATTCATTAATTTTGCAACGTTTCTTTAGTCTAAAATCATCCTCATCAAGCTTTTTCAGGTGATATCAGAACTTACATTCAGGAGAATAGCCAGAGACATTCTTTCCTCTCTTCTTTTCCTGCTTTGTATTGCGCAAACAAAAACTAACCTGGCGCAGGTCACCTGCACCAGTACAGGCAACTGGTCGTCCGCTGCCGTATGGGTTCCTGCCGCGCCTGTTGCTGGAGAGAATGTAACGGTAGCGCTTGGCTGTACATTATATGTTGATATCGCTACTCCCGCGATAAACAACCTGATTATCCAGGGAGTAGTCATTGTAAATAATACGGGCAGCGGTATACTCTCAATCGATGGAAATTTGTCGGTCAATTCCGGAGCGGCTCTTGTTAATAACGGAAAAATAATTTTCAACAATACCGGAAATACATTTACACTTGCAGGTACGGGATCCTATACTCACAACCCTCTTGACAACATTGTTTCTGATGAGGACATATTCACCAACTCCAATGAAAGTTTTTCCACTACCAGCAACTTAATCATACAGAAATGGTTCGACGGAAACGTTCCTCTTGCCGGTCCAACTCGCGTTCAAAGCAGCATCTTTGGAAATGTCACACTCGCGGCCAATGTGGCCGGCGGTACCTGGGACCAGGATGGATTTTTCTCCGTGCCGAGCCTTAACAGAATACGAGGCAGTCTCACGGTAACATCCAGTACTGTTGTAATGGATGATGGAACAGGAAGTACCACCTCTCTCATCCTGCAGGATGTTACGGTAACCGGAACAGGTAATATTGTTTTCCAAAGAGGCTATAACAGAAATTATTCATTACAGGTAAATAATTTTACTGTGAGCAGCAGCGCGCCGGCTAAGCCCACGGTAATTCTTGATACGTCTTTCGGTGTCTTGAACATGACGGTAAATGGTTCCATGAATCTGGGGCATGACTTTAATGCAGTATATGGAGGAGCATTTCTGCCGGGTGCCGATATCCGGATCACCGTAAACGGCAATTTAAATATAACCGGAGGTGAAGTGATCTTCAATAAAAACGCGACCGCCCCGCTCAGGGTCACTGTAAACGGAACCTGCACCCTGAACAATACTTCGCCCGGAGGAATTGTCTGCTTCATGAATGGCGGAGGAAACGGAGCCTTCCTGTTCAACACCCAGGATCTTATTATCTCAGCCGGGTCCATGAATTATCTCTTTGGTATGCCTGGAATCATACCCGCGGTGAAAGGCACGGCAACCTATACCATCAGTAATGATTTCATCGTTAATGGTACTTCAACTACCTATATGGCCTACAGCGACACCAGCATCAGCAAGGTAAGGATCGCCATAGCCAGGGATTTTAATCTGAACGGCATTAATTCCACTCTCGTCGGCGCTTACACCAACGGCGCCTTTACCGTAAAAACCGACAGAAATTTTTCGCAGACCAACGGAAAGTTCATCGGACAGGCCTACCGTCCGAACCTTGCCATAGATTCGGTGATCACCGGAGGAAATTTTACATTCAATTCGGGAAACGCATCAGACTATTTTATCGCAAACCGCTCCTCAGGTAATACTTTTATAACAACAACGGGTAATTTCAGCGTACTGGCTTCGGGTACTTCCTATGGACAGGGAGTGATCGGAGTTGATTCCAGTAACTCAACGCTGAGTTTTACAGTAGCGCAGAACTTTATTCAGAACGGAGGACAATTTTCAGGAATCCTCAGCGGTAGCGGAGTCATTACCTTTAACATCACCGGAGTTCTGGATGTCAACGGCGGCGTCTGTAAAATTCACCATAATACTATCTACTCCAATAGCGGAAATATAAACTTCTTTGCAGGCAGCATTGATTTCGACGGTGGTGTTTTCAGCGGATTCTTTAGTTGCAATAACAGCGGACTGACTGGAACATTTATCGTTGGAACTACCTGTAATATAAATTTTACCGATACAGGTGATGAATTTTCTTTTATTGGTGTAGCCGTTGTAGGCAGCGATGTAAATAATCTGCAGCTATTCCTCAATATTCCGGGCGGTCTCACGATCGGTGGACTGAATGGAACCTTTTTCTCCAGCATTGCCCTGGGGACTGAGGTAATCACACTGGGAGGACTTTCAATTTCAAACGGGACAAACAGCTTTAATGGTCAACCGGGTGCCATCGGTATGGTTGGCCATTTTGTCACCATGACAATTAACGGAAATGTAAACATCAGCGGAGGTGACAGTTACTTGTCCGCGATGAGTCAAACCATCAATGCGACCATCAACGGTGATCTCATTATCTCGGGAGGCTCCCTGTCCTTAAAGGGTAGCGGAACAACCACCTCTACTTTAAATATCCTGAACGCATTCAATCAAACCGGCGGTAGTTTTTACCTGCACAATAACCTTACACAAAAAATGCCGGAAGGTTCGGTAATCACCGTCAATATTAATTCCAATGATGACAACATCGGAGATTTCACACAGACGGGCGGCTCGATTATTTATGACAATTGCAGTACTACACCGGCTTCCATGAACCTGGTGATAGCAGTAAAAAGTCCGAACTATACACTGGGAGGCAGCGCTCAGATCACCATGACCTTGCCGGGAACCGGACCATTGCACGGGATTCTGAATTTCGCGCGTACCGGTACTATCAATTTCTTCCGCTACGGCACGCACAACATTCAACAGGTGAAGCAAAATGTACTGACCGCCTGTACGCTTGACATAGTGAACGGAGATATGCAACTTAGTTCACATAATGTTGCCCCTATTCCACCCGACGCCTTATGGATCTATAGCGGCGCAGTGCTGGATCTCAGAGGTAATAAGCTGTATTCAAATGCAAGCTATACTTTTTGTGGAGTGTCAGTATTTGGACGACTGAGAACCACCAATACAAACGGTATGTATGATGGGACGATTAATGCCGCCTTTTCCACCAACATTACCGACAATTTCGATTTCTATATCGCGGCTTCATCCACTATTGAATATTATGGAAACGATACGCAGGTAATCACAGGACTGGGAGTGGGAAAGGCGCTGGCCAACCACCATAAATATGGCATACTCGAGATCAACTTCAGCGGAACACCCGATGTTGAATTCGTATACCCAACGAATATTCCAAACGATTCGGCGGTCATGGTTCGGACATCACTCCTTCTCACCAACGGAGAACTGAATCTCGACAATGATCATGATCCTGTCAACGGCGGTGGGAGGTGGATCGTCCTGGAAAGCGGTTCTTTAACAGCCATGCAAAGGACCAACGGCTACATCAGGAGTGAATCACAAAATGGGAACGGGCTTGTGAAATGGATCCTGAATTCAGTCACCGGTTCCAGGACTGTCCACTTCGGGTATAATTCAGTTGATTACATTCCCTTGCTTTTCAGCCATGGCAGCGGCAGTTCGGTTGTCTTGTATGCCGCAACCTATCATACCGATATATTCAATATTCCGTATCCTCCAACCGTAACCCATGTCAGAAACAACGCAGGTGTTGATAACAGCGACAACACCGTTGACCGTTTCTGGTATCTGCAGGTAAGGGGAAATGTGGCAACCGCAAACGTAACTTTTAATTGTACTCCGGCGGAGACCGGGACAATTACCGGCCTTGTCGCACAACGTTGGGTTGAATTAAATACAGGATGGACGCTGCCCCCACCGGGAGTCCAGACAAGTTTTCCATATGGGGTTCAAGCCAATAATCTGACAATTTATAATTACTGGTGGACTTTGTCAGGAAATTCCATTCCCCTGCCTGTGGAATTGATCAGCTTTAGTCAGGTTTGTGATGGAGACAGACCAGGCCTAAATTGGCAGACCGCGTCCGAAGTCAACAATCAGTTTTTTACTCTGGAAAAAAGCAGTGACGGAAATAATTTTGAGTTTGTTGCTATTATACCGGGATCGGGTACCACTTCCGAAATCAGTTCTTATTCATATACACTCCCAGCAGGTATGAGAACAAACAATTATTTCCGGATTTCACAGACCGATTTCGACGGCACAAGCACAGCAGGACCTGTGATATATGTCAGGCCTTGCAGTTCATCAGAGAAAATTCAACTATACCTGGCCTCTTCTCAATCCGGCAAACCGGTGGCGGTGATTTATTCAGCGGAAAAAAATCAACTGTTAATGCAGCTTTTTTCCATGAATGGAAGTACAGAGAAAACTCAGACGATCATGTTGGATCAGGGTGAAAACAGCTTAGCCATAGACTTGAGCGGTCTGGCAAGTGGACTCTATTTTTTGCGCTTTTCAAGCCTTTACGATGAGTTTAATTTTAAAGTCTTCAATACGGAATAGCCTCATATGCAATCCGGAATTTTATCTGCATGAATTTTAAAATTGATCAAATCATTTTACCTTTCCGCCTGTTATTTCCCATATGCTTTTGCACGAATTCCTTTTCGAGGAATACAGAATAAAGGTTTACGACTCCATAAAGGAAATCCAGACCAGAGTTGAGTGGCAGGAGATGCCCGGATTGACTCCTCACCTGAAAAGTGAAATGCTGAGACTTATTGAAAGGTCAGAACCCCGGGACATGGAATTCCGGTATCTTTTCGTGTTTAAACAGGATAATCCAGGTCGTCCTTGCGGAGTCATTTACTTCCAGGTACTTAGCTTCAATCATAACAACTTCAACTTCCAGAACAAATCCTTTCTTCATAACCTGGCCGCACTTGTCCTCAGGCTGAAGACCTTCAGGATCTTTCTGGCAGGATGCATCTTTGCCGTCGATTTCGCACCCTGTTGTATTGATTCCGGAAAAATAGACTACCGGAAATTGATGGAGATCATTTCGGAATATTCAAGAATGGAAAGATTCGATATCATGATCCTGAAAGATCTGCCGCAAAATTTTTCACCAGAAATGATGTCCCTCTTTAGCTTTGAAGCCTTGTCAACGGACATGACTATGCAGCTCGAAATAAATCCTCAGTGGAATTCATTTAAAAACTATGAAAATGCACTCACTCATAAGTATGCTCAAAGAGTAAGAAAGATCAGACGACAGGGTAATGCCGTTTCGCGCAGGTTGCTGACAAAAACCGACCTTATAAAAAATAAGGCAAGAATCAGCGATCTCTTCCTGCAAGTCGCGGAAAAGCAGACCTTGAGAATGGGAATTGTTGACAGTACTTATTTTGAACAGCTTTTTGATTCGCTTGGGAATAACTTTTTTATCAATGGATACTTTCTGGATGATAAGCTCATTGCATTTGCGTCACACATCATCCATGAAAGCAAACTGGAAGTTCATTATATAGGTATCGACTATTTGTACAACCAGCAATACGCATTGTACTTTAACATTCTTTATGACGGGATCGATCTTGCTTTTCAACATTCCAGAAGATCACTGGAATTAGGCAGAACCGCAAGAGAAGCCAAAGCCGTAGTAGGTTGCCATCCAATTTATTTCAATGATTACATAAAAATTCCCGGATTTTTATCCCGTCGCATGTTCAGCTTGCTGAATAGCTACTTCATTAGCAGGATAGGAGAAAGCTGGAAAAAGAGGCATCCGTTCAAAACTTATGCAACCAATGTCGGATTAAATAAATAATACTACATTTGCCCACGATTGGTTTCCGGAATTCCGGAATTAATAGGGAATCACGTTTGATTCGTGAACAGTTCCCGCTGCTGTGATCTCCAATTCAATCACCGGCTTTTAGCCACTGTATCTGATACGGGAAGGTGCCGGTGAAGGAGTAAGTCAGAAGACCTGCCAATCAGGTAAAATCATCAGGCTTTCGGGTAAAAGGCGTGAATGACTCGCGGAGCGTTCTTCCGCATCATTCCTCTTTTTTTCGCATCGCTCTAAAAACAAAGAGAATGAACATTTCTACTCTCAGAAACTTAGTGCTTATCGTTATGATAAGTCATTTTTACCTCCGTTCTTCTGCACAGGATTCTCTGGTAAAGGACCTGAAGGAAGTGACCATCACAGCTACACGCACTGAAAAGAAACTGACTGAAACCGGAAGAACCATCGACGTGATAACGGAGGAAGATATGTTACGGAAAAATTATTCATCTCTTGCTGAAATTCTTTCTGAACAAGCCGGTTTCTACATTACAGGAACCGGCCAGAACCCGGGAAGCAACCAAAGTCTGTTCATGCGTGGCGCCAACAGCAATCAAACAGCTATCTATATTGACGGATTGCGCATCACCGATGCTTCTACCGTTAACAATACCATTGACCTGAGTGAATTATCTCTTTATGATATTGATAGAATCGAAATCATCAAAGGCTCTCACAGCACTTTGTATGGTTCATCGGCCATTGGAGGAGTCATTAATATTAAAACCAAACAAAATTATAAGCAAGGCCTGAATGTCAGAACCGGAATGAGCGGAGGCAATACAGGTAATGCATCCACCTTTCTGAACCCTTACATGAATACAGGTTATCAGTTCAACAACGGAACTGGTATCAGTTCATTCATGGAGCTTACCAGGGTCAACGGCTTCGATGCGACCATTGATACGTTGAATGATCCTCTCCTCTCCTCACGAAGAGATAAAGATGACTGGCAAAAGCTGTATGGAGGCTTGTCGGCAACCTATAAGGATAAACAGACTGATTTACAATTGAGCTGGAAGTATACTTCATCCGAGACTGATATCGATAAATCGGCATTTACCGATGATGACAACTATATTCTCAATTTCAACAGGAATGCGATAACATTATTTATGAAAAGGCATTTATCAGGTAACAGTATGATATCGCTGACAGGCGGTCATTCCTGGTACAAGCGGGAAGCGGTGAACGACTCATCATTCAATCCGCATTCCAATTTGTATGATCATCAATATACAAAAGATGAGTATAAAGGAAGAACTACTAACCTGGATCTGTTTTATGAGAGAAAATTCAGCCACTGGAAGATCATTACCGGTCTTTCAGTTACGAAAGACCTCATGGAATCCGGGAATTATGTTTACTCAGCATTCTACATGGATCCATTTCCTCCTTTCATTTATGAGAACAAATCTGAATTGCGGAGCATTTCCATGATGACTTCCAGCTTATACAGTCAGCTTGAGTTTTCCGGCTTGCTGATCCATCCCTGGCTGGAAGACCTTACCCTGGTGAGTGGAGGCCGTTATGATATGAATGATATTTTTAATGAACAATTCTCACTTCAGCTTAATCCCTCTTATAAACTTAGCAGGAATTCACTATTGTATTTTTCATACAGCACCGGTTTTAATTCTCCTTCACTTTTCCAGATGTACTCACCCACCTTTTACACACCATGGGACGGAAGTCAGGGAGCTGCTTTTACTCAGGGAAACAGACTATTAAAACCGGAACTTTCCGCTTGCACGGAACTGGGTTGGAAGGTCCGGATGAAAGACAATGTTCAAGCCAGGATATCGGTTTTTCACAGACTTACCAAAAACAATATAGAGTATGTGTATCTATGGAACGCATCAGTACCAGGCGATCAGCTTGGAACCGATTTCAGCAGGGATGATTACAGAGGCGACACCTATATTAATGCGGGAACAACTGACATGTATGGTCTGGAAGTACAACTGGAAGTTTCCCCGGTCAGGAATGTAAGTATTCACACCTCACTGAGTCTGATGGATGGTAAAATTCAATACCAGACAGATGATGATATCTCCGGAAGATATTCATCCTACCATCTCCAACTCTATAATAATGGCAGCTTCCTGACTCGAACAGTGATGAATCAGGAGAGCATCATTAGAAGACCTAATACCGCAATGTGCCAGTTGACTTATACCGGCTTTAAACGCTTCACACCGGCTATTTTCCTTCAGTATGTGCATGACAGGGAAGATGTATTCTACGATACACAAATCAGACCGCAAGGGGCATTGAATACTGCAGGGGTAGAAAAATATACCCTACTGAACTTAAATTTATCCTATAAAGCCGGAAAAAATATTCTCCTGAGCGCCTGCTCAAATAATATTCTCGATGAGAAATATTCCGAAGTCAGGGGTTTCAGTACCAGAGGAAGAAGTATCCTCTTCAGAATTGTATGGCATCATTAAAACAAAATCACTAAATTTGAAACATATTAAAGAATATCTCTATGAAACTTCAACATAACAACGTCAATACATTACTGCTTGCTACAGGCCTTGTTCTCTTTGCGGCTGTCACCAGACTACTTCCCCACCCCTTTAACTTTACGGCTATCGGTGCAATGGCTTTGTTTTCAGGCGTCACTTTCCGTAACAAGCCGTGGGCATACCTTTTACCATTCACTGCTTTATTCCTTACGGATCTGGTTCTCGGATTTCACTTTTCGTTATTCCCGGTTTATGCCTGCTTCGCGTTTACCGTCTGGATTGGCACAATGATAAAGAGTCAGCCGAGGCCATTGCAGATAGGTGTTTTCTCAGTTCTATCTTCGGTAGTCTTTTTCCTGGTGACAAATCTTCCTGTATGGTATGCCGACATCAGTCTTTATCCCATGACAATTAATGGAACCCTGACAAGTTACACGATGGCGCTGCCCTTTTTCAAAAATCAGATCCTGGGAGATCTGGTTTATAATGCATTACTCTTCGGAGTGTATCACTTCTTCGCCCAAAGCCGGAAGGTTCAGATCGCCGTCTTAAAAAAATAATCCCAACCTTACGGGGTTGGGCATTATTCTTCAACCTTACGGGGTTGATGTATTAATCAATCTTACGGGATTGCTGAAAAGCTTAGATCGTAGTTTAATTGAACACATTTTTTTACGCTGACTTCTCTGAACTGATCCTGTGAAAACCGGCAGGAATTACATCTGTAATATTTAACTGAATTATCAGCCTTAAGGGCATATCGGTTCCTATCAATAAGCGATAAGAGCTTGTTTTTTTGGGCATATTAAGGCTTTATTTAAGCTTCATTAGCCTATCTATTTCAGCATTTTACATAAAATTATTGAACTCTTCGCTTTGTAAAGCCATATTGCTTCTACAATGTAATAGCTGAAAAGGAACATGTAATGAATGGTCTGAAAGCAGGAATTCTAATACACCCTGCTGTAAAATTCAGTCCGCTCAGAAAGAAAAATACATACAACAATCATATTAACCAGGAGCCAAGACTCCACAACAAAAACAATTATGCTGATTTCTACAATCCTGTTTATTCTGGCTTATGCTGCGGGTATCATTTATTTTACCCAGGAGAAGAAGCAAAACAAAAAAGCAAAGGGTCAGAGCCATTAATCCGGTTTGGGTGTTCTCCTATATGAACCGGAATCCGACATCCTGCAATGGGCATGCTTAATCATGCTCATTGCAGCAGTGTTTGCTCCGCAGCCCTGAGAATGGCAAAAGCGCCTTCCCGTGTAGCTGACTCAGCATAGGTTCTGAGAACGGGCTCAGTTCCTGAAGCTCTTATCAGAAGCCACTCATCATTACGATCATCGAAAAAATACTTGTAGCCATCAAGGTCTTCAACGCGCTTTACAACATACTTACCGAATGATTTATAGAAGTTCCTTCCGGTGTTCTCCACAATTTTTCTTTTGACTTCCTCCTTCAGGTGCAGATCATTTCTCTCGAAAGAAAACTCACCGACAATATCATAAACCTCACGGATAAGTTCCGGTAGTTTTTTCCCGCTCTTTGCCATGAACTCCCAGATGACGAGACCCATCCAGATGCCGTCTCGTTCCGGTATATGACCCGTTATCGCGATACCACCACTCTCTTCCCCTCCAAGCAAAACATCTTCCTTCAGCATGATTTCACAGATGTATTTAAACCCGATCTTGACGGTATCAAGTGGCAAGTTATAATGTTTGCACAGTTTTTCAACCTTAGGAGTCGTACTAAAGGCGGTACAAACTTTGCCGCGCTTACCTTTATACTTCACCAGGTAGTGAATTAACAGCAGAATGATATGATGTGAGTCAATGAAATTTCCTTTGCCGTCATACATACCTATCCTGTCCGCGTCCCCATCGGTGACAAGTCCGCAATCTATGTTCTTTCTTTCCTTTATTAAGTTCCGGAATTCATTCAGATTCTTATCAATCGGTTCCGGCGCCTGTCCATGGAAACCGGGGTTCTCTTCACAGTGAAGCAAGGTGAGGTTCGAAAATAAACGCTTCATTACGTTTTGACCAGCTCCGTACATCGCATCATAAGCGAGGTTTAATCCTGAATTCCTTATTGAATCAAGATCGAAATTCTTTTCCACATGTCTGATGTACTCCGATTCAAGGTCCACCATTTTCAGACTCCCGTTTTTCTTCAGTTCATCAAGCCCGGAAGCAGAAATGTCTGTACTTGATTGGTCAGGAATGATATCTTCAATCTGCTGTACCTCTGCCGGCGCAAGCGGTCCGCCAAATGAGCCTTTTAATTTGAAGCCGTTGTAGGCAGGAGGATTATGAGAGGCGGTAATGATCACACCCAGATCAGCCTGGTGATTCAACACGCCTAGTGAAATCATTGGTGTAGAAACAAAGCCCTTGGCAAGATATACCTCTATGCCCTTTGACAGCATGACACCCGCGACAGTTTCGGCAAATAACTCCCCGGCAAAACGGCAATCATGCCCAATGACAATTGAAGGCTTCTGCTTCTTTTTCAACAACCAGTTGGCAGTTGCCTCCGAAACTCTGGCAACGTTTTCCACTGTAAATTCCCTGGCAATGATTGCACGCCATCCGTCAGTTCCAAATTTTATCTTATGCATTATCTGTTGTTTTGTGAATCGGGCCTTGCCTCTCACTATTCATACCTTACAAACTCTGTCAGCTGGTTCCATTTCCATGTCCTCAGTCCTTTCAGATAGGCATCCGACTGTGAGACTGAAAGGTGCTGATCATTGATTTTTACAATGCGAAAATAGAATTCTTTTTCATTTAAAAGGTCAGGAACTGAGTTGAAATCGATCAGCAGATCAGGCATCTGTAAATCTGATTTCGGCCATGTAAGTGGCAACTCATCCCTGACAGGTATTCTGAGTGATATCAATTCATACTCAATTATTTCATCCCTTTTAATCCATCTCTCCTCAACTTCCAATTCGTTCAGGCGGATAATGTCAGCTTCAATAAAATTCGTCAGGCGATCCCCGCCGGCATTGTAATACAGTTCCATGTTCTCATTGAAATATTTCTCCATGCCCTGTATAATCCTGTCAGAACGCCGACCTGACTCTCCATGTAAGGTATCACCGGAGGTTATGCGGTAAAGGACATCCTTACAATTATAGGATGGTGGCAGGATGCGGTCAGCGATAAAGGACCTGGCTTCCTGTTTCAAGGCGATGGCTTCATTCACATTGGTAACCTTTTTAGTTCCAATCTGAACGATATTGTATGAATAATATCTGCTTTGAAGCACGTCAAAGAAAGTCATTTCACAATTTCCATTGGCATTTGTTGGGATGTAAGTTACCCTGAAAAGACTGTCAAGTGTATGATACTCCACGAAACCGTATGACACATCTTCACCCTGAACTGTCCTGTTGGAGAAATAAAATCCTATGGTTTTCAACTCTCCCTTTTTCTTATCCAGGTCCCATAACTCATAAATAAAAAGTTGTCTTGTATCAGAGAAGACCTCACCACTGTTCTCTTCAAGTTTCTTCAGGGATGCCGGAAGTATCCTGATCTGTTTCTCGGGCGAATCCCAAAGAGTGACGCGGCCTGCTGTGATTTCTCTGTAAACAAGAGCCGGCAATTCCCTGACCAGGTTGTAACCGAGGGTATCAGATTGGTCCTGCCTGCTTAAGAATAAGAGTACCGGAGAGACCGATGAGCTGGAGGTCAGTCCGGACAGTAAAAATAAAATCAGAAAGACGGAGCGTCTTATGTGTGTCATTCAGGATTTAATTCCTCTTTGGTTAAGTGCACGTTGAAACTTCCTGGCATTAACGAGATGTTGTACGTAAGTCTTGGCGAAACTGTGGTAACCGCTAAAATCATCTTTAGCACAAAAGTACATATAAGAATGTCTGGAGTAATTCAGCACTGATTCGATTGAAGAGATCGTCGGAAAACAAATAGGTCCGGGTGGCAGACCTTTGAACTTATAGGTATTGTAGGGAGATTCAATTTCCTTATGCGCATTCAGTACCCTCTTGATCGAAAAATCTCCCAATGCAAAGACCAGTGTCGGATCTGCCTCCAGCTTCCAGTTCTTGTTGAGACGGTTGATATATACTCCGGCAATCACCGGTTTTTCATCCTCCCTGTTCGATTCCTGCTGGACAATGGATGCCAGAATAGATACCTCAACCGGACTGAATCCGGCTTCTTTTGCAAGCGCTTTTCTTCTTGCATTCCAGAACTTCTCATATTCCCTTAACATCTTCCGGATAAACTGATCGGCTGAGGTATTCCAGTACATTTCATAGGTATCCGGTATAAAGACGCATGCAATTGTTGAGGTGCTAAAACCTATGCTATGGCAATAATCAGGATCGTTCATCAGATTTAATATTGCTTTCGGTGTAGCTTCGATTTGTTCTCCGATCCTGGATGCGAACTGCTCTTTGGTTCTTATATTATTAAAAACCACCCTGACAGGAGTTTGCCGGCCTGCTCTCAGCAGAAGGATCAATTCCCTGTTGCTCATTCCGGATTTCACTTTGTACCGTCCAGGCTTTACGTTTTTATCATAGTTGAGTTGCCTGGCCGTAAAGAGAAAGGAGTTGCCATCAATAAGACTGTTCCCCTTTTCGAGGATCTCATATACATCATTAATATCTGAACCGGTTGGAATGTACAGGTATTGCCCGCTTGTTGGCAGTGTTACGTTGGGTGAAAAAAGTTTGCTGTAGATCCGCCAACCCAGAAAAAGTGCAATGATGAATAGTGCACCTACAATAGACCACAAGGTTCTTTTTATCCTCTTTCTTCTGGCTCGCATATCCTTATTTCACGAAAATAGACCTGATTTTCATCAAACGGTAATCCAGGATTAATTATTTCTCAACAATTCATTTACATTTTTGCCCGAAAAAAAAATGAAGACTTGTCTGAGTATGATAAGACGAAATTCAATCTGGCAGGAATGCAAACTCAGCCTGCAGGATATGGGCTACAACACGGTTTACGAGAACGAATCCCATCACAGAATCTCTGCAAGAAAATTCAGTCAGGGATCCGGCCATACATTTCTAATGGACATAAGTATCAGTTTCCATCAGGATATAATCGTTCTTTCCGTAGAAGTTGTTCAGAACAGCGACCCTGCCGGTATGTTTTCCAGACACGAAGCATCTGAAATAGCCTTCTTCCGGAACTTGTTTTATCATCCCTGTATTTTACCTGCCGAAAATGCTTTCAGGCTGCGTTGAAAAGAAAATGAATCAAGTAAGAAAGCTGAAATATTTTCTGAAAACAACAGTTATTTACCTGATTTGCAACATTATATAGCTTAACTTATCGTTCACACTGACTTAACCCTGAGTTTACACGCGAGCTCTACTTTCGTAAAAGAAAAAAAATATGGAACCGAACTTAAAAGTGCTTGTAGTAGATGATGAACCGGATGTGGTAGAGATTCTCAGCTACAATCTGAAAAAGGAAAACTTCCAGGTATATCGTGCCTACAACGGAAAACAATGTCTTTCATCTGCCAGGTCTAATAAACCTGATCTGATCATTCTGGATATCAGGATGCCTGAATTGTCAGGAATTGAGACCTGCAGGGAGCTTAGAAAGGATGATGAATTGAAACATATTCCTGTACTTTTCCTTACTGCCGATTCAGATGAATATACCAGTATGAACGCGATGGATGCCGGCGGCGATCATTTTATCACAAAACCGGTAAGACCTGCCTTGCTACTTGGAATGATCAAAGAAATTTTCAAAAAAGAATCATGAACATCGCCAACCTGCTTCTTGTCACCGAACCTTCAACGGAGTCTATGCTACTCGCGGAAACACTTTCAGCAAAGGGTTTTGATGTAAAGATTCTGGACCAGTTCTCCGATTCCATGAAGTTCATTCAGGAAAACAATCCCGGTATTGTCTTGCTGGATACCCTCCACAAAAATATTGCCTGCTTTGAACTTTGTTTTCTCATCAAGTCAAACATATTTACCAGGAATGTAAAAGTGTTGATCCTTTCAGACGACCCGGATGAGAGAACTGAAATTGCAGCCTTCTCCGCCGGAGCCGATGACTATATCCAGAGACCAATCCGCCCACAGGCGGTACTACAGAGGATACTCACCAGAATGAACTCAACAAGTCAGGTCATTTCCGTTAAACCGACAAGACAACCGGACACAAGATTAAGGATTGACAAGGACTCCTATACTGTCTATCTCAATCAGGAACTGATCCATGTCTCCAGGAAAGAATTCGACCTTCTTCATTTGCTGGTCAGCCATCCCGGAAAAGTTTTCACCCGTGATGAGATTTTTGAGAGAATATGGAAGCGGAAGGCCAGCGAGAATGACCGTACGATAGATGTACACATCAGAAGGATCCGTCGTAAATTAGGTAATCATTTTATAGGTACACAAAAAGGTATTGGCTACCGATTCAATGCCTGAAGAAATCCAGTTCAAATAAATATCTTTACATTCAATATTAAAATCTAATCCAGTCATCATGAAAAAATTCTTGTCAGTAATTTTAAGTTTAATCATTCTTGCTTCATGCGGAAGATCAGGTAATGAATCCAAAAAAGAGGAAGGCAAGGGAAATGAAACCAGGACAATCCTTGTCAAGGGATCTGATACGGTACTTCCGCTTTCACAAAAGCTCAGCGAAGAGTTTATGAAACAGGATCGCACTGTAAGCATTACCATTGTAGGTGGAGGTTCCGGTGTAGGGATCGCTGCACTGATGGATGGAACCACCGATATTGCCATGTCATCACGAGCCCTTAAACAGGATGAGAAACTGAAGCTCAAACAGCGGAACATAGATGTGGAAGAACTCGTTATTGCCAATGATGCATTATCAGTTATTGTGAATAAATCCAATCCGGTCACAAAACTTACCAGGGAACAAATTGAAGGGATATTCACAGGAAAGATCACCAACTGGAAAGAACTCGGTGGTGAGGACATGAAAATAATTTACTATTCAAGAGAGACCAGCTCGGGTACCTATGAGTTTTTCAGGGATCACGTTCTGGATAAAAAGAACTTTGGCAAAGAAGCACTTCTGATGCCCGCAACAGGAGCCATCGTTCAGTCTGTCAGTCAAACCAAAGGCGCCATCGGCTACATAGGCCTCGCCTACGAAACAACAGAGGTTCATCCAATTGATGTGTCGTATGATGGAGGCAAGACTTATGTGAGACCGGGAATTGACGCTGCGCAGGATAAATCTTATCCGATCTCCCGGCCTCTCTATTATTATTTTACCAAAGAGAATGCCGGGAAAATCAAACCATTCATTGATTATATACTTTCTGAACAAGGCCAGACCTATGTACGTGAAGTGGGTTATGTTCCGCTCGCGAAGTAATCAACACAACAGAATATTTGAAAGCCTTTCCATAACCGGAAGGGCTTTTATATTTTAAAAGGACTGTTCACACAATTTTTACACTTTAGTAATTCTTTGTTCAGTCTGTGTTAACAAGGAGATAATACTGCACCTGTACTTTTGGGATAAATAATTAAACCAAACCAAAAACATGAAAAAATTCTTACTAATCTTACTTGCAGCTGCAGCCCTGCTTGTTTACAAAGCAAATGCACAATCGGTCATCACTGTTTCCGGAGATATTTCTTCGAATACAAGCTGGACAAATAACAACATCTACCTGTTGAGTGGATTTGTCTATGTAACCAATAATGCCATACTAAGCATCCAGCCTGGAACCATCATCAAAGGAGATAAGGCGACAAAAGGAAGCCTTATTGTTACCAGGGGCTCAAGGATTGTGGCAGATGGTACCAGCGCTCAACCGATCGTTTTCACCTCCAATGAGCCGGCAGGTTCCCGCTCTTATGGCGACTGGGGTGGAATTATTATCTGCGGACGTGCACCTGTCAATGATCCTGCCGGAGAGAAAGTGATCGAAGGAGGAGTTGATGCAACCAAAGGACTCTATGGTGGTAATGATCCGAATGACACCTCCGGAGTGCTAAGGTATGTCCGTATTGAGTTCTCGGGAATAGCCTTTATGCCAAATAATGAGATCAACGGCCTAACTTTAGGCGGCGTTGGTGCCGGAACAGTCATTGATTATGTAATGGTCAGTTATAACGGTGATGATGCCTTCGAATGTTTTGGAGGAACGGTTAATATGAAACACCTGATTTCCTTCAGAAGTCTGGACGATGACTTTGATACCGATTTCGGTTACCGTGGCAAGTGTCAGTTCCTTGTTGCGCTCAGAGATTCCAATATTGCGGACATATCCGGTTCAAACGGTTTTGAATCAGATAATGATGCGACTGGCTCAACCAACATTCCCATTACACATCCGATCTACTCCAATGTTACGATCGTCGGACCTATGATCAATTCAGGTACGACAATTAACAGTAATTATAAACGCGGCGCACATTTACGCAGGAGCGCCAAAACTTCGATATTCAACTCGGTATACGCAGGTTATCCTACAGGACTGCTGATTGACGGTTCAAACTGTGAAGCTAACGCGACAACCAATGAACTACAGTACCAGAACAACACGATCGCCGGATGCTCAACTCCACTCGCTGTCGCAAGCGGCAGTACCTGGGACATTGTTACCTGGTTCAACCAGCCTTCCTTCAGCAATACAATCCTGACCAACAGCACCGATATTCAACTGGAAGATCCTTACCACTATGATAATCCTTCCTTCCTGCCCCTGGCCGGAAGTCCATTGCTTGGAACTGCAAGCTTCACTTCAGCCTATCTGAATGATCCTTTCTTTGATGTTGTGAACTTCAGGGGCGCTTTTGGGAGTAATGACTGGACTGCAGACTGGACAGACTTTGATTGTCAGAATACAGAATACATATTAACGGATATTGAAGAAAGAACTGCCGTAAGTAATTTCACAATTTATCCAAATCCTGCGTCTTCGACATCTGTACTGAGCTTTAACCTTGATAAGAATTCCGAAGTCCGGATAGTCTTATTTGATTCACAAGGCAAACTTATCCGGGAGATTTCAAATGGAATTCTCAATGCCGGTTACAATAAAATGGAACTTGGAACAGCGGATTTGGCTCCCGGTTTTTATATGTTGAATTTGGTTAGTGATTCAGGAAATTCAAATTTCAAACTTTTAGTACAATAAATATCTGTTTCTTCCTCGTAAAGCCGGTGAAAGCCGGCTTTTTACGTTTAGTTAACAGAGTAATAACGTGCAAGTAAAAATGTGTTTACACGGTCATAATACTTTTGTTGCATGAAAAAAATTCTACAAAACAAATTCAGACAATCTGCATTTCTCCTGTTAACACTCCTGTTACTTTCCGTTTACAAAGGATATTCACTTGAAGCAAAGGGAGGAATACTCAGCGGTAAGATCGTTGATAAAATTACCAATGAAACCCTTATAGGAGTTCCGGTAATGATTGAAGGTACCAGTCTGGGAACGGTAACTGATCTGGATGGGTTCTATAAAATAGATAATATTCCCGCCGGGAAATATACAGTTGTCATCAGATACATAGGATATAACACCAAAAATATACCGCTTGTAGATATTTCAGAGAGGCAGGTGACGGTATTGGATGTTGTCATGGAGCCGGCAAATCTTCAGCTTAACGAAGTGGTGATTACGGCCGATCTGAAGAAAGAAAGTATTGGATCCATTCTGCTTATGCAAAAGAAAAGCGCCACAGTTCAGGATGGCATCTCTTCTGAAGCCATTAAAAAAACAGCCGACAAAAACACCGGGGAAGTAATCCGCAGGGTAAGCGGCGCCAGTATCCAGGAAGGCCGATTTGTGATTATTAGGGGACTGAATGAACGGTATAACAGCGCGACGCTCAACAATGTTCCTCTTGCCAGTACCGAACCCGACAGAAAAGCATTTTCATTTGACCTCTTCCCCTCTTCCCTGCTTGACAACCTCATTATCGTCAAAACAGCTTCGCCGGAATTACAAGGCGATTTTGCCGGCGGGATTCTTCAATTGAATACACGCGATATCCCTGACAAAGGTTTTCTTTCGTTTTCCGCCGGAACAGGTTTTAACTCGATAAGTACCTTAAAAGAATATAATGACTATAAAGGAGGAAAAACCGACTGGCTGGGAAGAGATGACGGAAGCAGGAGTTTACCTGATAATTTCCCGGACCCCAACACATTCAAGAAATCAGATCTGAACTCAAAAATTGAATTTTCAAAGCTGATAAAAAATGACTGGGCGATTCAGGAAAAAGCAAGCGCTCCCCTGAGTCAGTCCTATCAGTTTTCATTCGGACAAAACAAAAAGGTTTTCAAACGCGAACTGGGTATAATAGGCGCATTAAGCTATTCAAGTTCCCAAAAGACACAAGAAGTTGAGAGAAGCGACTATGATTTTGATGGTTCTAAAAACTACAGTTTCCAGGACCGTCAATACAAACAGAATACCTTCTGGGGAGGTCTGCTGAATTTTGGCTACAAGATCAGTGAGAATCACAAAATAAGTTTCAAAAATCTGTACAGCGTCAATGCCGAAGATCAGACAATCATGAGAAATGGAATTGACATTGAAAACCAGCAGGAAATTGCCGCAAGCGCCCTTAAATATACCTCTACCAGTTTTTACAACAGCATTCTTTCCGGAAGTCACTATTTGCCTTCTTCAGCAATAAAGGTGCAATGGTACGGGAGCGCAAATAAAACGAAACAATCCGTTCCCAACCTGAGAAGAATGTTCTATTACAGAAATCTGGATAACTCGTCTGAAGATACCACTATGTATGCCTACGTTCCATTTGGAAATGCATCGCCAAACTATGCGGGAAAATTTTACTCAGACCTCAGCGAAACCATCTACAATGCTGAAATTAACTTTAGTGTACCGATGAAATTTATCGGGGACGGACAGTCGGTGAAACTGGGTTATAATGAACAATACAAAGACAGAAGTTTCGATGCCAGGGTGCTCGGTTACGTGGTTACCAATCCAGGAAGATTTGACTGGACACTGCTCACATCTCCGCTTGACTCGATCTTTGAAACTGACAATATAGGAACACGCGGATTCCGGATTGATGAAATTACGAATCCAAGTGACCAATATTCGGCCAGTTCCAACCTTCATTCCGCTTACCTCCAGTTTGAAAATCAGTTGACCGGGAAATTAAAGGCCGTCTGGGGTGTAAGAGCGGAAAACTTTATTCAAAAACTCAATTCATTCGGATATAGTAATGATACCATACGTGTCAGGACAAATTATCTTGACATTTTACCATCGCTCAACGCCGCCTATTCGCTAAATGAAAAATCTAACCTCAGGTTCGCTGTTTCAAAAACCATAGCAAGACCTGAATTCCGCGAACTCGCACCTTTTGGTTTCTATGATTTCAGTACCGCTACTTCCGTGATTGGGAATGATTCACTTAAAAGAACTGAAATTTATAATGCCGATCTGCGTTTCGAAACCTTCCCTGCCAATGGACAGATTTTATCAACTTCTCTATTCTACAAAAAGTTCATCAATCCAATTGAGCCTGTCGTGGAGAGTTCAGGCGCCGGATCAAGAAAGATCAGTTTTCAGAATGCTCCCGGCGCCTATGTTTACGGTATCGAATTTGAATGGAGGAAAAATCTGGAAATCCTGAATTCCCTGCTTGGCTGGACTCAATGGGAAAATTTCAATCTGTATGGGAATGTCGCTCTCATGAAATCAAGAGTTGATAAATCAACCGACTTAAGAGCGGCAGAAGACAGGCCCATGCAGGGACAGTCGCCTTATCTCATCAACGCGGGTCTAATGTATATGGATGGAAAGTCAGGCTTAGGTTTCAACATCATTTATAACCGGATTGGTAAAAGAATTTATCAGGTCGGTAACTCAGGATACCTGAGTATTGAAGAATCTCCGAGAAACCTCCTTGATTTCCAGGTCAGCAAAAGAATGTTTCAAAGAGGTGAAATCAAATTCACAGTAAGTGACCTGCTGAATGAACCCGGTATTTTCTATCAGGACCAGAACCAGAATGGCCGCTACGCTGCTGATATTGACTCCGGGATCTCCACTTACAACTATGGCGTTAACTACTCATTATCAGTGTCTTATAAATTCTGATTTAACTCTCATTTACAATACTGCCACAATTGGTTCACAATTTAATATTGGCATAACATTGAAGGAATGTTATGGAAACATTGCGCATGTTACTTTGCTGTTAAAATTCATGCACGATGAAAAAAATAGTACCCCTCCTGTTATTGATGTGTTCCGGTCTAACGAGTTTTTCTCAGGATCATGAAGAAAATCCAATGGATACGCTGACAAGAAATGTCGCAGCCATTAATTCCAGGCTTGATGTACTGCAAAGGCTCAAGATAAGCGGATATATACAAACACAATTTCAGGTAGCGGACTCGGCTGGTCAGGCCTCTTTCGCCGGAGGCGATTTTAAAAGCGGACAGGATAAAAGGTTTGCTGTCAGGAGAGGTCGTGTAAAATTCACTTACACCAGTCCTGCCGATGAAAGAGGAGTATCAACATCTCAGTATGTTTTACAGTTCGATGTCACTGAAAAGGGAATGGCCATCAAGGATGCCTACATAGTACTGACCGATAAGTGGAGCGGCTGGGTTCAGCTTAAAGGTGGTATGTTCGACAGACCATTTGGCTATGAAATCGGCTATTCATCGAGCATGCGCGAATCTCCTGAAAGAGGAAGAATGTCGCAGATAATTTTCCCCGGTGAGCGTGATCTTGGCGCCAGCATCGCAATCCAGGGACCTAAGATGAGCAACTGGAACTGGATAAGACTGGAAGGGGGATTGTTCAACGGGATTGGAGCACCTTCAGCAGGAGCCGATGCCAGTGATTATGATAAGAAAAAAGATTTCATTGGCAGACTAAGCATCAACCGGTCAAGCGCTTCTGAGAAAGTACGTTATGGCATTGGGGCTTCCATTTATAGCGGAGGATTCAGGGTTGATAATGATACAGTTTATTCGGTTTCGAAAGATCCGGATGGTCATACAGGATACAAAGTCGAGAACGGTAATTTCAAAGGCAAGTATGCCGATCGTCAGTACCTGGGCGCTGATGCACAGCTGAGCTTTTCCTGGAATGCCGGAATTACTACCCTGCGCGCGGAGTATATACAGGGCGAACAAACCGGCACCTCCTCATCGGTGAATAGTCCCAGAGCAGCGGTAACATCCAATGTGTACAAAAGAAATTTCAACGGCGCTTATATTTATCTGGTACAGGGTCTGGGAAACAGTCCTTTCCAGGCTGTGATCAAATATGACTGGTTTGATCCCAACACGGACATTGAAGGTGATGATATAGGAAAACCCGTTGCCAGCGGTTTCAAATCTACCGGAATTTCGGATTTACGCTATGATACATGGGGTTTTGGTCTGGCATACCGATGGGATGCCAACGCGAAGATCTCAGCTTACTACGATATGGTGAGTAACGAAACATCAGTGAATATGGCTGATGCAACAGGTAAACCGAGCTATATGAAAGACCTAAAAGACAATGTATTTACACTAAGGTTGCAAATCAAATTTTAAGTAAATAACCAATCCAAAAGAGAAAAGAAATGAAAAAAGTTTTATTAATTGCATTGGTACTGCTGGGTAATCTTGCGGCACAGGCACAAAAAATCGTTATTAAAGGAAGTGATACGGTCTTGCCCTTGTCACAAAAGGAAGCCGAAACCTATATGAAAAAAAATGCCGGAAGCGGCATCACGGTAATTGGCGGAGGCAGCGGCGTGGGAATTGCCGCCTTACTCGACGGAACAACCGATATTGCCATGTCATCCAGAAAACTGAAAATGGACGAAAGACTGAAACTGCAGGATGCCGGAAAGGCCTTCAAAGAAGTAATTGTGGCCAATGACGCGCTATCGATCATCGTTCATCCATCCAATAAAGTGAACAAACTTACACGTGAACAGATTGAATCCATTTTTACCGGTAAGGTAAAGAACTGGAAAGAGCTAGGAGGAGATGACCTGACAATTGTTGCCTATTCCAGAGAATCAAGTTCAGGAACCTATGAATTCTTTAAAGAGCATGTAATGGCAAGAAAGAACTATGCGCCGACTGTTCTGAATATGCCGGCAACCGGTGCAATAATCCAATCGGTTAGTCAGACTAAAGGCGCGATCGGTTATGTAGGATTAGCCTATGTGAATAAGGAGGTTATGGATGTGGCTGTTTCCTATGATAAAGGAAAGACCTATGTACCGGCGAGCCTGGATAATGCAAAAAATAAAACGTACCCAATAGTCAGACCACTCTATTATTACTATCCTACCGCGAAGGAAGCCCTGGTCAAGCCTTTCATCAGCTTTATCACCGGTCCGGAAGGTCAAAAACTGGTTGAGCAGGTCGGATATATTCCACTGCAGTGATCTGAATTTATCGAAGCCTGTCGCTGACAACGGCAGGTTTTTCATGTTTCCGGACTAAACCTGTTAAAAAATTGTTACATCAAGATTAAGCGAGAAAATTGAAAAGAAGATTTAAAAGATTTACGGAAAGGTTCATTGAAGGGATCCTGATGCTAAGCGGAACTGTCACCAGTTTTACCGTCTTGCTGATTGTGATTTTCCTTTTCAGAGAAGGTTTTTCACTCTTTAACACTTCTCCACTGGAACATCACAATGTGATTGTCGTCAACAGGAATAATCCTGTCGATAAACTTAGCGCATCACAGATAAAACACATCTTTGACCAGGAAATCACTAACTGGAAGGAAATAGGAGGAAATGATGAGCCGATCATCACTTTTACCATAAACAATCTCGGAGATTATTTTTCGGAAGAAGAAATTGGCGCGGAATTCGAGTATTTACCCGCTAAACTAAACCAGTTGGTTGACAGTATTCCGAATTTACTTGCTGTTTATCCTGACAACTACCTTGTCGATGAACCAAATGGCAAGCTGATAAAAGTTGATAAACACAACATCCCTGATTTTCTTAGTGGAAAGGAATGGTATCCGACAGCGGAACCCGCTGTCCAATTAGGCGTGCTTCCATTAATACTTGGCACACTCCTCGTTTCTGTCGTAGCGATCCTCATCGCCTTACCTATCGGATTATCAACAGCCATCTATATGGCGGAGATAGCGGATCACAGAGTTCAGAAGATCATGAAACCCGTGATTGAACTTCTTGCCGGTATTCCTTCCGTGGTTTATGGTTTCTTTGGACTTATCGTCATTGTCCCGATGATTCATGATTACTTTAAACTTCCTGTCGGTGAAACCGCGCTGGCCGGGAGTGTTGTCCTGGCTATCATGGCACTTCCTACCATCATTACCGTTTCTGAAGATGCCATACGCAACACGCCGAGAAGCATGAAGGAAGCATCGTTGGCTTTGGGCGCCAACCGTTGGCAAACCATATCACGGGTCATCCTTCCCTATTCCATGTCAGGAATTACCGCGGCTGCAATTTTGGGAATAGGTCGTGCGATCGGTGAAACGATGGCTGTGCTGATGGTCACCGGAAATGCGGCGGTCATGCCGAGTTCGCTTCTGCAACCGGTAAGAACCATACCGGCCACTATCGCGGCCGAATTGGGAGAGGCGCCACAAGGCGGTGTTCACTTTAAAGCCCTCTTCGCGCTGGGTTGTATCCTATTCATCATAACCCTGCTGATCAATCTCTGGATCGAATTTATTTCATCACGGAGGAAAATGAAAAAGCAATGAGTATGAAAAAAAGAACCAAAGAGGTATTCGCATTCTGGGTCTTCAGAATTTTCAGCATTCTGGTATTGGCCCTCCTGTTCTGGATACTGGAATTCATCTTTGTACGTGGGTGGCACGTGCTCAGCTGGGACTTCCTGACGAAGATGCCAGAAGACGGAATGACCAAAGGAGGAATTTATCCGGCTATTATAGGAACCCTATACCTGATCGCCGGTTCCATGCTGTTCGCTTTTCCCGTCGGTGTGCTGGCCGGAATATACATACATGAGTATACAAAGGACTCCTGGTATAAGAGGTTTATCAAACTGATGACCAATAACCTTGCGGGTATACCTTCCATCGTTTTTGGATTATTCGGGATGGCGCTTTTTGTGAACACCCTTGAATTTGGCGATTCCATTCTTGCGGGTTCACTTACACTCGGACTGCTTACACTCCCTGTCGTCATAAGAGTAACTGAAGAAGCATTGATAGCAGTAAATGACAGCTTCCGTCACGGTAGTCTGGCCTTAGGCGCATCCAAACTCCAGACCATCAGACGTGTCGTGTTGCCAATTTCATTACCGAATATCCTGACCGGACTTATTCTCTCCATAGGAAGGGTGAGTGGTGAAACCGCCCCCATACTTTTTACCGTTGCGGCATACTTCCTTCCCAAACTCCCTGAAAGCATTTTTGACCAGGTGATGGCCCTTCCCTATCACCTCTACGTAATATCGACAAGCGGAACAAAAATTGAGGAATCAAGAGACATGGCCTATGGTACCGCCCTGGTGCTGGTTCTCCTGGTTTTACTCCTCAACCTGATGGCGAATGCACTGAGAAGATACTTTTCAAATAAAGTAAAAATGAATTAAGATGCATAAGATTGAAACAAAAAACGTAAATCTCTACTACGATGACTTTCATGCGCTGAAAAATATAAGCATGAGTTTTGAGGCGAACACAGTTACAGCGCTGATAGGTCCTTCCGGTTGCGGTAAATCAACCTACCTCCGTCTGTTTAACAGAATGAATGATCTCATTCCCAAGGTGAAGATAAGCGGAGATGTTTTACTGGACGGGAAAGATATCTATAAAAATATCGGAGGGATGCGGATAGACGAGCTTCGCAAAAAAGTCGGAATGGTCTTTCAAAAACCCAACCCCTTTCCAAAATCAATATATGAAAATGTCGCTTATGGACTCAGAGTAAATGATATCAACCATTCCGGATTCATTGAAGAGCGTGTGGAGACATCTCTCAGGCAGGCCGCACTATGGGATGAGGTGAAAGACAAACTCAGAAAATCGGCTTTCGAACTTTCCGGAGGTCAGCAGCAAAGACTGTGCATAGCCCGGGCGCTGGCCATTGAGCCTTCCGTACTTCTCATGGATGAACCTGCTTCAGCTCTGGACCCTATCTCCACTGCAAAGATCGAGGAGCTCATCTATGAGTTAAAACAAAAATATACCATCATTATTGTAACCCACAATATGCAGCAGGCAGGAAGGGTAAGCGACAAGACCGCTTTCTTCTACCTGGGTGAACTCATTGAATATGATACCACACCGGTTATCTTTACCAACCCATCGAAAACGCAAACACAGAATTATGTTACCGGAAGGTTTGGTTGAGCATTGCAAATAATGGATTAGTTTTACCTTATAAACACTATTGGAATGACACACCTGGATACGGAGCTGAAGCGCCTGAAAGATGAGATGCTTGAAATGTTTTCTCTCGTAAGTTCTCAGTTACAGAAAGGAAAGGAAGCACTGCTAAGCTTCGATAAATCGCTCGCACGCGAGGTTAACTTCAATGAAAAACGCGTGAATGCCCTCGAGCTTAAAATTGACAAGGATTGCGAGAATATTTTCGCCTTGTTCAACCCTGTTGCCATCGATCTCCGCTTTGTTCTGGCAGTACTGAAGATCAATTCAAACCTTGAAAGGATAGGTGATATTGCAGACGGGATTGCCAGGTATGTCGCGGAAGCAGATGCCAAATTCGATCCTCAATTACTTGAGACAACTGAACTTGAACGTATGTACTCCATGGCTGTTGAGATGATGCAGGATGCACAAATGGCCTTTGACCAGGAAAACACCAAACTGGCCCGCGGCGTATTCAAGAAAGACGACAGCCTGGATGAGATAAACGCGAAAGCCAATTCGGTGCTTGCCGCTTTTATAAAGCAGAACCCCGATAAAACCATGCAGGCGCTGCATATTGTTTCCACCATCAGAAAACTTGAACGGACAGGCGACCAGACCAAGAATATTGTGGAAGAAATCATATTCTACATCGAAGCAAAGGTCTTAAAACATCTCAGCAGCTCGGCGAAAACTGAATAAGATTCAGGTTAAAGGAAATTAACCCTGCTCCTTTCAGTTTTTCTCAAGGCACTGTTAATCTCTTTGATCAGCGAGGGTCCTTCATAAATAAATCCGGTATACAGCTGAACAAGACTTGCACCTGCATCAAGCTTTTCAATTGCATCCTGAGCGGAGTGAATACCTCCCACTCCGATAATGGAGAGTTTGCCGGCGGACTTTTTGGAAATATACCGGATCATTTCCGTGGAGCGGTCTTTCAATGGTAATCCGCTTAATCCTCCGGCTCCGCAACCGCTGATTAGTTTCGGGTCGCTTTTCAGTCCATCACGTCCGGTAGTTGTGTTCGTTGCAATGATGCCATCCAAACGAGCCGACAGGCAAACTTCGATGATCTCATCAAGCGCGCGCTCACTCAGGTCGGGAGATATCTTCAGCAATAAAGGCTTTTGCTTACCGGACTTGATACGAACGGATGAAATTTCTTCGTTCAGTTTTTGCAATCGCTTAAGTATGTTAAGCAATGGTTCTTTCTCCTGAAGTTCACGCAGGCCTGCCGTATTCGGAGAACTGACATTTACCACAAAGTAATCAACGTAATCGAACAAGTCGCGGAAACAACTTTCATAATCACCGGCAGCTTCCGAATTCGGCGTGTTCTTATTCTTGCCAATATTAGCACCAATGATGAGGCCGGCTTTCCTTTTCTTAAGTCTGCGAAGAGCCGCCTGAACACCTTCATTGTTAAAACCCATTCTGTTGATCAGGGCTCTGTCTTCAGGAAGACGAAACATCCTTGGTTTCGGATTCCCGGGTTGCGCTACAGGCGTAAGAGTTCCGATCTCTATAAATCCGAATCCGAACAAAGATAATTCTTCAAACAAGGTGGCATCCTTGTCGAATCCGGCGGCAAGTCCGACAGGATTCGGAAATGTCAGTCCGAACAAGCGCTGTTGAAGCTCCTTATCTTCCCTGACGAATAGTTTCTTCATCAGAAAGTTAAAACCGGGAACCTTACTAAGGAACTTCAGGAGGCGAAACACCAGGTGATGTGCAATTTCCGGCTTTAAGCAAAAGAGCATCGGCCGGATTAAAGTTCTGTAAATACTCATTGCCTGCGAAGGTAATCAATCCCTCTTAACCTTCATGAAGGATGAGATGCTCTGGTATGAATATCAAGCTGTTAGCAGATAATTTGCTGGTACATTTAAAAATTTATTTGAACGATCTAAATTAATATTTAGATTTGTCTAAATTTTTTCCATAAGCCGGTGGCAGAATTGAAAATAAAATCAATAGCTCCGACACAACTATTGTTCATGAATACTTATACCGAAGAAAACTACCTGAAGGCTATTTACAAATTCCTGGAAGGCGGAGAAAAGAAAATCAGTACCAGTTCCATTGCAAAGCATCTGGGAACCTCACCCGCATCGGTGACGGACATGCTTCAAAAGCTTTCGGAAAAGAAACTGATCGCTTATGAAAAATACAAAGGCGTTTCACTCACCTCCTCCGGAAAGAAAATCGCCGTAGCTATTATCCGGAAGCACAGGTTATGGGAATTTTTCCTTGTCAAAAAACTGGGTTTCAAATGGGATGAGGTACACGAAATGGCCGAGCAACTTGAGCACATCAGGTCGGATGAGTTAATAGAAAAGCTGGATCAATTTCTGGGACGGCCGCGAATTGATCCCCATGGGGATCCCATCCCTGATGAACAAGGAAGGATTCATCAGCTTCAGAGCATTCCGCTTTCGCAGGTCGGACGAGGTGAAAGAGTGAGCATTACCGGTGTGCTGGACCATGGCAGCAGTTTTCTCCGCTATCTTTCAAAAAATGATCTTGCCATCGGTCAGAAAGTCATCGTTAAGGATATACAGGAATTTGACAAGTCAATGGATATTTCACTCCAGGGCAAGAACACCCGCATCCACATCAGTTCGGAAGTAGCAAAGAATTTACTGGTCTCGCAAGAAAACTCCTGATATGTCAGATAAAAATAAAAGTACAGCCTCACTGGCAGAAGTGCATGAGTCGGTTGATACCGAAAGGCACCGTGGCGGATTCAGAAAACTCCTGGCCTTTATCGGTCCGGCATACCTGGTCAGTGTCGGATATATGGATCCGGGAAACTGGGCTACCGATATAGCCGGAGGTTCGCAATTTGGTTACGCGTTGATATGGGTACTGCTCATGTCGAATTTAATGGCCTTACTCCTGCAGAGCCTGAGCGCAAGACTGGGAATCGTAAGGGGAAGAGACCTTGCACAAGCCAGCAGGGAAACCTATTCAAGACCGGTGAACCTGGCTCTGTATTTTCTGGCAGAAATAGCTATCGCAGCCTGTGATCTGGCGGAAGTACTGGGAATGGCGATAGGTCTTCAGCTATTATTTGACATTCCGCTTATCTGGGGTGTCTGCATCACCGTTCTGGATACCTTTCTCTTACTCTTTCTCATCAACTTTGGGATCAGAAAGATGGAAGCATTTATTCTGGGACTTATCTCGATCATCGGAATGGCCTTTCTCGCAGAAATGATCTTCGCGAAACCCGATCTGGCCGAAGTAGCCACCGGATTTATTCCTTCCATTCCCGGAAGTGCGGCCTTGTATATTGCGATCGGCATCATTGGGGCAACGGTAATGCCGCATAACCTGTATTTGCATTCATCACTTGTCCAGACCAGGAAGTTCAAAAGGGAAAGCAAGGAAATCAGGAAAGCCATACGCTATAATATTATTGATTCGACCATAGCCCTTAACCTGGCTTTCTTCGTTAACGCGGCAATCCTGATACTGGCAGCTTCAACTTTTTTTAAGCATGGGATGTATGAGGTGGCGGAGATCCAGGATGCACACCGGTTTCTGGAACCACTCCTGGGAACAACCTGGGCGCCTACCCTCTTCGCGATCGCACTCATTGCGGCCGGACAAAGTTCGACCATTACCGGAACACTTGCCGGCCAGATCGTCATGGAGGGTTATCTTAATCTCAGGATAGCCCCCTGGATAAGAAGACTGCTCACCAGGATTATCGCGATCACACCGGCGCTCTTCACGATCATTTATTTCGGCGAAGAAGCAACCGGTAAACTCCTGATTCTTTCACAGGTGATTCTGAGTCTGCAGCTTGGTTTCGCAGTGATACCGCTGATCCATTTTGTCAGCGATAGAAACAAAATGAAAGAATTCACCATTAAAAAATATGTACAGGTATTTGCCTGGATCGCGGCAGGCATTATCGTCGTGCTGAATTCAAAGCTGGTCTTTGAACAAATATCCGGCTGGCTGAGTGAGAGTGAAAAACCTATAGTCTTATGGTTGACTGTAGTTCCTGTGGCTATCTCCGCTTTCCTGCTCCTGCTCTATATTACTTTCAGGCCATTCTTTCATACCAGGCAACGCTCACAGGGAAAGATTCCGCATGTCCCTGTAAGTGAAATTTTATCTCTTGAAACCAGGCCCTATCAACGAATCGCCATCGCTCTCGACTTCTCCAATATGGATCAACCCAATATTGTCAATGGAATCCGGCAGGGTGGCAAGAATTGCGAATACCTGCTTGTCCATATTGTGGAATCGGCCGGAGCCCTGATGATGAAGGAACAAATAAGAGATTTTGAAGAGAGGAGCGACAAGCAAAGCCTGAAGAAATATTCAGAAGATCTCAGGGCAAAAGGATATCAGGTTGAAATAAAACTTGGTTACGGAAATCCTAAGCGTGAGATTCCAAGGATCGTGAATGAATTTGGTGCGGATCTGCTGGTCATGGGGGCACATGGACACAAAGGCTTCAAGGATCTGCTGCTGGGTACGACGGTTGGCGCGGTAAGACACAGAGTTAAAATTCCGGTACTAATCGTGAGTGAATAAAGAGGCGCCCCCGGGGAAAGCTGGAATGAATGGTATATCGCCGTACCGGAACCCGGACTCATGAGCAATTCTTATTGTTTACATCTGAGTTTTTCTTTTTCCTGACGCGCTTCAGGTAGGTTTAGAAGCCATCTCAGAAATATCCCTTGACTTTTTCGGCCTCTCTTTCCTTTATCCTGCATTTCACTTCCTGACCAGACCCTCTCTGAGTATGTCCTACGATTGAGCTTTGTCTAAAGAAAAATACCTGAATAAACTATAAAGTCTGTATTTAAGATGGCTTCCAATCAGATGTTCACTTTCCGGCATGCATCAATTCACCTCTGCAATCTTTCAAGATCAAATTTAGAGGCTTTGCTATTTCTTACCTTTGTCCTTTAAACCTCCATGAGCCTGAAAGAAATAGTCATCTTAAATAAGAAGGCCTCTTACGAATACCATTTATTGCAAAAATATTCGGCAGGGATAGTGCTGACCGGAACCGAGGTTAAATCGATCAGGGAAGGCAAGGCGAGTTTGACGGATGCCTATTGTATCGCTGACCATGGCGACCTTTGGATCAAGAACATGCATATCAGCGAGTATAAACAAGGTTCATACAATAACCATGAACCCAAAAGACTTCGTAAATTGCTCTTAACAAAGTCCGAAATAAGCAAGATTGTCTCAAAGTTAAAGGAGAAAGGAACCACGCTGATACCTGTCAGGCTCTTCTTTAATGAGAGAGGCTTCGCCAAGCTGGATATTGCCCTCGCGAGGGGTAAAAAAATGTTTGACAAAAGAGATGACCTGAAAAAGAAAGATCAGGAAAGAGAGATCAGAAGAGTGGTCAGATAAGGGTAAAATAAAAGGATAAAAAAAAGTCCCCTGTAAAAACAGAGGACTTTTTTTATAATGCTTATCAGATCAGAAGTACAGAGAAAGAACAACTGAACCACTGGCGTTATCTACATCAACTACGAAGTTGGAAGATTTACCGGTTTTAGAGGTAGCAGTTGCCACACCTGTTCCATTCCATGATTCAGAAGTGATTTCACCTTCACCCCATGACATAAGTCCAAGTCCCCAGCCATATTCAGCGCCGATAGACATTTTTGGAGCGAAGAAGTATTCAGCACCGATGAAACCACGGATGTTAAGACCAAAAGAAGAACCTTCTTTCTGCTCAGTGGTACGGCTACCTGCAGAAATTGTATTCCATGTACCAGTCATTGGATCATAATCATCCCAATCTGTGGTAGTTGGTGCAGGGTTAGTGGTAGAGAAAGCATTGCCATACTCATAAGTATGTTTGCCGCTTCCCAGCATAATTCCGGCTTCAGCGCCATAGAAACCTTTCAGACGGCCTTTTCCACGGAACTTCTGAAGACCTGCTCCAAGAGTAACATTCATGGTAGAGGTTTTCCAGCTGTCAGCTACGGTTGGTACTGGTGTAGCAGTTGATCCATCCTGAGGAACAAGGTTCTCATCTTTGTAGCTTCCGATTCCGATACGAACTTTTGCACGAATTGCGGTATTTTCGTCCTTCATCATTTTACCAACAATGGTAAATGGCTCCTGGTATTGAGCGTTAGCAGAGTTATTACCGGCATCACTGAAAAAATTACCGAAATAATTGATAAGTGGTGCGGCATCAAAGCCGATACTCCAGTCACCTGATTCAGGAAGGATTGGGGTACCTCTCTTTGACATCATGTCTTGTGCATTAACAAATGCTGCTGCAGAAGCTAAGGCAACTGTAAGAATAAGTTTTTTCATTTTTCTGTGTTTTTGGGTTTAGTTGGGTTTAATGGGGGCAAATTTAAGGCGATTGTCAAATATCAGTCAAGTTTTTTAAAGAGTTATGCACTTTATCCTGTTGATTGGCTTTGCTCTCAGCCAATTAAAATAGAGCTCAGCTTTCCTGATTCAAGTCATGAAATCTGATTTTAAGGAAATTTCCTGCCTGAGATTCTGTATTCAGCGGTTCTTGTACATGAGAAATTAACCTGATAAGATTATAAGAATAGGATAAGGTATTTTTCTGAACTCACTGATTTTAAAGCAGAAATACAGGGCCATCAGGATTTTTCAAACAATAATGCATTGATTTTAAAGAAATGAACAGCAAAACATGAAAAATTAAGTTAAATTTTGTTAATCTCTATTCATATTTTTCTAATTTGGTTCAAATTTTCAGGAAACGCTTGTTTAACCAAAACCAAAATTTATGAAAAAAAGATGTACGCTATTAGCCTTGTTGCTTGCATTTACCTGCTTGCAGGCAACCGCACAAGACAGAGTGATCACAGGAAGAGTTACCTCTTCGCAGGACAACCTGAGCATTCCGGGAGTCAGTGTGGTCATTGTTGGAACAACACAGGGAACTTCCACCGACATTGACGGTAACTATTCCCTTCCTGTTCCTCAGACAGCCAAGTCGCTGCGATTTTCAGGTATAGGTATGAAGACAAAAGATGTACCTATCGGCGCATCCAATGTGATGGATGTGATTCTCGATGCGGATGTATTAAAACTGGACGAAGTAGTTGTAACCGCTCTTGGTATCAAGCGTTCGGAAAAATCATTAGGCTACTCCACCCAGCAGGTATCGGGTGAGCAGGTGAGTACTGCCAAAGAAACCAATTTCATTAACTCTCTGCAGGGAAAGGTTGCCGGTGTGAATATCACCGGTTCCAGCAACCTGGGTGGTTCTTCCAGAATTCTCCTGCGCGGAGTGCGATCCATTTCATATGAAAATCAGCCTCTGTTTATAGTTGACGGAGTTCCGATCAACAACAGCAATTTTGCCACTACCGATCAGGTAAGAGGCGCGCATGGATATGACTTTGGAAATGCCGCTCAGGATATCAATCCGGATGATATAGAAAGTATCAATGTACTGAAGGGTTCTTCGGCATCCGCGCTATACGGTGCGCAAGGCGCGAACGGGGTGATCATCATCACCACCAAAAAAGGAGTGGCCCGCAGCCGTAGCGGAAAAAAATCTCCTGTAGGAGTATCCTTTACCACTGGAATAACTTTCAGCAAAGTAGCCGTCTTACCGGACTACCAGGATATTTACGGAGGTGGTGCCAGTGAAGATTTTATTCAAAGCGGACTTGACACCACTCAGCTGCGATCAAATTTTGAGTATGACGGAAGCTGGGGACCAAAAATGAACGGACAACTGGTACGGCAGTGGGATAGTTACTATCCTTCCATGCCAAACTATAATAAAGTTACTCCCTGGGTTGCGAACCCCGACAATGTAAAGGACTTTTTTGAGACCGGAATCACCAGACATAACAGTATTGCCGTTGATGGCGGAAATGAAAATACAACCTACCGCCTTTCCTATACCAATCTGAATGAGAATGGAACCATTCCAAACTCATCGCTGAACAGAAATGTGCTGAGCTTTAACGGTATGAATAAATTTACAAAGAGACTCACCAGCAATGTATCGGTAAATTACATGAGAGCAAACGGCAAAGGACGAGCCAAGACGGGTTACAACAGTCTTGCATCGAACTTCACCCAGTGGTGGCAGCGTCAGCTTGACATGAGTCAGCTGAAGGATTACAAAAATCCGGATGGAACTCAACGTACCTGGAACATGAATGCTGAAGATGACCTGAGTCCGCTCTACTGGGACAATCCTTACTGGACTGCCTACGAAGATTATGAAACCGATGTGCGTAACAGGATTTACGGACTGGCTTCCCTGGGTTATGACCTTGGAAAAGGATTTAACATCGCAGGTAGTCTCAAGACCGACTTCTACAACGACTTCCGCCAGGAGCGGGTAGCAAAAGGCGGCGCGGCCATTTCAAAATATTCAGAGAATGACATCACCTTCCAGGAGAACAATTACGAGTTGATGCTTACCTATAAAACCGCGTTGAATGAAAACTTTGATTTCAATGCACTGGTTGGAGCCAATCGTCAGGACAGAAAAACAATCAACAACCTGTTTGAAACGCAAAGCGGATTGAACGTTCCTGATTATTACAGTCTGTCGAATTCAGTCGGCAATATTAAAGCTACTCCACTCACAAGCCAGCTGCGGAGGAATTCGATTTTTGGAAGCGCCTCAATTGGTTTTAAGAGTTTCCTGTATCTTGATGTGACCGGAAGGAACGACTGGAGTTCCACACTTCCGGAGGATAATAATTCATACTTCTACCCTTCTGTTACCGGAAGTTTTATTTTCTCAGAACTGTTGGAAGCAAAATGGCTGAACTATGGTAAGATCAGAGCAGGTTGGGCAAGCACAGCTATCGATCCGCCTGCCTATTCAGCGATCGAGACCAGGCCAAACGTATCCACCAATTTCGGAGGGATGGCCACCGCGATCGTTCCGAACAGATCTAATAATACAGATCTGAAACCCGAATTAACCAGTTCATGGGAAGTAGGAACTGAAATGATCTTCCTTGACGGTCGCGCTTCAGTGGACTTCACGTATTATAACTCACTTTCCAAGGATGTGATCTTTGCCGTACAGCAGAGTTCCGCCACAGGATACAGTTCTAAATTCTACAATGCGGCTGAACTGAGTAATAAAGGAATTGAACTGATGCTGAAACTCGTTCCGGTTCGTACCAAATCCGGATTTGAATGGGGCGTCGGTGCTAATTATGCCAAGAACACCAATAAGGTTGAGAAACTCTATACTGATGAGAATGGAAAAGAAACAGAAAGCCTTCTCATTCAGAATGCGCCATTCTCCGTCACCTTCCAGGCTCGTCCGGGAATGGAGTATGGTCAGCTTGTCGGATATGATTACGCTTATGACGCGAACGGGAACAAGATCATTGATCCTTCCACCAACGCCTATGCAAGGACCGCCAAGGTACAGCCACTGGGTTCGGTGCTGCCCAACTTCACCGGAGGTTTCAATACCTGGGTAGAATATAAAGGATTCCGTCTCTTCGCTCTGGTTGACTTCCAGGACGGAGGAAAGATCTTCTCCATGTCAAATATGTGGGGTAAGTATTCCGGAACGCTTGAAGAGACCGTTGAAAATGACATCCGCACCAATGGCATTGTCCTGGAAGGAGTAGTACAGACAGGGGTTGACGCGAACGGAAATCCGATATCCGACGGAACAAAAAATACCGGTTCCATTGCTGCCATCGATCATTTCTTCCTTGATGGCGGATATGTAATCTCAGCAGCCGATGTCTATGATGCTTCCTTCGTAAAACTGAGAGAGATTACACTTACCTATTCACTTCCATCGAAATTGTTTGCACAGACAGCCATTCAGGGATTATCCATATCCCTGGTGGGACGCAACCTTGCCATCATCGATAAGAATGTACCGCATATCGATCCTGAAGCCGCTGTATCAACCAATAACATTCAGGGTATAGAAGGTGGTCAGTTACCTACTGCACGTACTTATGGAGTGAGTCTAAATGTTAAATTCTAATTCAAAACCAGGAAACCTATGAAAAAATCAATCTATTATACAGGTCTTTTGCTCGCACTTGGAACCGGCTTAACACTCACTTCCTGCGAAAAAGATTTTACCAAGATCAACGACGATCCTAACAATCCGAGAGAGGTACCGAACAGTTATTACCTTGCCGGAGCGCAGCGCGGATTAATGGACTTTACCCATGATGTATGGTGGGGCGCGAATGTCGGAAATCAACTGGCACAGTACTGGGCCTCCAACCAATACACATCCGAAAGCCGCTATCAGTTCAGAACCGCCATTACCAATTCCTACTTCGGATTCTTCTATGCCGGCGGACTGACCGATACGGAAGTTCAGGCCGGTGGACTTAGTGAACTCAATCGTATTATCGACAATTGCAAACGCGATCCGGGCGCTGCATCTGCCTCCGGATTTCCGGCCAACCAAATCGCTGTGGCAACCATACTCAGAGTATGGCTTATCCAGAACATGACCGATACCTGGGGAAATATTCCTTATTCCGAAGCGCTGGATCCTGATGTTACCCGCGCACCCAAGTATGATAACCAGGCGGACATTTACGCGGGACTCATCTCTGAAATCAACTCGGCTCTTTCACTCATCAATGAAAGTGAAGCTGGTCCTTCGGGAGACCTTGTCTATGGCGGCGATATGAGTCTCTGGAAAAAATTCGCCAACTCACTTAAGATGCGTGTCGCGCTGAGAATGGTTGACCGAAACGCCTCAACCGCACAGAGTGAATTTGAAGCGGCGGTAAGTTCTGGTGCATTTGACTCCAATGCCGACAATGCACTCTTCCCTTACGGGGAAGGAAGCGATGCCAATCCAATCTATTTTAACAGATACATTGACAGAAGGATTGACTATGCCGCAAGTAATGTCATGCTGGATATTCTGGTAGCGCAAAATGATCCCCGTCTGCCCTGCTACTATGCCAAGGCAACCGCTGATGATTCATGGACCGGAGAAGTATATGGTTTGAGTGAAGGAAACGCCGCAGCGACACCCAACTCTTCCATTTCACAGCGTTCGGAATTGGTACTGTCTGAAAGTATGCCGGGAATCTTCATGGACTATGCCCAGGTTGAATTCATGCTGGCGGAAGCTGCAGCCAGAGGATGGAATGTTACCGATGCTCAGGCACATTATAATGCAGGTGTTCAGGCCAGCATCGAATTCTGGACCGAACTCAATGGAACTCCGGTTACACAAACAGACATTGATGCCTATCTGGCCCAACCCAGCGTAGACTATACCAATGCAGGATCAGGAGCAGATTTCAAACACAAGATTGGTAAACAAAAATGGATCGCCCTCTATAACCAGGGAGTTCAGGGATGGACCGAATGGAGAAGACTGGATTTTGGAATTCTTCAATTGCCTGCTGATGGTGTGTTGGATGGAAGCGGTATTCCACTTCGCATTAAATATGCAGTTGATGAGCAAACACTGAACAGCGGAAATTATTCAGCCGCTGTCGCTGCACAAGGCCCTGACCTTCAGGATACCAGAGTTTGGTGGGATGTGAATTGATTATGCTGAATAGTTTTTGGGATTAATTATTATATAGTTTTAGTTATCAATTAAAAAAGGCTTCGTAACTGAAGCCTTTTTTAATTGTGATTATTCTTGTTTGCGAAATATTATGTTAAATTGTTTTCGTGATTTGAAGAGGGGCTTAAGCCACATTTTGTTTAGCAGGCTTATAGAGGATGCTTCTTCATCTTCTTTGTATCAGGTTCCCGGAAAGCTTAACCTGCTCTGACCATGATTTATTTTCTTTCTTTTCCATGATTGAGAGAAAGAAACATACCTGCCTGCCGATTGCAAGGCACGCAGGCAGGGAAAAGATCAAGGCTGTATTTTCCCCTTTCCGCTTCGCGGAATTTTTTCATCTGGCAAAGAGCGGCCTTCG
>CAZJDX010000023.1:0-49280 GCA_964544885.1 uncultured Flavobacteriales bacterium
GAAGCGTACAGAACGGACCGGCTGTACGAAGTCTGAAACAGTACCAGACGGAATATGATCCGGGCTCTCAGACGTTGTATATATTCAATTGATCAGGGTGATTCCTTTTCCAGCATCACTGTACGGGTAGGAAAAGCGAAATCGGAATTGTTCATACGGACAATCTCCATAATACTGAAATTTACCTCTTCCCGCACTTTGAGAAAGTCCTTTGGTTCAGGGGTACGGCTTATATAAATGACCAGAATGTTCAAGGAGCTCTCACCGAACTCATGAAACCTGACCAATGGATCCGGTTCAATCAAGGGGTGTGCGTTCAGCGCATCAAGTATTTCCGTCATGATCTGCCTTAACTGCTCAGAATTGGTGGAATACACAAGCGAGATATTGAATCTGGCTCTGCGTACTTCCAGGTCAGTATCATTTATAAGTTCGTAATCAACCATCTTTTTATTGGGCACGGTAATCAGTCTCCTGTCAAGAGACCTGATACGCGTTGAACGAAAACCAATATGTTCCACCCTTCCCTCATTTTCTCCAACCCTTACCATATCTCCAAGTTTAAAAGGTTTGTCAAAGAAAATAGTGAATGAGCCCAACAGGTTTTCCAGGGTTTCTTTTGCCGCCAGAGCAAGCGCGATACCGCCAATTCCCAGTCCGGCCAAAATGGAAATGACATTGAGGTTAAAGACAGCACCCAGAAACGTCATTAATCCTATACCCCCTATGATGATCTGAACGGCAGACTTGAAATAAGGTATGAACTGATCATCCAGTGTACTTACAGTATAAGAAGCCCGCGCCATAAGGAAAAGCCCGATGAATTCTACTACACGAATCAGAAGCCAGCAGATACCAACAATCAATGCTGCCTCATACAACTGATTGATCACGAACCTCACACCAAATACTTTTTCAGAAACCATCTCCCATTCATCCGGAAAGCTGAGTCTGTGAAATGCCAGGTAGATTATCCCGGTAAGGACAAGCAAACCTGCAGGTCCCGAGAGCAGATTTATAAATTTTTTTACCCCTACTTCCTTACCGTATTTCTGAAAAATTTTAAAGAGGATCCAACTGAACAACTGAGAAATGTATTTCTTCAGAATCAGTCCGCCAAGAAGAATGGCGGCAGCGATCATATAAGCCCGGAGACTGTTCCCAAGAAAATTCTGATCGAGATACTCATTCATCATAGGAGGAAGACCTTTAATAATTCAGCTAAGTTGAGCTTCACCGGAGGCGAGATCAACAGGATAACAATTGAATCCCGGCAGCGTCGACAGATGTCTGAGCACAGGGATCCGTACTCAAACCAGTTTACTGATTGACCACTCCAGCGCAGCCGCTGCAAAACCGGTTTTTGCGGGATGCAATTCATGAACCTCTTTCATCGCTTCGGCGATGCAGGAAGAAACATCCTCGAAAATAGCGCGGTCCTGAATCAGTACATCATCATTCATCAGGTATCGAAAGACCCTTGCCATACCGCAATTGGCAATGAAATCAGGAATCACACTTACCTTTTCATCGGCATATTCAGCCGTCGGACCATAGAATATTTCATTATCGGCAAAAGGGACATTTGCTCCACAGGATATTACTTCGAGGCCGTTTTGAATAAGCCATTGAATATGCTCTTTGTGAACCAATCGTGATGCGGCGGCCGGAATGAAAATTTCGGCGCCGCAATGCCATATATCCTTCCTGACCTTTTCGAGAGGGATCAGATAAGGGGCTTCAAGCTGATTACCATTCCTGTTCAGGTAAAACTGTTTTACTTCATCCGGAGAAAATCCGTTTTTATTGATCACACCTCCGTGTCGGTCTATGATACCGGTAATGCGAACTCCCATTTGAGAAAGATAGTAACCTGCAGCGGCTCCGACATTTCCCCAACCCTGAATGATGGCCCGCTTTGAACCAAGCACTTCGTTGTGTAAGGCATAATGATGAGCCACAGCCTTTGCCACACCATAACCCGTAATCATATCGGCAACGGTTATCTCCTTGCTTACATCCGGACTGAATTGTGGGTCGCTGATAGTTTTCTTGACTCCCAGCCTTAATTGCTCAATAATTCTCGTTTTCTGTTCTTCATTCACATTAAAATGAGCGACCACTGTGCCTTCCTGAGGATGCCTTAAACCCTGAGCGGCTGTGATTGGAATCACTTCATGTATTTCATCAACATTCAGATCACCGCCAGTTCCATAATAAGATTTCAGCAAGGGCATGACCGCCTGGAACCACCTTTCAAGAACACCGGCTTTTCCGGGATCTGAAGGGTCGAAATTTATTCCTGATTTAGCGCCACCTATAGCCGGACCACTCACCGAAAACTTAACTTCCATGGTTTTGGCCAGCGATTCCACTTCCCTTTTGTCCAGTCCTTTGCGCATCCGGGTACCTCCGCCGGCTGAACCTCCACGCAGGGAGTTGATCACTATCCAGCCTTCAGCTTCAGACATTGGATCCTTCCATTCAAAGACAATTTCAGGCCTTTTTGCTTCAAAGCGATGAATCAGGTCCTTTAGAGCTTCTTTGCTCAGGGTGTTTGCGGTGTTTTCCATGTTCATTTCCGCTTGCAAACCTACGGCAATTCGGGCAAAAGCCCAAGGAAATATCCCTTATTCAAGCAAGTCAAGGCTTCGGCTTTATGCGGTGATTCGCAGTCAGTCAGCTGCTCCGGAGTAGCAAAAAATATTTTCACCGGTTTAAATAATTATTTGGAAGTAAATAAAATGATATTGTAATTTTGATCAGCGTGAAGAACCATTGAAACACTCCACATAAATAATTCACCAGCCATGGCAACAAAAAAGAAACCCTCAAAAAAATCTAAGGCAAAAAAGCCAGCTAAGAAAAAAGCGAGCGCTAAAAAATCCGCAAAGGCAGGAGCGTCAAAAAAAGCTAAGAAGCCGGTAAAGAAAAAAACAGTAAAGAAGTCGACAAAGAAAAGTTCCGTTAAAAAATCTGCAAAAAAAGCTGCCGCGAAAAAACCAGCTGCAAAGAAACCAGCTCCGAAAAAGACCGTAGCCAAAAAACCGGCAGCCCGGAAACCGGCAAGCAGCCCTAAGGCGGAAAAGAAAATATTGAAACCTGCTCCGGGAATGATCGAATCCGCACCTCTACTTTTTCGTGAAACTGAAATCGTAGAGATATCTTCCATCTCTCCTGCTGAAATCGATTCATCTGAAATGGATGATACAATTGATGATAACATAAAAGATTTTGATGATTCAGGACCAATTGATTCATTTGATGATGAAGAAGATGATTTTTGAAAATCCCTGAAAATTCAGGAAGAGAGCGGACACTCCGCTCTTTTTTTTTTGTAAGCACCGGTTCGGTAAATTCTTAGCCAGGATTTGCCATATAAATTGCACCGCCGATACTATCCCGTGACGCACCGGTTACTGATTTCAGGCAGTTAAACTCATTCCTCCATCTTCTTAATCCAAGAAAAGCGAAAATGAGGGCTTCCTTATAATTCACAAGCAATTGCTCAGGTATAACGATTTGTGATGTGGAATAATGAGCGATCCTCTCTGTTAAAAAATGATTAAAACTTCCACCTCCAGTCAGAAGAATTTTTCCACCGGAAAGAAACGGACCGGTTTGCTGTGCGATATGTTCAACGGCCGTAGCCATGAGATCCTCCGGTGTTAAGCTGAAGGTGTTCCGTCTGAAGATGTCCATAATCGTTGATTCGAGATCTTCTCTTCCGAGCGATTTCGGGAAAGGCAGGGAATAATACGTAAGGGCATTCAATTCCTTCAGCATTTCGCGGGAGCATTTCCCGGCTCTGGCCATACTGCCGTCTTCATCAAACAATTTACCTCTGAGTCCGGCAAGTTCATTTAACAGGATATTACACACACCAATATCAGAGGCCACCCTTGCACCATTCTTCTCAAAGGAAACATTCGATATTCCACCCAGGTTGAGGCAATAATCATACTCAGCAAACAACACCTTATCTCCCAGCGGAACAAGAGGGGCACCTTGTCCTCCCAGCGCTACATCCATGCTGCGGAAATCACAAACTACCGCCAACCCCGCTGCCGCGCAAAGCGCCGCGCCATCGCCTGCCTGAAAAGTATAGGCATCTGCCGGCTGATGGAAAACAGTATGTCCGTGCGATGCAATGAAATCTGCCTCCAGGTTTCTTGCCTTTAAGAATTCAGACACACGCAAGCCGCAGTATCTTCCGAACTCGGCGTGAAATATCACCAGTTCCTTAGCAGCCAGGGAACTGAGACCAAGCATCCGTACTCTCCAATCCTCAGGATAAGGAACTGTTATGGCATGCTGTATCTGATACTTCCAGGTTTCTTCTTCCCTGAATTCACAATACGCAATATCAAGTCCATCCAAAGAGGTACCTGACATGAGTCCGACAATACGATATTGTTTCATTCTGAATTGCGGTTAGAGAAAAGATTGGAATAAGCAAGGTATCTAAAATCCGAACGAGCGGAGAATTTATAATCAGGGATTTCCAACAATGTAAGGGGTAAAAAGGAGTTTATGAATCATTCTTCGCCGGCAAAACCCATCTGTCGCTATATCAGAAGTTTACATTCTCATGCCATGAATCCTTCACTAATTTTCTCTTTGGAATCCGGCGCAAATCGTGTAGGTTTGTTAACTGAAATAAGAGAATGTAATGATGCTAAATCAGGTCCTGATTCAGCCTGAAATATTGAAATTAATACGATGAACCTGGAACTTACCGAAGAACATCTGATGATCCGCAAAGCTGCAAGGGATTTTGCGCAGAATGAATTGAAACCCGGTGTGATTGAACGGGATGAGCTACAGAAATTTCCGGCAGAGCAAATAAAGAAGATGGGAGAATTGGGTTTCCTCGGAATGATGGTTGACCCAAAATATGGAGGCGGTGGTATGGATACTATATCCTACGTGCTTGCCATGGAAGAAATCTCAAAGATTGATGCATCAGCATCAGTTGTGATGTCAGTCAACAATTCGCTGGTTTGCTGGGGACTGGAAAAATTCGGTAATGAGGAGCAGAAGCAACAGTATCTCATTCCACTGGCAAAAGGAGAAATCATCGGCGCATTTTGTCTTTCAGAACCAGAGGCAGGCTCTGACGCCACCTCCCAACATACAACAGCCATTGATGCCGGAGATCACTACATACTGAATGGTACCAAAAACTGGATAACCAACGGATCAACCGCATCGGTTTACCTGGTGATGGCGCAGACCCATGTTGACAAGGGACATAAAGGCATCAATGCTTTCATTGTGGAAAAAGGAACAGCCGGTTTCAGTATTGGTCCCAAGGAAAATAAACTGGGTATCAGAGGAAGCGACACCCATTCACTCATGTTCACCGATGTAAAGGTGCCAAAGTCAAACAGGATCGGAGAAGATGGGTTTGGCTTTAAGTTCGCGATGAAGACGCTCACAGGTGGACGTATCGGCATTGCTTCGCAGGCCCTGGGAATAGCTTCAGGAGCTTATGAACTGGCCTTGCAGTATTCAAAAGAAAGAAAGGCATTCGGAGTTCCCATTTCGCAGCACCAGGCTATCCAGTTCAAACTGGCTGATATGGCAACAGAGATCGATGCAGCCCGCTTACTTTGTCTAAAAGCAGCATGGCATAAGGATAACGGAATGGATTATAACCTTTCTTCATCGATGGCTAAACTTTTCGCGTCCAGGGTAGCCATGGAAACAACCGTTGAAGCCGTACAAATCCATGGTGGCTATGGATTTGTTAAAGAATTTCATGTGGAGAGACTGATGCGTGACGCAAAGATCACACAGATCTATGAAGGCACCTCTGAAGTTCAGAAGATAGTGATCTCAAGGGCGCTCCTCGCCTGATAAAATATCTGACCCTAATCTTAATGTTCAACGGTACCAGGCTTGTTTTGTTCATCTCCCTGCTTGCATTCATGGCAGGCTGCGGCTCGCAGAAAAAGATGATCTATTTCCAGGGAGAAATACCAGCTATGAAGGAAGCTGAAAAGTACAAGCTGAAAATCTATCCCGGCGATGTTTTGTCCGTTAGCGTTTTTACCATTAACGCGGAGGCATATCCATACTTTTCTTATTCTCTCGACAAACCGGTAAGCGACAATCGCTCTCCTTATGAAAAAGGTATTGTGGTGAATGATTCGGGATTGATCAAACTTCCACTCATCGGCAATATAAAAATCTCGGGTATGACTTTGGCAGAAGCTACCAGGGAACTTGAATTAAAACTCAGGGTTTTTATCGATGATCCTATCGTCACTCTAAAGAAACTTAACTTCAAGGTGACGGTTTTGGGCGAGGTGAATAAACCCGGAACTTATCCGATCCTGAACGAAAAAGTATCACTGCCGGAAGCTATTGGCATGGCCGGAGACATCAGCCAGTTTGGTGACAGGCAGCAACTACGCATAATTAGGGAAGAGAACAACCAACTAAGGGATTTTTACGTTGATCTCACCTCTGCAGCATCACTCAAAGCTGAAATATATTACCTGCAACCGGACGATATTATTTATGTTCAGCCTGTAAAAAGAAGAGCTTTACTTAACATCAGTCCGGCCGTAACCATTTTCACCTCCGTAATAACGACGGCCGTTATCGCAATGACCTTTATCATCACTCAAACCAGGTAATCATGCGTAGCACAGACGGGATACAACGCCGAAATGATGATGAAATCGATCTGAGACTTCTGTTTCAGGAGGTGAGGAGGAACTGGCATTACTTCCTGATCTCTGTAATCATTTTCACCATCGGAGCATTCCTGTATATAAAATTCACTTTACCCGTTTACGAAGCACGTGCCAGCATCCTGGTCAAGGATTCAAAAAACACTTCCAAGAATATTGAAGATATATTCACCGGAGACCTGTTTGGAAACACCAAGAACATGGCCACGGAGATCGGTATATTAAAGTCACGTTCCATTCTGGATGAGACCATACGCGAATTGAACCTTGATGTGAGTTATTACTCGCATTCCGCTTTATTTCAGGTTCCGCTCTATAAAAACCAACCCTTTACCGTTTTACCTCTTCATGTTACAGACGGGATTTATGATGAAAAATTCAAGTTCAGTATTATTGACAGCGGTCGTTATAAGATTGAAACCGATATCTCGAATTCTTACCTGAATAATTTTTCCTACTCGGAGACTCATCGCTTCGGTGAAGAGGTGCGTAATTCCTTTTTCACGCTCAAGATTGATAAACAGCACCCGGAACAGCCGGTTGAAACGGGAGAGAAGTTTCTGTTCATCCTTAATTCCCGGAATAAAATGATCAATTTTTACCAGGAAACGATGAAAGCCGAGCCGCTTAATAAAGACGCTACCATTGTCGAAATAAGCGTACAGGACAAAATACGCGAAAGGGCAGCGGATTTTCTCAATACACTTGGCAGAGTGTACATCAACCGCGATGTGAAAGACAAATCATCAGTAGCCGCGTTAACACTGAAGTTCGTTGATGAGCAGCTTGCCGAAATCAGCACGACACTGCATTCCACCGAGCAGGAACTTCAAAAGTTCAAGGAAGAAAAAGGAACGGTAAATCTCAGCGAGGAATCAAAAGCCTATCTGGAAAGGGTGACCTCCATAGATGCTGACAGGGTGAAGGCAAAGATCGAACTTGAATCGCTCGACTATCTTTACGACTACGTCAGCGGCAACAAATCGATTGTGAACCTTGCTCCCGCTTCACTCGGTACACCAGACCCATTACTGGTTGAATTGATCACCCAACTGCAGCAATTGCAAAACAAAAGACAAAGTCTCCAGTTTGGAAGCAGTACAGAATCTCCTGCCATAAAAGTTATAGACGATCAGATAACTGAAACCAAAAAAGCCCTCATTGAAAACATCAATAATATACGCAACCGGACCAGAGTCACATTAAAAGGCATCAACGACCAGCTTGCGCAATATGATGACAACATCCGTAAGATCCCCAACATTGAAAGAGAGTTGTTGGGTATTCAAAGGAATTTCAGTGTGAATGAAAATATTTATCTGTATCTCCTGCAGAAAAAAGCGGAAACCGGAATAGCGAAAGCCACAGCGGTTTCCGACAACAAGATCCTTGATGAAGCAAGTGTTCTTGACCGGCCTGTGATTCCTGATACCAGGGCCGTGCTCATCATCTCCTGTATGCTGGCATTGTTTGTTCCCTTGATCTTAATTCTTTTAAAGAGCTACTTCAAAAACACCATCAGCAACAGAGAAGATGTCGAAAAGCATACGAAGATCCCGATCATCGGTGTGGTTGGTCATCTCAGTGACGGGGAACGGCTGGTTGTAGCACGCAAACCGAAGTCATCCATCGCGGAGGCATTCAGATCCATCCGCGCTAACCTCATGTTTTTCGGTCTCGCCGATGAACACAAGATTGTCATGATCACAAGTTCAGTAGGTGGAGAAGGGAAATCATTTTCAACATTAAATCTTGCTACGGTATTATCGCTTCAAAATCACAAAGTCGTTATCGTAGGAATGGACTTGCGCAAACCTCAGCTTGTACAGGACCTCGGTATTAAAAATGATAAAGGAGTAAGCACGTATCTCATCGGAAAAGTTTCACTGGATGATGTCATTTCAGGAACAAATATTGAAAATCTTGATGTTATTCCTTCCGGACCCATTCCACCCAATCCCGCCGAGCTGCTGGCCAAGAAGGAAACCCGTGAGTTACTTGACAAGCTGAAATCCCGTTACGACTATATTATTATCGATACTCCGCCTGTGGGCATCGTAAGCGATGCCATGATGCTGATGAAACATTCTGACATCAATATCTTTATCCTTCGTGAAAATTATTCCAGAAAGCAATACCTGAAAACTATCAATGAATACTACACTCAGGGAAAGGTGAAAAACCTGTGTATCCTCCTTAATGATGCCGGCCTCAATCAGCAGTACGGTTATGGTTATGGATACAGTTACGGTTATCATGGATACGGATACTATGACGAGGAAAAACAGAAAAAAGGATTTCTGAACAGGATACTTAATAAGGCCTGACAAGATCCGGTAAAGATCGGGCAGTGCCGATTGCTCTAATAATAATGAATAAAGAAAAGGAGCGTACTGATATCAGGAGTGATAAATATCCTCTGATTCTTATCCTTCAGTACATTTTACTGATTTCCCTGATCCTGTATTTTGGCCGGACCGTTTTCATACCTCTGAGTTTCTCCCTGCTCATCAGTTTTGTACTTTATCCTGTCTGTGTCTGGCTTGAAAAGAGGGGGTTTAATAAGAACCTGGCTATTGGGACCGCGCTTGGAATGCTTATGCTGATCTTCGCGGGAATTGTTATATTATTGCTGTGGCAATTGCACCGTTTCACGGGTGAGTGGCAGACCTTAAGAGTCAAGGCTTCGGATGCGATAAATGAACTTGTATCCTTCATCTCTTCAACCTTCAACATAGCCGCTGAAAAACAATACGCCTGGCTAAACAATCTTTTCGACGGTTCGGGCAGTAATTTTATCCCCTTTCTCCGTGAAACTTTTTACAACTTGTCAGTTTCTCTGGTACTTTTTATACTCATCCCTATTCTGTCAGCGCTCATACTTTACCATCGTAAAATGCTGGCCGGGGTTTTATACAGTTTCTTTGAGGAAAGACGCAAAGCAGTCGTTCATCAGATCCTGCACGAAACGGTTCATGCTTTTTATGGATTCATAAAAGGGATGCTGTTGGTTTATCTAATTGTCGGAATCCTGAACAGTATCGGTCTCGCCATTGTCGGTGTGCCACATCCGGTCCTGTTCGGATTTATCGCATCCATCCTGACATTCATTCCATACGTAGGTATTATCATCGCTTCCTTATTACCGATCACTGTGTCGTGGATAACTTACAATTCAATTCTGTATCCACTCGGGGTGATTCTTGTCTTTTCGATCGTACAGTACCTTGAAGCCAATCTGATTTTCCCCTTCAGCGTGAGCAGCAGACTGAAAATAAATACCCTGGTGACCATCCTTGCCATCCTTGCCGGCGGGGTACTGTGGGGAGCTGCCGGTATGATACTTTTCATTCCATTCATTGGCATTTTGAAACTGATAGCGGATAAGACAGACAGTCTGAAGGTTGTCGCAGATCTGCTTGGAACAAAAGAGAAAGAAAACTCAGGTTAAGTCTTACAGCGCATCCAGTATCGCTTCCATCTTCGTACTTCTCGAACCTTTGATCAAAATGGTTTTTGAACTGAATGGATGATTCTTGATATAGTCGGCAGCCTGCTTTGAATCTTCAAAGGGGAGACAGTCGATACCTGATGAGAATTCCTTGAAAAATTTACCGACCAGAATCAGCTTACTGTGAGGAATACTCCTGGCAATTTCAAGAATGTGCTTATGTTCTTTTTCTGTATCCTCGCCCAGCTCAGCCATATCACCGATACAAATCACCTTTTCAGCATCAGGGAGCGCAGAGAAATTTCTTAGAGCTGCTTCCATACTGCTCGGGTTGGCATTATAAGCATCCAGAATAACTGTATTGGTTCCGATACGAATCTGTTGTGAGCGGCTGTTTTCAGGAACATAAGCTGCAAGGGCGGAATTGATCAGATGCGCCTCAACCCCAAAATGATTTCCTATGGCAATAGCTGCAAGGATATTTTCAAAATTATATTCACCGATCAGGTTTGTCCTTATGTCCCCCATCTGATCCTTGCTTTTCCATGTCACTTCAAGAAAAGGCTGGGTTCTTTTCAACAGTCCAAAGGTTTCAAAAGCTGCATTGGTTCCGTACCTGACGATCATTCTGGGGTCGATGCCGGCAGCCATTTCACCCAGGTGCTGATTATCCCCATTCATGAATATTATCTTCCCATGATTTGCCACCCATTGATATAACTCTCCCTTTCCCTTTTTTACGCCGGCAAAACTTCCGAAACCCTCAAGATGCGCACGCCCTACATTCGTAATAAGCGCGTGATCCGGTTCAGCTATCCTGCACAAGGACTCAATTTCTCCAACATGATTGGCTCCCATTTCAATAACGGCAAACTGTACAGCATCGCTTATTGATAGGATTGTCAAAGGAACACCTATGTGATTATTCAGGTTGCCCCTGGTAGCATGAGTACGGAATTTCATAGCCAATACCGACCTGGTCAGTTCCTTTGTTGTGGTTTTCCCGTTAGAGCCGGTAATAGCCAGAAAAGGAATTTTCAACTGGCGGCGATGGTAATTGGCAAGTTCCTGTAAAGCTCTCAAGCTGTCCTCTGCCAGAAGAAAGCGCTCATCTTTCACAAATTTCTCATCATCTACGACGCAGAAGGAGGCCCCTTTATCAAGCGCCACCTGTGCAAATTCATTGCCGTTAAAATTCGGACCCTTTAACGCAAAAAAGATACTAGCAGGCTGAACTGTCCTGGTATCGGTACTTACCAGCCTGCTTGTCCGGTAGATTTTGTAAAGTTTTTCAATTGAAATCATGGGACAAAGTTAGCTGCTTAATCCATAGTGTCGGTTTAGGAGAATAATCTTATGAAGGTATGACAGTGGATTGCCTTCGCATAAGTTGCAAGTCCTGCCCGGGCACTGAACCGAAAAATTCGCCCGGCACATTCAGGCTGGACCTGTACTGGCAGCTTTTCTTATTGATAAACAATGCAATACAAAGTTAAATTTCAGGGCTTTTTATGTAGAATTTTACTAACAGCCGCTGTATTTTCCAGTTTAAAAGAGTATTTTTGCGCTCTCAAAATTTAACAGACTTATTTATTAAATAACCATGGCCAATATTGGAAGAATTACACAAATTATCGGACCCGTTGTAGACGTAAGTTTTGACACGGAAGGAACCGCATTACCGAACATTTTGGATGCGATGGAGATTGAAAAAAATGACGGTTCTGTACTGGTACTTGAATGTCAGCAGCATATTGGGGAAGACACCGTCAGGGCTATTGCAATGGACTCAACGGATGGACTGACCCGTGGTACACCGGTACGTTCTACCGGCTCACCGATCCAGATGCCGGCGGTAGATGGAATTAAAGGCAGGTTATTCAATGTCGTAGGCGATGCAATCGACGGGATTGGCAAAGTAGCAAAAGAAAAGAGTGTACCCATTCACCGTCAGGCTCCTTTATTTGAGGACCTTTCAACTGAATCAGAGATTCTCCTTACCGGAATCAAAGTAATTGACCTTATCGAACCCTATAGTAAAGGCGGAAAGATCGGTCTCTTCGGAGGTGCCGGAGTAGGCAAGACCGTATTGATCATGGAACTGATCAATAACATCGCAAAAAGTTACGCCGGATTATCCGTCTTTGCCGGTGTTGGAGAGCGTACCCGTGAAGGTAACGACCTTCTTCGTGAAATGATCGAATCAGGGGTTATCCGTTATGGAGAAGAATTTAAACATAGCATGGAAAGCGGAGGTTGGGACCTGAGCAAAGTAGACATGAAAGAGCTTGCACAGTCCCAGGCAACACTCGTGTTCGGACAAATGAATGAACCTCCGGGAGCAAGAGCAAGAGTCGCCCTTTCTGGATTAACAGTTGCGGAATATTTCCGTGACGGAGATGAAAAATCGGGAGGCCGTGATATCCTTTTCTTCATTGATAACATCTTCCGTTTCACTCAGGCAGGTTCCGAAGTGTCTGCACTTCTTGGAAGGATGCCATCTGCTGTTGGTTACCAGCCAACCCTGGCAACCGAAATGGGACTGATGCAGGAAAGGATCACCTCTACCAAGAGAGGTTCGATCACTTCGGTTCAGGCTGTATATGTACCTGCGGATGACCTTACCGATCCCGCCCCTGCGACAACGTTCGCTCACCTCGACGCTACCACCGTATTGAACCGTAAGATTGCCGAGCTCGGAATTTATCCTGCGGTTGATCCACTTGATTCCACATCAAGAATCCTTTCTCCGGCCATCGTTGGCGCAGAGCACTACAATACAGCCCAAAGAGTTAAGAACATACTTCAACGATATAAAGAACTTCAGGATATCATTGCCATCCTTGGTATGGATGAACTTTCCGATGATGATAAACTGACCGTTAACCGCGCACGCCGGGTGCAGCGATTCCTTTCGCAGCCGTTTAACGTAGCTGAACAGTTCACCGGACTTAAAGGCGTTATCGTTCCGATCGAAGAAACCATCAAAGGATTCAATATGATTATGGATGGAGAAGTGGATGAATATCCTGAAGCTGCCTTCAACCTGGTCGGTACCATTGATGACGCGATCGAGAAAGGCAAAAAACTTCTTGCCGAATCAAAATAATCCTATTCATTTCATTCAATCCAAAAGCAATGCAACTCGAAATAATCACACCTGATAAAAAGGTATATGCCGGTGAAGTCAGTTCCGTTTCGGTTCCCGGGACCAATGGCCGCTTCGAGATGCTGAAGAATCACGCGGCGGTGATCTCTTCCCTGCTCAATGGCAAGGTGAAGATCAAGGATAAGGAAGGGGTTAAAACCTTCGATGTAAGAGGAGGAATTGTTGAGAATCTGAAAAACAAAATCATCATTCTTGCCGAATCGGTCTGAAGAAACGCAACTAAGACAAAGAAATATCAAACCCCGAAATGTAATGGAATTTCGGGGTTTTTCTTTTTTGATTTTTCATTTCATTCAATAAATGAATCTCTTTGAACTGCTTTTATTCTCATACCACAGTGTGACTATGTAAATACCTCTGGCCATTCCTGACATGTCGATTGCATAAACACTTTCTCCTGCAGGTATGTTCACGTTCCCCTGTCTCACCAGCATACCTTTGGCATCTCGCATTGAAATCGATAGCTCTTTCTTACTCGCATTCCCCACAAAGAGATTCACTGATTCGCTGTCTGAACTCACCGTTACGAACTCAAGCAATTCATCTCCGTAAAACTTTATCGCAACGACCGGAGAATAGCTGATCGTACCATCATAGTCCCTTTGCTTCAATCGATAATAAGAGGTTCCGCTATAAGGCGACTCGTCTGTATATCCATACCGCCTGATGATATTGCTGTTACCGGATCCCGGGACAATTGACACGGCACGGAAGTTAATTCCGTCAGCGGATACCTCAACCGTAAAATAATCATTGTTGATCTCCGAAGCTGTAGTCCAGCTCAATTCAACATGCCTCGACACCCTTTTTGCATGGAAGGACAATAAGGTAACCGGTAATTCATTGCCGCCTAATGTCACCGGCCCATAAAGGTCACCATCACCGGCACTCCATTCTATAATTTCACAAATCTCAATGAACGTGGAATTCCCTCCACCAGGGGTGGTTTTTCGGATAACTCCACCACTCATCACCTGCACCGTAGAATTACATGGCAATTGCAGTTTATTGCCATTGGTGAAAAGCAAAGAGCCCTCGACGATTACATACAGAAATGTGCCGCATGCTGAATAATCCACCTGTGAATTGACAGTTACCGAATAGCCGGAGGGTATGGTAATGGTGTCGCCACAGGTCGGTAAACGGTTGATCCCGCCAAATGACCAGGTGTTAGGGTCATTCCAGGATCCATTCAACACCGAACTTCCAATGGCCGCCCTGGCCGATTCACCTGCGTGAAACGCCAGAAACAGAACCCATATCAGGTATGTACATGGACGTAAAAAGAAACTCATTTCTCAGAAAGTGATTCAACCGGCAGCGTATGGGAACAAACAATAATACACCTGAACGTTACCAATGGTCAGTATTTTTTGGCCAACTCCTGTCAAAAATTGGTAAAAGGATGAGATAATATCCCATTCAACAGACCTTGAAGGACCGGCACAAAGAGGATTCTTTGATTGAAATTGCTTAACCGGGAATTGGAATAGATTCCTTGCCTTCCCTTAAGAGGCTGCTTCATTCTAACAATGATGAATGTAAATCTTTTACTAAATGTATTCTCCGGACATTTCAATTTACCAATAGAATCAATATATTCGTGTAAGGATAGGCTTTGCCTGCAAAAGAGAAAAATATCCTGATTCTTTTTTTTATAATTTGAAATTCGAGTAATGCTTCCGGTAATGAAACAACTGTATGGAATATCTTTATTAATCCTGACTTGCTCCCTCTTGTGGCTTCAGCCCAATGCTGTCGCCCAGCGCTTCCCTGATATGATGCATTTGAGCAGCGATGGCAAAAGGCTGATCACAGGAAATAAAACTTCAACCGGTTTTTATGAACCATTTTTGATGCATGACATTCACCTGAATTTCTCCGATCCTGATTACTGGAACGAGTTAGAGGATAATTACGACGATAAGGAAGACATACCTGCAACTATGACCATTAACGGTGTCGTTTACGACAGTGTAGGAGTAAGATTTAAGGGACATTCTTCCTATACCCGGATCGGAAACTCAGTCAAGAAATCATTCAACATATCGCTCAATGAATATATTGACGGACAAGATATAGACGGTTATAATACGCTCAACCTGAACAACTGCTACAATGATGCTTCCTTCATGTCAGAAGTGTTATATGAAGGACAGGCCCGGAAACATATTCCAGCTCCACAGGGAAACTTCGCTCATTTATTTATCAACGGTCAGGATTGGGGAGTGTATGCTAATGTTCAGCAGGTGAACAGGGATCTGATCAAGGAATGGTTCTCATCAGATGAGGGGAGTCTCCTCCGGGCGAAAAGACCGGAAGGAAGTCCCGGAATTGCAGATACCGTTGGAAGAGCCTCGATGAATTACCTTGGAAATGATCCGGTCGAATACAGTTGGTATTACACACAGAAGTACAGCGACATTCAGGATATTTACGAGAAGCTGATGGAGACTTGTCATATCCTGGATACTGTTTCTTCCAGCCGGATGGAAAGCATACTCGGTGAGGTTCTTGACCTGGACCGCACTCTTTGGTTCCTTGCGATGGAAATCGCCTTTACGGACATGGATGGATATTGTCATAAAGGGAAAAATGACTATTACCTTTTCTATGAAGAGGAAACCGGTCGCTTCCACCCTGTGGAAATGGATGGAAATGACGTCCTGGAGACATTGGAAATTAATCAGCTTGGAGTTTTTTACCATACAAGCGATGTCAATTTCCCCTTACTCTCCAGAATTCTGAATGTTCCTTCATTAAGACAACGTTATCTGGCGCATATGAGAACGATCATTACTGAATGTCTTGACACCAGCCAACTGTTTCCGCTTATTGACACTTACAAAGCCATCCTGGATCCTTTTGTGAATCAGAATACACCCAAACTTTATACGTATGCAGATTTCCTTTCAAAGGTTCAGGAGATCAAAGCAAACCTGACAGCGCGCAAGAACTTCCTCCTTGCAGATCCGGAGGTAAACCGCACACCACCGCTCATTTCAGATGTTGAATGGCTTGCCGGTCAGACTGCCTGGATTCGTCCTTCCCATAATCAGGATGTAACCGTCCGTGCAAGGGCCAGCAGTTCTTCCGGTATTGACAGGGTTTACCTGTATCACGCGACTGAATTAAGCGGACAGTTCTCCAAAACAAGAATGTATGATGACGGTACGCATGATGACCTTGCGGCAGGAGACGGGATTTATGGTGCTGAAATAGACGGTGAAGACGGCGGTACCTGGGTTCGTTTTTATATTGAAGCCATAGCGGATAACAGCCAGAAAACTGCAAGTTACGATCCGCCGGGTGCGGAACATGATGTGTATGCCTATCTCGTAGCCCCGGATGCGGCAAGCGACCGTTCTGTTGTCATCAACGAGATCATGGCGGAAAATGTCAGTACAGTAAGTGATCCGGCCGGCGAATTTGTAGACTGGATAGAATTGTACAATAACTCATCACAACCTAAAAACATCAGTGGTTATTATCTCACTGACAATCCTCTGAACCTTGTAAAATGGAGATTTCCAGTCGGGACAGTCATCCCTCCCGGTGATTATCTGATTGTTTGGGCCAATGATGATCCTGACGTGAGCGCATTACATACAAATTTCAAACTTTCATCCGCAGGTGAGCAACTTCTGCTACTTAATGACGATCTTGAGTTGGTGGACAGTATAACATTCGGACCCCAGTTGCCCGACATGAGTTTTGCAAGAGTCCTGAATGGTACCGGCAATTTTATCAGCCAGCCTGCAACTTTCGGAGCGAACAATAATCCTCAGCCTGCTGCATCCTTTGTGACCACCCTGAATAAAGGTTGCGCACCCTTGACAGTACAATTCGTCAACACATCCACAAACAGCCTCTCAAGTTTGTGGGATTTTGGTGACGGAAGTTTTTCCACCGATTTCTCCCCTCAACATACCTATACAGATACCGGCAGTTTCCAGGTAATTCTCATGAGCAGTGTGGGTGCGGATACAGACACCTTCTATAACCCCCTTCCCATTGTCGTCAGTGAACTGGTCCCTTTTGAATTCCCGGATGATACCGTCAGGACAAGCAACTTAACCTATCTTCTTGATGCAGGAACTTCGCATATTTCTTATCACTGGTCTAACGGTGATACTGGAAATACGATACTTGTTTCTTCCGACGGACTCTACTGTGTTACCGTAACCGACGCGGGAGAGTGCACCGACTCAGATTGCATTTATGTAATTGTGAACACACTTGGCATTGGCAGTCCCTTACATCATGGTTTTGAGATCTACCCCAACCCCGTTTCGCAGGGATTTTTTATCAAAGAGACCGATGTGAATGCCCTTTCAGAGATAGAAATTTTCAATGCAATGGGTGAGATTGTTTATGCTGACAGAATTACAGGTGCGCGATATATAGCGACAGCAGACTGGACGGGTGGAGTCTACCTGATCAGATCAGGTGATACAATGAAAAAGATACTGCTGATTAAACAGTAATTTATCTTTGTACAAGTTCCATTTCCAAAACTAAGGTTTTGAAATGATCAGTAAGAGTGGGACATTATTTTCCACCAGACTAAGGTCGGCGGACTCAACCAGAAGATCACCATTCAGGTCCTGTGCAAAGTAACCTGAGAGATAATTGAGCAAAGACCCTTCCAGGTTCAACATATCACTCAGATTGATCAAACCATCCTGATTGATATCACCGCTCCAGATAGCGAAATTTCCATCCCCGAGATCTACCTGATTATTTCCATATGATTTTGATATCAGATCAGTAAAATCATAATTCACCGGAGAAGAATTGAACAGTAAAGGTGATGAACTCCAGGTTTCAAGGGTATTTCTGTGTTTCACTACTATGTAATAACTGTTTCCCTGAACGGAACCCGGAAAAGAATACATACCAATACCATTTATACCAATTACACTCCTTGAAGTGTGAGAGATGGAAAAGGGAGAAACCGGTTCCGCAAGCTTAATTTCAACTGTATCACAGACGGAAGGATGTCCGGAAGGATTGGCAACGGGGCGCATGGTTCCGCTTCCAAGATAAAATCCCTGCACAAACACTTTCACGTTAAGGTAGACTGAATCCGGAATGACAGTAAAGTTGCCGGCACTTGTTGCGGTTCCACAAGCGTTATGTACCTGCAATAAACCTGTAGAGGCCGAGACAGGAACCGAAGCCGTTATCAAAGAGGAATTATTAACCACAAAAGAAGCCGCACTTCCGTTGAATAAAACATTGTTTGTTCCGGCAAATCCGGTACCATTGATCTGAACAGATGTTCCGGCAATACCGGATACAGGATTGAACGAACTGATGACAGGCATTGGGTTCACCGTGACATTGAACGGATTTGAAGCCCTGGCAATGCCACATGCAGTGTAGGGGGTGACGGAAATGCTCCCGGATACAGCGCTTCCGGAGAAATCAACCGTGATGGAAGCTGTATTTGCAACCGACACAATGAAAGCTCCGGAAGGCAGATTCCAGATGTATCCGCTTATACCATCTATAACAGGTATACTATATGAAACTGATCCCTGCCCCTGACATACCACCGGCGGACCGACAATGACCGGAATACTTTGATTCGTGATGATCTGCAGACTCCATCCGGAAAGAGACCCGAAATCGGTACCCGCGTCATCCACAACATATAGTTGCCAGTTTCCATTCGGATTAATTCCATTAAGGGATGACAAGGTTACGGAAGATGCGCCGGTTCCCGTATTGTAGGATCCCGGACCCGGACTTAGGTAATTATCCGGTGTGAGATAGTTGGAAGGCCGGTATGATGACCCTGTATTGGCCGAAGCGTCAGAAAACAGACTGGCTGCAGAGTCATTGACTGTAAAAGTTTTGTTGACCAGATCGGTTCCGCCTCCGCAATCTGACATGAGTGTTATAAACTGCCCTGAAGGAGCGGCAAGCAGGATGTCAACATCATCGGGAAAAGTGTGAGAAAGTCCTGTAAGAATAACATTTACATCCTGTATATTTCCCAGAAGACCGGAAACACTGATCACTGAAGGGTAAGGATTCGATATGGTATTGTCAGTAATCACCACCGGACCGGTTGAACTGAAGGTGTGTTGAAGTCCGGGGGAAGGATCAAGATTAACCGTCACTGCCAGTGTTGAGGATGCCCCTGTACACCCGGAATTGCTACCGGCAACTGAAATATTTCCGGATGATGCCACAGAGGAAAAATTGACTGTGATGGAATTCGTATTGGTCCCGGCGACAATACTTGCCCCCGCTGGAACTGACCAGGAGTATGCGCTGGCGCCGCTTATGGAAGGCACAGAATAAACGACACCATTCTGACCCCGGCAAACAGTGGCACTGCCACTAATGACTCCCGCAGCAGCCGGACCTGACAATACAGTAATGACATCCGTCTTCGTTACAATGTCCGAACCATAAACACCGGATACCTCCAGGGAAACAGTCTTAAGTCCCGGGGTGGTATACTGTACCGTAACCGGACCGGAAGATGTTGAAGTTGATGGTATAGCGCCGGACCCGAAATTCCAAAGATAGGATGAGATGGAGCCAGTTGAAAGACTACTGAAGGTCACGCTTCCATTGGTACAGATACTGCTCTGATCCACGTCGAAATCGGCAACCGGACTGGTCATTGAAACATTAGCCCACCAGGTACCCCACCGGTCATAACTTGTACCGGGTGTCATGGCATATTCCTGGAGCGTCCAGAAGTCAAGATCATTCACCGGATCGACCTGTGTAAGGGAATAGTCTCCCCAGCGATTTGCCGTACCCGAATAGGTTTTATAGTACTTGGCTTCTCCTGATTTATAAATTTGGCTGGACTGAAATTCAGCATCAGTAGATAATTTGAGAGAATAAGCTCCGCTTGCGTACATGGTTGAAGAAAAAACAGAATATCCCATTAATACATCATCCGCACTGTTTACTGCTATACTGGGGAAGGCATAAAACATATTTCCTGTTGAGTCATCTATTCTGCTGCGGCTGTTTACCGCTCCGGAAGGATTCAGTCTCCACCATTGCAGTGAAGCTCTTGTCGGTGTTCCGGCAGGGAGGAAAACAGAGTGCGCAAGCCATACCGATCCGTTTCTGTAGATGCAATTCAGCATTCTGTCATCGTTACACCTGATTTTGCTTGAGGAGCCTAGCTGTGGAGCAAAATCAGTTCCTGTTCCCCACTCCCAGGGATTCGGTGTACTGGCATAAGTTCCTGATGAAAGAACTTCGGATCCAACACTACCCGTAAGTGTAAACAACCTTATGTATCCACTTCCGGAAAAATTTCCATTATAGGATTCCGCCAGGTAAACAGTATTATGGCTGTTGTCGTAAGTGAGAGAAGGAGCGAGGGTAAAGGCATCATTTCCCGCGTTGATATAGGTGTAGAGTCCGCTGCCATTATTATAAAAGTCCCATTTATCCAGCAAATAAAGTACACAAGTCTGATAGCTTGATGCCACATTACCGAACATATTTCCGGAAATTACAATCCAGTCTTTGTTAAATCCCATGCTCGGAAAATCAAGCCACATCGTATCAACTCCGGTTGCATCGATCCTGTACCTGTTCCAGACACCGGTAGGATCACCCGTTTGTGAGACGGCAACCAGCAAGGAAGAGGAAGCAGAACGGCTGTTGGAAACAGCTGCCGTGATCCACCTGTCATTATAGGGATCGTAAACTGTTTTGGGATCGAAAGGACCGGAAGCACCCAACCCGCTCCAGAAAGTGGCAATACTCACAGTTGACAAAACCGCTCCGCTGCGGTTCTGAATTCTGTATTGTGAATTCAATGTGACCATCAGATGATTGAGTCCGACTCCACCATTAACATCTGGTGGTATACTACTGATGTTATCATCCAGTCCATTGAAGCCTGTCAAAGGCGGAGGTGAAAGCGGCTGATTAGCTCCCTGTCCGTTTCGATGCATTGCCCCCCTTTCTTCAAATACTTTCGCATCGGGTGGTACCGGTCTGTCACGGGGAATTCCATTCTTCTCCCGTTTACCAGGCGTACCATACTGGTTAGGAACTTTGAACTTTTCATCAACCGGAGGATTCAGCCTTTCCAGGGTTTCAATTTCTTTGAGGCTGATCACATCGCGAAAAATGGCACGCGACCTTTCTCCCTGCTTATTCTGCTGGGCATGCAATCCGGATGAGATCAGGATGAAGAGACATAACAAGGTATGTCTGAGAAAATCCGGAAATACCTTTAAAGAAAGGCAAAGGTCAGTGTACTTGTATTTCATACCAGTCTTTTAATGCATTGATACTATGATTGTGTGAATTACCAAATTAGCTATCCATCCTTTACAAAAAACCCCCGGAAAAAATACCGGGGGTCGTTTGAAAAGTTCGGATCTCAGTACCTGTAATGTTCCGGTTTGTAAGGACCGGTTTTTAATACTCCGATATATTTGGCCTGCTCATCGGTGAGTTCATCTATCTCCACCCCGATTTTACTCAAATGCAGACGCGCTACCTTCTCATCCAGATGTTTAGGCAGGGTATATACCTTATTCTCATAATTCTTATGATGCTGCCAGAGTTCAAGCTGGGCCATAGTCTGATTAGTGAATGAATTTGACATTACAAAAGACGGATGGCCCATCGCACAACCCAGATTCACGAGACGCCCTTCAGCAAGAACAATGATATCCTTTCCATCAACCGTATATTTATCAACCTGTGGTTTGATGGTGTCCTTTGTCTTACCGTAGTTGGTATTCAGCCATGCCATGTCTATCTCATTATCAAAATGACCGATATTGCATACGATCGCATTATGTTTCATGGCTTTGAAGTGACGGTCGCGAACGATGTTGTAATTGCCAGTTGCGGTGACGATGATATCCGCTTCTTTCACAGCCTCATCCATCTTTTTCACTTCATACCCTTCCATGGCAGCCTGCAATGCGCAGATCGGATCGATCTCAGTTACAATCACACGAACTTTAGCGTCACGGAGCGACTCAGCGGAACCTTTTCCAACATCGCCATAACCTGCAACAACCGCGACTTTACCGGCCATCATCAGATCGGTTGCCCTGCGAATCGCGTCAACCAGTGATTCGCGGCATCCATATTTATTATCGAATTTGGATTTGGTCACCGAATCATTCACATTGATGGCTGGAACAGGAAGAGTTCCGTTCTTCATGCGCTCATACAAGCGGTGAACGCCGGTCGTTGTCTCTTCAGAGAGGCCCTTAATTTCAGAAACCAACTCAGGATATTTATCAAAGACCATGTTTGTCAGGTCACCTCCGTCATCCAGGATCATATTAAGGGGACGACGGTCTTCTCCAAAAAAGAGAGTTTGTTCTATACACCAGTCGAATTCCTCGGCATTCATCCCTTTCCAGGCATATACTGATATTCCTGCTGCCGCGATAGCCGCCGCCGCATGGTCCTGTGTTGAAAAAATGTTACAAGATGACCAGGTCACTTCCGCACCCAGTTCTACCAAGGTTTCTATCAAAACAGCGGTTTGAATGGTCATATGCAAACAACCTGCAATTCTTGCACCTTTCAACGGCTTCTGTTTGCCATATTCAGTGCGAAGCGCCATCAGACCGGGCATCTCAGCTTCGGCAAGCCTGATCTCCTTTCGTCCCCATTCCGCAAGGGAAATGTCTTTAACTTTAAATTTTACAAATTTTTCCACGCTTGTTGTGTTAGCCATATTCTATATAGATTTTTAATTGGATACTACTGAATTTCAGGCTGCAAAAGTACATATTAGCCCTTTAATTCCCAAGCTGAACAAGAATTTCATCACTTAGTTCAAAAATTGACATATTGCAGGCCCGAGAGAACTCCCATGCCACTGGTATTAATTAAGAAAAAGCCTGACTTTATCCTCGGTATCTGGGAAAGCAAGGAACCTTTTGACGAATTGGTATCTGCCTTGCCACATAACCTGCATGATCCATCAGGATGGAAGTCTCTTTCCAGTGAAAAGAGGAAGAGGGAATGGCTAAGTGTAAGGGTACTTATAGCGGCATTGACAGGAGAGAATCAAGAGGTGCCGGAGCTAAGTTATACAGAACTTGGAAAACCGATGTTGAGTAACGGTTATTGTATTTCCATCTCACATACCAGAACATTTGTTGCCGCAATAATAAGTGAAAATAGAGCGGTGGGCATTGACCTGGAGACATTGCGGGAAAGGATCGAAGTACTTGCTCCCAAGTTTGCAGGCAAGGAAGAATTTCTGAATGCACCGGCCTTGAACCGTATGGAATATTTTCATGTGATTTGGGGAGCAAAAGAGGTTATGTTTAAAATATCCGGGCAAACGGAACTAGACTTCAAAGCCCATTTGCAGGTCGGACCATTCGAATATGAACAAGATGGCAGGCTTTTCGGCAGGATTAGTAAAGGCAATTTCAAGGAAGAATATACCATCCAATATCAATTGTGGAAGAATATGATGCTGGCCTGGTGTACCGGGGAACAAGACAAATAATTTGACTGAAAATCCGGAAAGCTGAAATGGTTATCTTCGTTGATCAATTTATCAGAAATGAAAACTGTCTATTCCGCAATGTTAAAGATCCGGTCCGAAGGGAGAAAGGCGCTTGCGGTTTTAATAGATCCCGATAAAAGTTCACCGGAAACATGCGCTGAACTTGCTGCTGAAGCCGGACAGGCCGGTGTTGATTTTTTCTTTACAGGCAGCAGTATTCTCACCCAGAATCGACTTGATGAATGTATCATTGCCTTAAAGAAATACTCATCCATCCCGGTTGTCTTATTTCCCGGTAATATTATGCAGGTTAGCGGAGAAGCTGACGCCATTCTTTTCCTTTCACTCATCAGCGGAAGAAATCCCGAACTGTTGATAGGCAACCATGTTCTTGCCGCTCCACTGATAAAATCAAAAGGACTGGAAGTAATCCCCACAGGATATATGCTGATTGACAGCGGCGCTCCTACCTCCGCTTCATACATGAGTCAGACCTTCCCGATTCCCCATGATAAAACTGACATAGCCGAATGTACAGCCATGGCAGGTGAGATGCTCGGAATGAGCGCTCTTTACCTGGACGCCGGCAGCGGCGCACGGTTTCCGGTCAACGGAAAAATGATAGCTGGTGTCAGACAAAAAACCAGTATTCCGTTGATCGCCGGCGGAGGAATCAGATCGGCGGACAAAGCCATCGAGCTGTGTGATGCCGGAGCTGACATCATTGTTATTGGAAATATTATTGAAAACTCTCCTGAGTTGATGCAGGAAATCGCCGTTGGAATCAGGGAAAATCAGACCAGGTGACTTTGAAGATTCCGCACCGAATTCGCATTATAGCCGTATTTTAACTTGAACCTCCTGCTGAAATAAGCAGGATCTTTAAACCCTACCCGGTGGGAGATCTCCTGTATACTGGCAGGCTCGGTACGCAGAAAGTACATGGCCTTTTCGAGTCGCTGGTTCTCAATGTAGTCCTGAAGATTTTTTTTGGTCAGCGATTTAAAAAACTGCCCGACATAATCCTCAGAAACATAGGCAATATTGGCTATGACTTTGTTTGAAAGATCCTTTTCCAGAATAGCTTGTATGTAAGTGACAATGTCCACCAATCTCCTGTCAGAAAGAAATTCCAGTTTATCAATGTAAGGCTTGAATTTAGGTTCTGAGTCAAGATACCGGCAAAGATGAATAGCGATCTCCTCCATGTAATTTTTAATAAGCTTCGCCCTGCCTAATTTTCGTAATTCAAATTCACGGGCGATATGCTGAACAAGATGCGCAAATTCAGTGTCTTCCGGGATGATGAATGGAGGCATATCCATTACCTCAAAAAACGGAATCGCATGAAAGAGGTAAATATCAAAACGCAGGAAAGTGTAGAGTTCACTCACCTTGGTTAAATCTTCAAGATGATTAACAGGCCTCAGGTAACGGCTGATCTCCTCTTCGCTTTTAAAACCATCCGGACCTATTGTTGTATGTTGACCTGCACCAAACCTGTTACTTACCCGCTTCCCCGCCGGAATCAGGTAAAAACTTCCGGGTTTCATAACGGCAGCATCTTCACCAAGAAAAATACTTCCATTGTGTAAATGGACGATCACACTGGATTGCTGAATATTGTCAACCGTCATGAACGGTTGTTTCAACTCTCGGCAACTGGCTCTGTGAAGATCGACGGACAAAGAATCCACGAACTTATTAAGTAATGACATATTCCCCCCCCCGTAAATTAAAGGTTAGTTACAAAATGAAACAGTTTATCTGCTTATTAACGATCTTTGTTAAAAATTGCGCGTCAAGATTATAATAAACCTTTAAAGTACGGTATCAAAACCCGATTTGTAAATTATTATGACGAAATGATGACATTCCCGGCATGTAACCGGATGAATATGCGAACAAACATTTTCACCTCAAGCATCTGTTTCTGACCATGGATAATGCTTTTCAGTTAACAGGACAATGGATAACATGGATCGAGTTAGTGGCGATGATGACCGGTATTGCAGGAGTATGGCTGACCATCAGGCAAAATCCCTTATGCTTCCCGACGGGAATCATCAATGTAGGCTTATACGCATGGATCTTCTTCTCACCTTCGGTAAGACTCTATGCCGATGCCGCCCTTCAATGTATTTACATCGGGCTCTTGTTCTATGGCTGGTATAAATGGACACGCAGGCATGAGAATGTTGACAAGGGACATCCTTCATTCATGAAACGGGATGAGTGGATCGCTGTGATCTTTATTTCAGCCATTCTGATATTTATCTCAGGGGCGTTTCTTTCGGTCTATACTGATGCGGATTTGCCATGGACCGACTCTGTTCTTGGTATTCTCAGTCTCTGTGCCCAATGGATGATCGCAAGAAAGAAAATTGAGAACTGGATTGTGTGGATCGTGGTAAATATCGTATACATCCCCATGTACCTCTATAAAAACCTTCCACTAACGGCTCTGCTATACTTTATCTTTTTACTCCTGGCCCTGAACGGTCTTCGTTCCTGGGCAAAAGAAATGAAACACCCGGTCAATGCATAAATCCGGCACCATATCCCGAATCGCTCTGATAGGCCCTGAATCATCCGGCAAGACAACAATAGCCGGAATGCTTGCGCGACACTACAATACGGTTTATTCACCGGAGTACAGCAGACAGTATATGGAAAGACTGAACCGGAAATACACAGCAGAAGATGTGTTTTTCTGTATAAAAGAGCAGGCTAAGCAGGAAGAAAAGCTGCTTGCAGAAGCGAATAGATTCCTGTTCGCTGATACCGAACACATCATGGGAAAGGTTTGGCTTGAAGATGTTTTCAATTCCTCACCAGCGTGGGTGGAAGAACTGATCAGACAGAACCCTTATGATTTTTACCTCCTTGCAAAGCCGGATCTGCCCTTTGTTCCTGACCCGGTAAGGGAAAATCCTGCCCGTCGTGAATATTTTTTTGAGTGGTATGAAAGGGAATTGAAATCCCGGAATGCTGAATACGCTGTTCTCAGCGGGAATTACGAAGAACGGCTTCAGAATGCCATCAGACTAATAGATGCACGGTTCAATTCCTGATCATCTGAATACATACCTGACAGCTACACCAAAATCAATATACTCCGGACCCGGATTGATGAAGTCAAAATAAGGTACGGCATCAATCCCAATCGTAATGGGCGCAATCTTTTTTACCTGGTATTCAATCTGTATGCTTGCATTCACACCACCGGATAAAACTGACTTTGTATAGTATTCGGCATCATCTCCTGATCTTTTATAATAACCTTGTTCTTCGTAGGGAAAATATCCTGCCTGCAAACCGGCGCCGAAAATGAAATCCAGGGGTAACTGAACAATTGGGATCTTGAATGGAGCTTGTCTGACCAAAAAAGCTTTCAGTGTATACCCTCCTGATGCGATATTCGTATAATACCCGTCAAGCTGAACCCCGGTCGCGTTATCCGAATAGAAGAAGAATTTAGAAGTGATTCCTGTATTGAACTTCCCGGCTCGTACACCTATACCTGAAATATAAAGTTGCGCATTGGCGCTGAAGCCAATTAAAACAATGAATACCGTCAGGCTAAGTTTTCTCATCTGTCTGTTATACCCAATTTAAAAAAATATAGCTGATAATGCAATAAAAAATGTATGAATCAGACTTCAGGATAAAAAAAGGTAGCAGGAATCGATTTAATACTTAATTTTACTGCTGATTAATGGGGTGCTCCTCTTCCGGGGCTGAGATTATACCCACCGAACCTGTTCAGGATAATGCCTGCGAAGGGAACGAGGTTAACAAAATTTATAAGCGTGCATACCCCTGTGCCGCTTTCGTTGTACTTGTAATTGATCAAATGATGAAAAAGTTTACCGGAATTTCACCGAAAGGATTTTTCCTTTCACTCATGATTTTTTTCAGCGCTTCTACCAGCCAGCTGTCCGCTCAACATCTCCTGAAGGGAGAAGTCCGCGATGAAATCACGGGAATGCCCGTTCAGGGAGTGTTTCTGAAAATCGAAGACACATTTTCCGCAGCGGTAAGTGAAGCGGATGGAAAATTCAGCCTGAAGATAGATGGAGAAGAAAAGATACGCCTTTCGCTGTCTCATATCGCCTATGAAAAAGTATCCTTGAATGTCGAACAGACCGATACTGGACTGCTGATCCTTCTCAAACCGCGCAGCTATCTCAGCCGGGAAATCAGCGTCGAGGCTACCAGAGCGGGTGATTTTGCACCATTCGCCTTCAGTGACATCAGTTCGGAAGAGATCGGCCGCTCTAACCTCGGACAGGATCTGCCGCACCTGCTAAGAAATACACCGTCGATGCTGACAACCTCCGATGCAGGAACAGGGATTGGTTACAGTGGTTTACGGATCAGGGGAAGCGATGGAACAAGAATTAATGTGACGCTGAATGGCATTCCGGTCAATGACGCGGAATCACACCAGGTTTACTGGGTTGATCTTCCCGATCTCGCCTCATCAACAGAAAACATTCAGATACAACGTGGCGCAGGTACATCATCCAACGGTGCCGGTTCATTCGGCGGAAGTATAAATGTTCAAACCCTTCTGCTCAGAAAAGAGCCTTACGCGTCCCTGAACAGTTCTGCAGGCTCCTACAAAACTTTTAAAAATACCATTGGTTTCGGCACCGGACTTATCAAGGATCATTTTGCCTTTGATGGCAGATTATCACAGCTAAACTCTGATGGTTATATTGACAGATCCGGCAGCACGTTGAGATCCTTCTACTTCTCGGGTGGATATTATGGAAAAAACTCTTCAGTCAAAGCCCTGATTATCTCAGGAACAGAGAAGACTTCACAGGCATGGTACGGTGTGCCTGAAGATTCCCTGAAAACCAACAGGACTTTTAATCCGGCTGGAATGTATGTTGATGGCAAGGGTGCTATTCGGTTTTATGAAGACCAGACAGACAATTACCAGCAGGATAATTATCAGATTCATTTCAGTCAGGTAATCAGTCAGAGCCTCCACTTGAACCTGGCTTTGCATGCCACCAAAGGAAAAGGATACTATGAAGAGTATGCTACTGATGATGCATACAGCAATTATGAACTCAGCGATGTGGTGGCCGGTACTGACACGATTAGTAACTCTGATTTCATCAGGCAACGCTGGCTTGACAATTTCTTTTATGGCAGTGTCGTTTCACTCACTTATACTTCCGGGAACACCCTGATGATTCTTGGCGGTTCAATTAATCAGTATGATGGAAAACATGTTGGAGAGTTGTTATGGACTAAACACGCGGTGCCGGTTACGTTTCCCTATCGCTACTATGAAGACGATGCGCTTAAACAGGAAGCAAGCCTGTTTGTCAAATTACAGAACCGGAACGCCTCAGGACTGACCTTTTTCGGTGACTTACAGGGAAGAACCATCCATTATGAATTTGAAGGAAGAGAAAGTGGTGGTAGTTTCCTGCCACAAAAAGTCAATTACTCCTTTATAAATCCCAAAGCAGGATTTACCTATACCATTTCGCAAAAACACCAGGTGTACTTGTCCGCCGGAGTAGCAAGGAAAGAGCCTGTTCGTGACGACTTCATTGATTCATCGCCGCAAAGCAGACCCAAACCGGAACACATGACCGATTTCGAGGCAGGCTACAGAATCGCTTCTGAGAGATATCACACCAATCTGAATTTCTATTTCATGAATTACCGTGATCAACTCATACTGAATGGCAAGATCAATGATGTGGGTGAATATACCAGGCAAAATGTGGCAGACAGTTACCGGACCGGGATTGAACTTGAATCAGGTTTTCAGATCCTGCCCAAGCTGGGACTGGAACTAAATCTGACAGTAAGTAAAAACAAGATCCGGAAGTTTGAAGAATATATGGATGACTATGACGAAGGCCAACAGATCCGTACTGAATATAAAGAAACTGACATCGCTTTCTCTCCTTCTGTCATAGCCTTTGGAGGCCTTTCCTGGAAACCCTTCGAAAAGATGAGGATTGATCTGTCAGGAAAATATGCCGGTGAACAATTCCTGGACAATACATCGAACCGGAACAGAATGATAGACGCCTTCATGGTCACCGATTTCCTGCTGAATTACTCCATTTCTCTCAAAGGCATCAGGGAAGCAGGAATCACCTTTCAGGTCAACAATCTCTTCGACGCGGAATATTCATCCAACGGGTATACGTACAGTTATAAATACGGAGGAGAAACAGCCACCTTTAATTATTATTACCCGCAGGCAGGACGCAACTTCATGGCGGGAGTAAAACTGATGTTCTGAGCATCACATCCGGAGAAACATTCTACTTGCAATTACAACCGGGTGACATATAAATCCTGGCTGATGGCACAACGATGTCATCAAAATGCTTCTGCTGTTCTTCAGAAAAAAGAATTCCACGCAATTCAAGAACTTTCAGATTCTTCAATAGTGAAATTTCATCCGGAAGATCCTCCAGTTCATTGTCCCACAATTCAAGGACTTCAAGCTTTGATAAATTACCGATACTGGCAGGAAGGGAAACGATTAAATTTCTGTTCAGTCCCAGAAACCGCAGGTTTGCAAGCGAACCGATCTCATCCGGCAAGGCACTGATCCGGTTTGAAGCCAGGTCAAGCCTTTCAAGATTTTGAAGCCTGGCAATTTCCGGCGGAATTGACTCCAGTTTATTCCTGCTCAGAATAAGTTCCCGCAGGTTCGTGAATTGATAAACTCCGGGTGGAATCGAGTCAAGTCGTTTGGAACGGAGGTCAAGTATATATACATCATCGGGTGACTCCAGGGCTGCGTTCAGATTACGCCATACTTTTTCCTCCCGGTGCTCCGCATCTGTTTCAGTGGATTCATTTCCATCCTGCGCATACAAAAAAGATGAAAACAAAATCATGAAGGCGCTGACGAATACTTTTTCCTGCATATTTTGAAAAACGTCAGGAAAGCAATTTTGTTGCGTGGATCCGGTCTTCTTTCATTTTTTCTTTGAGTTCAGCAAGACTACTGAAATTCATATCGTCCCTGATCCAGGCTCTTAAAAAAACCGTAATTTTCTTACCGTAAATATCTTCGTTAAAATCAAACAGATTTACCTCCACATTGAGTTTTTTACCATTCACTACCGGCCTGGTACCAATATACATCATTCCTTTATATTCTTTTCCTTCAAGCTGAGCCATGACCGCATAAATTCCGTGTCTGGGAATGAGTTTATACGGATCTTCAATTTCCAGATTAGCTGTCGGGAAACCCAGGTCGGTTCCGATCTTATCACCCTTTACGATCATGCCACTCAGGACAAAATCATGTCCCAGCAGCTTATTGGCGAGTTCTATTTCACCATTCATCAGATGATTCCTGATTTTGGTAGAACTTACAGCCACCGAATCCACCATTTTCCTGCTGATCTCTTCGAGCTGAAATCCGAAAGCAGGTGCCATCTCTTCAAGATCCTTGTAAGATCCTTCTCTGTTCCTTCCGAAGTGATGGTCATAACCGATCACCAGCGTTTTCATCCCGATCTTTCCTACTAATACGTCCCGCACAAACTCGACGGCACTTAACCTTGAAAATTCCTTGCTGAATGGTTGAATGATCAGGTGATGAATTCCCTGTTTTCGCAGAAGAGCTTTTCGCTCATCCATGGATGTAATAAGCTTAAGACTATTATCATCCGGCTGCAGAACCATTCTGGGATGAGGGAAAAAAGTCAACACTACCGTTTCACCATTCTGATCGGCAGCGATCTTTAAAAGCCTGCGTATGATTTGCAGGTGCCCTTCATGTAAGCCGTCAAAAGTACCGATTGTGACGATTGCATTCGGAATACCCCTGAACTCGTCAATAGAATTATAGATCTTCACTGCAAAGAAATCTGCTGCAAATTTAAAATTACATTTGATTTGTGAACCGGTATTATTCAACCGGAATTGAAATTTAAGGGTGACTGAACTGTCAATATCTTCCTCAAAGAAGGTCCGCCAATGAAAACGGATTTTTAACTCCTCCTCAATGTTGACGAACCGGAGTCAGAGGCTCCCTGTCAGGAGGCAAATCAATTAACAGTACATCCGGAGATCAAAGGATGACAATCGGAAGTAAACGAAGAAGCCATTTGCACAAGCTTTTAGCCTGAATAAACGTTTTGAACCGGATGGAACTGAAAAACACAGGTTGAAAAACCTCGTCCCGGACGATAAATCCAGGTCCTTTTCAAAACAGCTTATTGGTCAACAATCAGGCTGATTTCCGTCAGCCTGGAGATGACAAGAAAGCTCTTTCGATTTTTTTAAAAACGGGCTTTATTGCGTAAGTTCGCATCCTTAAAATCACAGATAGAATGTCAGGTCAAAAAATCAGCATGTCCGGGAACAAATTGATTGTTCCTAATGATCCGATTATACCATTTATTGAAGGAGATGGCACCGGCCCGGATATATGGCGTGCATCCGTCAGGGTGATTGACGCCGCAGTTGAAAAAGCGTATAAAGGCACAAAAAAAATTGTCTGGAAGGAAGTTCTTGCAGGCGAAAAGGCATTCAAGCAAACAGGTAACTGGTTACCGGATGAAACCCTCGATGCCTTTAAGGAATATCTGGTCGGAATAAAAGGCCCACTGACCACACCCGTCGGAGGAGGGATCCGCTCTCTTAATGTTGCCCTGCGGCAAATTCTGGATCTTTATGTTTGTGTCAGACCGGTTCGGTGGTTTGAAGGTGTTCCATCCCCGGTAATCAATCCCGGCGCGGTGGATATGGTTATTTTCCGTGAGAATACCGAAGATATCTATGCGGGTATCGAATATGTCGCTGGTTCTGCTGAGGCTCAAAAAATTCTTGACTTCCTGGCAAAGGAATTTCCAAAAGATTTTAATAAGATACGCTTTGGTACAGAGGAGAAAGGAAAAGAATTCCTGTCAAGCGCCGGTCTGAAAGCCGATCCTTCCGTCAAAGTAGGGCTTGGTATTAAAGCCGTTTCAGAAATTGGCTCCGTCCGTCTTATCAGCGCTGCCATCGACTATGCCATTGAACATAAAAGGAAATCCGTAACGATAGTGCATAAAGGCAATATCATGAAATTCACCGAAGGTGCTTTCCGTGACTGGGGCTATCTGCTTGCAGACACAAAGTATGCTTCTAAGGTGTATACCTGGTCTCAATGGGAGAAGACAAAAAAAGAAAAAGGAGAGAATGCGGCTAATGAAGAACAAAAAGCCGCACTTGCCTCTGGTAAGATACTCATCAAGGATGCTATCGCCGATATAACTCTTCAGCAAGTGCTTACACGCCCTGAAGATTTTGATGTGATCGCAACGCTCAACCTGAATGGAGACTATCTTAGTGATGCGCTGGCAGCACAGGTAGGCGGGATAGGTATCGCTCCCGGTGCGAACATCAATTATGTTACAGGACACGCTATCTTTGAAGCTACCCATGGCACGGCGCCTAAATATGCCGATCAGGATAAGGTGAACCCGGGTTCTGTCATACTTTCAGCAGCATTAATGCTTGAGCATCTCGGATGGAAAGAAGCGGCCGCCCTCATTTATAAAGGACTTGAAGCAAGTATTGCCAGAAAGAGAGTAACCTATGACTTCGAAAGACAAATGAAGGGGGCAACCTTATTGAAGTGCTCTGAGTTTGGCACCGAAGTAATAAACAATATGTGAACCGGATATCGGTCTGGTTCCTTATTCCGTTCAGGCAAAGAGACTGTCTGAACAAACCAGACAATCAGAATAAAATCTTTCGATGCCTTTACTCGGAGCATTAATCAAACAAGGCCTTAAGATCAGCACGCGCGTCAAACTGCGGGATCAAAACCCTGAAAAGTTCCAGTCGCGTGAGTTGAAAAAACTGATCTCTAAAGCCGAACATACCGCTTTTGGAAGGCAATACGGATTCAGTTCCATCTTACAATCCTCCGAGCCCGTCCGCGAATTTCAGAAAAGAGTTCCGGTTTTTAACTACAACAACATTCATGAGAAGTGGTGGAGCCGCAGCATGAAGGAAGAGGAGAACGTCTGCTGGCCGGGAAAAGTAAAATTCTTTGCACTAAGTTCCGGTTCTTCCGATTCTGCCAGTAAACATATACCGGTAACAAGTTCCATGATCAGGTCCCTGCGCAAGGCCAGTATACGCCAGATCCTGACCCTGGGTAAGTACGACCTGCCGGCGTCCTTTTTTGAAAAGGGCATCCTTTGGCTAGGCGGATCCACGGACCTGAACAGACAGGGTGGATATTATGAAGGGGATGTATCGGGAATCTCAGCGAGGCGCGTTCCAATCTGGTTTCAGCACTATTACAAACCGGGAAATAAGATATCCAAAGTCCGTGACTGGAATGCAAAGCTGGAGGAGATCACACTTCAGGCAAAGAACTGGGACATCGGAATCATCACGGGTGTGCCGGCATGGATACAGATCCTTCTCGAAAAGATCATCAGCCACTATAAACTCAATACCATCCATGATATATGGCCTGATCTGCAGGTATATGCTCATGGTGGCGTATCATTCGAACCTTACAGGAAAAGTTTCGCGAAATATTTTTCGAAACCGGTACACTACATTGAAATGTATCCGGCATCGGAGGGGTTCATCGCGTTCCAGGCCGATCCCGGAACCCAAAGCATGAAACTGATACTCAATAATGGAATATTTTTTGAATTTGTACCATTCAATGAAAATAATTTTGATGAAAATGGGGAGTTGACAGAAAATCCTGAGGCATATCTGATCCATGAAGTAAAAAAAGATACGGATTACGCCTTGCTGATCAGTACCTGTGCCGGCGCCTGGCGTTATCTGATAGGTGACGTAGTACGATTTACCAATACGGAGAATGCTGAAATCGTGATCAGCGGCAGGACCAAACATTTCCTCAGCCTGGTTGGAGAACATCTCTCGGTGGATAATATGAACCGTGCCATTGCAAGACTTTCCGATGAAATGAAAATCGAGATCGGGGAATATACAGTTTGCGGGATTCAAAACAATCAGGGATTCGCCCATCAGTGGTACCTGGGACTGAAAGAAGCGGCTGACACTTCCGGAATTCCGGAAAAGCTTGACAAGATCTTGAAGGAACTGAATGACGACTATGCCGTTGAACGCACCAGCGCACTGAAGGAAGTTCTTGTCAATGCCGTACCCCTGGAAAAATTCTATGGATTCATGGATTCCAAAGGAAAGCTTGGTGGTCAGAACAAATTTCCGAGAGTGTTGAAGAATTCCCAGCATGAAGAATGGAAAAATTATTTATCTTCTTTCAATAAGTGAACTTAACGCATCAAACCTCAGACATAGCATGTTCAGGAGGATGCCGTGATTGAGCCTCTGATCAGCGGAATCACATTCGGTCTCCTTCTCGCCGTGATGCTGGGTCCGGTTTTCTTTGCCCTCCTTCAAACAAGCCTTCATGAAGGCTTTAAAGCAGGTTCACACCTGGCAGCCGGTGTTTTTCTGAGTGATGCAATCGTCCTTATCATTTGCTACTTTTTTGCAGCGAAAATGAATCTGCTGGATCAGAATAAAATGATCATGGGACTCATCGGCGGCGGACTGCTGATCGGGTTCGGAATTGTCAACTTTTTTAAAAAGATAAAAGTCAAAGAGATTGATGACAACAAAAAAACCGTTCATGCCAAATTCGTATTACAGGGATTTATGCTGAATATTTTCAATCCCGCTGTATTTCTTTTCTGGCTCGGTATAGTTGGAATGGCAGGAATTAAAGACGGATATACTTCTTTGCATACAACAGTCTTTTTCTCTTCCATTTTACTCACTGTCCTGGCGACAGACCTACTGAAAGCTTTTATTGCTCACCGGATCAAAAACCTTTTAAAAGCCAGCGTGATCATTTGGATAAACCGTATTGTCGGGATTGCCCTGGTTGCCTTCGGCGCACATATGATCTGGAAGGCGATCTGAAGATTCATAAATCAATTGCTCATGTAAAATTATTATCGTCCTGTCCCGATAATGAATCCTAATTAAAATCTGTACATCAAGATTCATCAGGACAAGCGGAACTTTTTCTACAAAACACTTCTGCGCCAAATGATAATTATACCAAGGGATGCGATTACACCTGACCGTCAATCAAAATTAACCTACATAGGAAACAAGGACTGAAATGAGTGAAATAATTCAACTTAATACAACGAAAAAAGAATTTGTGAACGCTACAGGATTCGAACCTGTGACCCCTACCCTGTCAAGGTAATGCTCTAAACCAACTGAGCTAAGCGTCCAAAAAGGATGGCAAAAATAGAAAATATTTTTATGCATTCCTTGCAGCATGGCAATGAAATAAATGAATCCACTCTTTTGGTGAAATACATGCAAGCTCAAGCCTGAAGACTGACACTCTTAGGTTCAACAGATCAAGCCCTGCGCTTTCTCCGTTCCAGGCAATTTCTACAATCAATTACCATTTTGATGCTCAATCCCAATAAAATGAGGGGTTTTAGGGCGAGTCATGGATATTTGTAGCTTTGTCTGTTAGTATGCTTTCAGGATCTGATACAGCCAATATTTTCCGGCAAACTCTCAACGAGGGTGACGCTGCCTTGCTCATTGTAGATGAATCTCTTGAGACAAAAACTGCTACCCTGTGCGACCTGCTTGTGGCAATCAACACCGGAAACATTCAGCTTGCTCTGAAAGAAAAAAAGAGCCAACGGATCCTTGCACTTGAAAACTTTCGTTTTACGGATCCGAAACAAGACTATACCTGGACGAGCATGCTGGAGCATGTATCGGGGAAAAGTCACCTGCTTCGCAATTATGAGTTTTCAAAATCAATCATAGGAGTATTTACTCCATATTTTACCTGTGTTCCTGATGCACTTTTCAAAAAAGGCGATGAGAGAACTTACCTTGAATTTAATTTTGGTAATTCCATGAGCGGTCAAAGACTCATGTCTACACATCTTGACACTTTGCTTCTGAATATAGTCTTTGGAGTTCCTGAAGACCTGAACCGGGAAATTCAACACCTTTTCGAAGAGCCTCAACTTATGCATTTATCTTCCACCCTGCTGGAATCAACGCTTCTTAACTCAAAGAACAGAAAGGATAAGGACGTTTTACTTCATGTAAGGAAGGATCATCTTGACGTGGTTGTCATGGATGGGAAAGACCTCTTACTTATCAACAGCTATCCCTGCACCGGTCCTGAGGACGTCCTCTATTTCGCACTGATGGTTTGCGATCAGCTTGGACTTGAACCTGACTCTGTCATGGTCAGACTTGCCGGTGAAGCGGAAAAGGAATCCGCGATCTATAAACTGCTCTACCGTTATTTCAGAAATCTCCAATTCGCTCAGCCTGCACCCACTATCAAATTCACTTATAACTTTGGGAATAAACCCCTTCATCCCTATATCTCACTTTTCAGTCTTGCTCTTTGCGAATCATAGCCGGAAAATTCAGAGGAAGAACGATTCAGGCACCGGCTTCGCTGCCTGCCAGGCCAACGACAGATTATGCCAAATCAGGGCTCTTCAATATCCTGAATAACTATTTCAGCTTTGAGGATATCAGGGTGCTGGACCTCTTTTGCGGCACAGGTAATATCAGCTTTGAGTTTGCTTCACGGGGTGTCTGCGACATTACCTCTGTAGATGAACACAGCGGATGCATCAGGTTCATCAACGGGTTTGCCGGTAAATGCGGCATTCAGGAAATCCGGACGATACGATCCGATGTTTTTCGGTTTCTGAAAAATCATGATGAGAAGTACGACATCGTATTTGCCGATCCACCATTTGATATGAAAGAAACTGACCTGATCCCCGATCTTGTGATGGAAAGAAAGCTTCTAAAGCCAGGTGGCTGGCTGATCGTGGAACACCTGAATAAGAGAAAGCTCCTGACAAAAGTACTTTGTGATGAGACACGGGAATATGGGAATTGCGCCTTTTCCTTTTACAGGAGACAGGAAACGGAAGACGAACCATAAATTTAAACAATCCTGTGAAATCCGGACTACAGGTTATATATTTGTTTCATTGTAGCGCCCATGAGCAGTCAGAAAAAAATTGCCGTCTTCCCGGGATCATTCGATCCTATAACCAAAGGCCATGAGAGTATTATACTACGTTGCGCCGGATTGTTTGATGAGATCATTGTCGGCATCGGATATAATTCGAATAAGCACTATTATTTTTCTCAGGAACGCAGGGAGCATTTCATTCAACAGACCTTCGATGGATTGAAGAATGTGAAAGTAATGCGTTACGGAGGTCTGACTGTCGATTTCTGCAAAGAGGTTGGGGCCAATTATATACTCCGAGGACTGAGAACCTCGGCGGATTATGAATTTGAAAGAGCCATAGCGCAGATGAACAGGGCTATGTCACCCGATATAGAGACTATTTTTGTAGTGGCCGACCCCTCGCTGTCACACATCTCTTCAACTATCGTCAGGGATATACTTTTATATCAGGGCGATGTGAGCAACTTCGTTCCAAGCGCAATTAAGATCTGAACATGCGGAGACTTCCGGCACTGATTCTGTTTTCCCTGTTCTCTTTCAACGCATTTACGCAGGGCTCCCTGGTGTTCTGCCTGCGTGTTGATGAGACCGGGAAGGCTATTGAGACTTTTGAATCTTTAATTTTGCCTCCGGAAGGGCAGGACATATTGCTGCATTACAGGACTGAGCGTGGACCATTTTCACGGAATAAGATCAGGTTGCAGGTAGCCATGCTCAAAAAGTATGACTTTCAAAACACCGATCATCTAAACATCAATGTGGATCCGGCTGCCGACTATCTCAGCATACCATATAAAATAACGGCCGCAGGAGATTACCGGTTCAGGTTGTCAGACCAAAAAGGAGAATTGCTGGCGGAAGAAATCCTTAGTGTATCGGTTGAAATGACAGAATTCGGAGGAGACCGGGAGTCGGCGGGGAATACTCAATCCGGTTTTCCAGCCAAAAACTATGAATTATTTTTTTCACAACAGGGTCAGGATTATTTCAACACTGAATTTTCTTTCAGGCAAAGCGGTGGAAAGATAAATTTCATGCTCCAGCCTGTTCCTGATACCATTTCCGGATATACTCTCAGGATCTGGCAGGCCGACGGCGAACTGTATGATAAATTAATACGGACGGAGAAACTCAATCTTATCAATGAAGGAGACAAGGGCAGCGCTGAACTCGGTTTTCCCGGCATTGGTGACTATAAGGTGGAAATACTAAGTCTGGAAAATTCCGTCATCACCTCGGCTCATGTGAGCTTCAAGTGATACCCTGTGTGTCAAAGTATCCCTGCAGCAATCTTTTTATCGACGCGTATGTATTTGGAAAAACATGTTGATGTATTTCCTCTTCCGTCATCCATTCAGCTTTTTCAATATCTTCCTCTCGTTGTGGCTTCAGCTTCTCCTGGGCATCACCTTGCATCAGGTACCAATAGGTTTTTTTCAGGATTTGCTTTGAATGTTGGGGGTAGCTGTGAAATGTCACATCAATCACTTTCAGCAGACTGATCCTTTCAACTCCGCACTCCTCAGTCACCTCCCTGAGCGCAGCTTCCTCAGGAGATTCGTCATAGTCAATCTTACCTTTGGGTAAGTCCCACTTTCCACGTCTGTAGATCATTAAATACTGACCCGATTCATTTCGCACAAGTCCGCCTGCCGCTTCCTGAAGTTTAAAATTTGATACAAATGCCTCCCAGGTTCTGTTGGGTGAATCGCAAAGATAAATCAGCCCGGTCCACTCATCATTATCACGAAGATTCCCGATCGCCTTGTTCAGTGGGTAGCTAAACTCAGAAAGAATCTGTACCCCCGGTTCATGTATCGGTTCAAGTTTTGAATACACGTGCTCAAAACGTATCAGTTTATCATTCACATATGCAGAGAAAACCGCACTTGCCATATGGGGAAAATTAATGCTCGTAATCAGTCCGATCCGTCAGCGCTTCAAAAAAATGATGTAGGTTTGCATCATGATCGTTAAAGCGGATACCGCCTCGCAAATTGCTGAATTTCTGCTTCAAATAAAAGCAATAAAACTTCAACCATCACAACCATTCACCTGGGCATCCGGTTGGAAGTCCCCGATTTATTGTGATAACAGAATATCGCTTTCTTACCCATCTATACGAAGCGCGATCAGAGACGCGCTGGTCCGGAGCATCCGCTCAAATGCACCTGCCGCCGGCCTGATTGCCGGTGTAGCGACCGCCGCCATACCTCAGGGAGCTTTGGTGGCTGATCAAATGGACCTGCCCTTTGTCTATGTACGTTCAAGTCCGAAAGGACACGGAAGAGAAAACCTTATTGAAGGAGAACTGAAGCGGGGACAGAAAACAATTGTCATTGAAGACCTTGTATCTACCGGAAAATCTTCACTGAAAGCGGTGGAAGCCCTCCGGGAGGCAGGCTGTGAAATACTCGCGCTGATCTGTATCTTCAACTATGGCTTCAAGGAGGCGGAAAAAAATTTCAGGGATTCTGATTGTCCGGTAATTTCCCTTTGCACTTATGAGATACTGTTACAGAAGGCGCTAGAATCAGGATATATCAGTAAAGATGAAATTGCTACTCTGGAAGCATGGAGAAAAGCTCCGGAAATATGGCCTCAGGTTAGTTAAACCGACAAAGTTCAAAGAAATCAATCACAACATTATGACCCGTATCGAAAGTGAAAAGGTTCTGATAAAAAAACCGGCGAAAGATATCTATAACTTCCTGGGTAACTTCAATAATTTTCAAAAACTCATGCCCGAACAGGTGACTAACTGGCAAAGCACGGAAGATGAATGCAGCTTTACGATAGCCGGCATGGCGAGCCTGGGAATGAAAATTCTGGAGAAGCAACCCGATAAACTCATCCGGGTCGAGAGGCATGGCAAAGCTCCCTTCGATTTTTTTCTGAACTGCAATATTGACGATAAGGGAGATGATTGTGAGGTGAAGCTATCCTTTGACGCTGACCTGAACCCGATGCTTAAAATGATGGCCGAGAAACCCCTCACCAACTTTTTAAATCTTCTGGTAAACAAGTTGAAAGATCTTTCCTGAGGCCTGAGAGGATTTTACCCCTATCAAATCCTTCAAAGGCTGAACTTTGGATGAAATGTTTTCTTCGGGCCTTTTAAACAGATGCCCCTGTGATTGGGAATATCTGATCCGGCATTCACCAGAATCGTTTTGAACCCTCAGATAAAATGGTATGGTGAAAGCATTACTTGTCAAGAAACTTTATCTCTTTCAAGTCAAAATATTTCTCAATATTCATTTTATCATCCTTCAGCAAAACCAGCAGTCGTCCCCTCAGGTCAACACCTTTAATCATTCCCTGAAAAATTTCTCTTTCACTTTTAAAATAGTGCCATTCATCCTTGCGGTAAAGTATCCTTTCAAAATCACTTTTAATGGCCGCGAGCTCGTTTCTTTTTAACTGAAGATACCTGGCCTCAAGGCAGGAACAAAGATTTGCCAGCACCTCCTCCCTGTCGAATTCCTTACCGGTAATAAGTTTGAGAGATGAGGGGTTGGGTAACTCCCTGGGAAAGTCATCCTGATTTACGTTCAAACCCAATCCCAAAATGGTGTATTGTATACCCGAAGAGTTAATACTGTTCTCTACTAAAATACCGCAAATTTTACGGTCATTGAAATATATATCATTAGGCCATTTGATAGTGATCTTTTCACCGCTGAGTTTTCGAACCAGATCGCTCACTCCCAGTGCAAAGGCCTTGTTAAGCATAAACAGGTCATTAAGTGCCAAAAAAGAGGGAAAAAAAGCAAAGCTGAGGAGCAGATTCTTACCTTTCTCGCTTTTCCATTTTGCATGTACCTGACCACGTCCTGCCTCCTGATAATCCGAACTTACCAGAAATCCTTCCGGAACACCACCCTTTTTAATCAAATCCGCAAGGTATGAATTGGTGGAGTTTACCGATTCAAGATCTTGCCTGGTCCTTCCTGTGAATAATGTTGTTAACTCTTTCTGCATAAGCAGCTTCAATGTGCTTTAGACTATAGGATACCTTTAAAGAACTCTATAATTTTCCGTAATTTCGCAAAATTAAATTTATATACTATCTGATTCACTGAATGATAAAAAAGAATCGTGTGCAAGTCCGCAAACCGGGCAAAAAGTCAATACCGAAAATCGATCTTTCGGAGATTATGCGTGACAATATAGTGGAAGGAATGCAGGAGAAGAAAGCAAAAGAAATTATATGTATTGATTTAAGAAATGTAAAAAATTCGGTGGCGGATTTTTTTATTGTCTGTCATGCTGATTCAAAAACGCATATAGAAGCCATTGCAAAATCTGTCGAAGAGTTCGTATTTAAAAAACTGGGAGAGGAACCTGTTCATGTGGAAGGTAAAACCAATTCCGAATGGATCCTGATGGACTATTTCAACGTCGTTGCACATATTTTCAGACAGGAACAGCGTCAATACTATGGCATCGAGCGGCTTTGGGCAGATGCTGAAATTCAGCGGATCGCCAGTAACTATTAATCCTTAACTTTGTTAAGGGTGACGGGTTGTCATAAATAGCCTTTTGGCACCGCATTTGACAACTCACAATCTTCAATTATCATTATGAGCGAACAAACAGATAAGAAAAGCGAAAAAACAGGTGGGCAGAATAAGGGCGCTTCGCCAAAGGGAGCTAACGGTAAAAAATATCCGGGATCGCCCAAATTCAATTTTAACTTCTATTGGATCTACGGAATCATTATCATCTTACTGATAGTCACACAACTTTTTCAATGGGGTAATACAGAAATTGAAACTACGTATGACCAGTTCGAGCGTACCATGCTCGTGACCAAGGACGTTGACAAAATAGAAGTTACCAAAGAGGTAGCCCATATTTACATCAAACGCGAAAAACTGAAGGAAGAAAAATACAAAGCCATCAACACAAAAGGCTTTGGCAATACCGAAAATCCGGGGCCGCATTATTTTCTGAATACCGGTCCGGCAGAACTTTTCGCCAAGAAAGTCGAAGAGGCACAAAAGGACCTTCCGGTGGAGGAAAGAATCAGCATTAACTATAAACAGGATACAAGGGGCTATTGGGATTTTGTTCTCAATTGGATCCTTCCAATTGGTTTCTTCGCTCTGATCTGGATTTTCATCATGCGCCGTATGGGCGGGGGTGGTGGAGGAAGCCAGATTTTCAATATCGGTAAATCGAAGGCCCAGCTCTTTGATAAAGACCTCGTCGTGAAAGTTACCTTCAATGATGTCGCCGGACTGGAAGAGGCGAAAGTTGAAGTGATGGAAATTGTCGATTTCCTGAAGAATCCCAAAAAGTACACTTCGCTTGGAGGTAAAATTCCCAGAGGCGCCTTGCTGGTTGGGCCTCCTGGAACCGGCAAGACCCTGCTTGCCAAGGCAATGGCCGGAGAAGCACAGGTACCTTTCTTCTCCTTGTCCGGATCAGATTTTGTGGAAATGTTCGTTGGTGTTGGGGCCTCACGGGTAAGAGATCTCTTCCGTCAGGCAAAAGAAAAAGCGCCCTGTATCATTTTCATAGATGAGATTGATGCCATTGGCCGTGCCAGGGGTAAATCACCTTCATTCAGCGCAAACGACGAAAGGGAAAGTACACTAAATCAGCTTCTCACGGAGATGGATGGTTTTGGCTCCAATTCAGGCGTAATCATTATTGCCGCTACAAACCGGGCGGATATCCTGGACAGAGCACTCCTTCGTCCCGGCCGATTTGACAGGCAGATCTATGTTGAGCTACCGGATCTGAATGGCAGAAAGGAAATTTTCAACGTACACCTGAAACCGCTGAAGATCAACGATACATTGGATATTGATTTCCTGGCAAGGCAGACACCCGGATTTTCCGGAGCGGATATAGCCAACGTTTGTAATGAAGCGGCTCTCATCGCCGCAAGACGCAATAAAGCTTCCATTGATAAGCAGGATTTTCTCGATGCCATTGACAGGATTATTGGCGGACTGGAGAAGAAAAACAAGATAATCTCTCCGCAAGAAAAGGAAGTGATTGCCTATCACGAGGCAGGACACGCAGCGGTAAGCTGGTTACTTGAACACGCTCATCCTCTGGTAAAAGTCACTATCGTGCCTCGCGGAAATTCTCTTGGCGCCGCCTGGTATCTTCCCGAAGAGAGACAGATCACTACTACCGATCAGTTGATGGATGAAATCTGCGCCGCGCTGGGTGGTCGGGTTGCTGAAGAGATCGCATTTGGAAAAATCTCTACCGGCGCGCTGAGCGATCTGGAGAAGATTACCAAGCAGGCATATGCCATGATCAGTATCTACGGACTGAATGAAAAGATCGGCAACATCAGTTTTTACGACTCATCCGGTCAGCAGGAATATTCTTTCGGTAAACCATACAGTGAGAGAACAGCTCAGATCATCGATGAAGAAGTTAAAAAACTAATCGATACAGCTTATGCCAGAACGAAGGATCTGCTCCTTCGTAACAAGGAACAACTTGAAAAGCTGGCCAGGCACTTGCTGGAAAAAGAGGTGATCTTCAAGGAAGACCTGGAAAAGATCTTTGGCAAGAGACAATGGGAAGACAGGCATGAAGCACCGCTGAAAATTGTACTGCCTAACGGAGATGAGAAAAAAGTTGTGGCAGGAATGGAGGAGAAACAGGAAAGCAAGCCCCCTGTGTCAATTCCTCCCGAATCGGAAGCAGGCCTCAGCTGATCCCGGATTTTCTGTTCTCTTCATCAGCTCAATTTCATATACAGTACCCTTAATGCAATTCGCTGTACCATGTAACGGGATGGCAACATGACATCACTGGATTTCGAATTGAGCAAGTGACAAACAAGATTATTATTATAGTTTAGCTGTGTTTTCCTGATCTTTTTTACTGGTCTTCATCGCCTGCAGATGATTCCTGCCATACCATAAAAAAATTCAATGCATGGCAGTTAGAAAATCAATTCTCGCGTTTTCGCAAAACTCAGCCAAAAAGAGATTTTTTGTCCGGGATTAAGCCAGCTGATGCCTGAGTTGGGTTTTTAAAACCAGGTGGCTAAGCTGAAAATAATTTCCGGTATGCATCAGGCTCATTTTGTATCTTCGTCGGGCTTCATTAATCCATGCAAGACAGTACTTCACGTGAAAAAGTATTAAAAAAGATCAGGCAGGCGCTGATTAATAAGACTGTACCCAGGTTTCCGGCTATTGACTGGGAAAAGAACATTTACGGTTCAGGAGAGGATAGCCTGGAAGAGCAATTTGCAAAGGCTTTTACGGCTGCAGGCGGTAAGTTCGTATACTGTGAAAACAAAATAGAATTCCTTGAAAGTATAATTGAACTCGCACGGAAATACGAATGGAAACGTTTCCACTGCTGGGAAAAGCCAATCATCGATTTTTTAAAAAGTTCAGAATTTCCGTTTACAGGCGATGACTATGATCTACCCGAAGGCATGGTCGGAATAACTTCCTGTGAAGCGCTTGTTGCCAGACTGGGCAGTGTAATCGTTTCATCAAAGCAAGGCTCAGGAAGAAAACTTTTTCCCGTCCCAACATCTCATCTTGTTCTGGCTGATCCTTCCCAACTGGTGGCTGAGATGAAAGACGCTTTGCAACTTATTAAAAATAAATATTCAGATCAGTTACCATCGATGATCGCATCACTTACGGGACCAAGCCGTACCGCCGATATTGAGAAAACCCTGGTTTCACCGGCGCATGGTCCAAGGGATATTTTCGTCTTCCTCATCGAAGGTGGCATCTCATCATAAGATCATGCAAAAGGGCTGGACATGCGTATACGTAAGTGATAAGGTGCATCAGGTTGAAATGATAAGAGCGATCCTGAGAGAAAATGAGATAGACAGCGTTATCCTTGATAAACGGGATTCAGTATATATTACAGTTGGCGACATTGAGGTATATGTACCTGAAAAAAATGCCATTCTTGCCCGTGTGATCATAGAACAAAACCAACATGACTAATCTAGCTAAGAGGTTTGCCACCGGCCTGAGCGGTGCATTCATCATGATCTCCGCCATCCTTTGGAGTGAAACAAGCTTCCTGCTGTTGCTTATACTCATGGTCGTGCTGGGTATTCTTGAATTCTATCGTATTGTGAGGCAGGATGAAATAAGACCACAGGTCTCTGCCGGACTTCTTCTTTGCATCCTGCCTTTCCTCTCCCCTCTGCTCAACAGCGCATTTGAAATACCACTTAATCTTTTGCCTGTACTGCTCCTGCTGCCACCCGTAATTTTTATCCGGGAACTTTATACACATTCACCTAAACCTTTTACCAATATTTCCTACACACTCTTGGGCGCAATCTATATCAGCGCACCTTTGTTCATGTTCTATCTTTTCGGTTTTCAAACCTCTTCGGGTAATTCGGAGTCCTATAACGGACTTAATATTCTTGGCTACTTTTTTATTTTGTGGGGAACAGATATCGGCGCCTACTTCATCGGAAAGTACGTTGGCAAACATAAATTCTTTGAAAGGATTTCTCCGAAAAAAACCTGGGAAGGATTTTTTGGCGGTGTGTTTACCGGTTTGATCACAGCCTATGTCATTTCACTTTTCATTCACACCTTCACAACAAGCGACTGGATGATAAGCGGTATCATCATCATCATTTTTGGCTCCCTGGGAGACCTTGTTGAATCCATGCTAAAAAGAAGCCTGCACATCAAAGATTCGGGAACCTTGCTGCCAGGTCATGGCGGTGTATTAGATCGTTTCGACGGACTTTTCATTTCCGCGCCTTTCGTTTTTGTGTATCACCTCCTTTTTAACTGATATTATTTCGGGAAGGGAGTACTGTTTTGTTTTATCCACATAAGGCTTCCGGAATGCCTTTTAACGAAATTCTTATATACTGATTTACAAATACATAGACATGACAGTGACATTTCGAATATACTCTTCGGCTTGGGAAAAGCCCATGAACAAAGACCTTGAAGGCACTTTAATTGCTTACCTTCGCATTCCCAAATTAACACTATGGTAACGGCAGATATTAAGAAAAAGAAAGCAATTACATCAGCGCATAAAGAAACTGATAATCCCTACGAATCCATGATGCAGCGTTTTCAGGTTGCAGCAAAACTTATCGGGCTTGAGGAAGACATTTATAATATCCTGAAAACTCCTGACCGTCAGTACCTGGTTAGTTTACCGGTTAAAATGGACAATGGCAAGATGCAGGTGTTTGAGGGCTACCGTATTGTTCACAGTACCAGCAGGGGGCCTTCAAAGGGAGGTATCCGATATTCCATGGATGTGAATCTTGACGAAGTCAAGGCGCTGGCTGCATGGATGACCTGGAAATGCGCGGTAGCAGACATTCCATATGGCGGGGCCAAAGGCGGGATTACCTGTGATCCTTCAAAAATGTCGGAAGGAGAACTCGAACGTTTAACCCGCGCTTACACACTTGCTTTGCGTGATGTCTTCGGGGTGGATAAAGATATACCGGCGCCGGATGTAGCGACAGGGCCACGTGAGATGGCATGGATCGTGGATGAGTATTCCAAACTTAAAGGTGAATTTACTCCCGGTGTTGTAACAGGAAAACCACTGCATCTTGGTGGTTCTGAAGGAAGAGTTGAAGCAACAGGAAGAGGAGTACATGTGGCAACACTTGAGGCGATGAAAAAGCTCAAAATGACTCCCGAAAAATCTACGGCTGCCATACAGGGTTTTGGGAACGTTGGTTCGATCACAGCTAAGTATATGGAAGAGGACGGAATCAAGGTTGTCGCGATCAGTGATCATACCAGCGCCTGGTATAATCCGAAAGGAATTGACGTTAAGAAGGCCATCGCCTATCGCAACGAAAATAATGGAGTGCTGGCTGGGCTGAATGTGGGTAAGGAGATCAGCAATGAAGAACTTTTAACTCTTGATGTCAGTATTCTTGCTCCATGTGCCCTGGAAAATCAAATCAGCAGGAAGAACGCGGATAAAGTCCGGGCAAAGCTGATCGTGGAAGGTGCCAATGGTCCCATTACTGCAGGTGCTGATGAGATCCTTCAGGAAAAAGGTATTCATGTGATTCCGGATATCCTGGCCAACGGTGGCGGTGTAACGGTATCTTATTTTGAATGGACTCAAAACCGCTTCGGATATTATTATCCTGAAGATGAGATTCACAAACGGGCCGACCGTTCCATGATCCGGGCCTTCAGCAATGTGTGGAAGATGTCTCAAAAATACAAGGTTTCCCTCCGGATCGCGGCCTATATGTTTGCGCTTGAGAAAGTTGCCAAAGCCGTGAAGGCAAGGGGTTGGTATTAATCTGCCATATGGCTGAAACGAATTATATTTACCAAATAAATTCCAGACATGACAATTCACAAGGAGGGATATCCTTCTCTTATCATCACCATCCTGGTTCTGGGGATCCTGAATGTGGTGAGTATTCAATTTCTACAGGATTATCCTTTCATTCAGAATATCATTCTGGTAATTTCCATTCTGCTTTTTCTTACCGTTCTCCAATTTTTCCGGCATCCTTCGAGAAAAACCTTGATCAATGAAAAACACGTGATTGCTCCTGCAGATGGTAAGGTGGTGGTGATTGAAGAGACTGAAGAACCTGAAGTCCTGAAAGACCGGAGGATACAAGTCTCCATATTCATGTCACCAGTAAATGTTCACGTTAACCGTTATCCGGTAAGCGGCAAGGTGACCTTTTCAAAATACCATCCGGGATTATACCTGGTGGCCTGGCACCCCAAGTCATCGACAGAAAATGAACGTACAACAGTTGTTATGGAGACTGCCAAAGGCCTGGCTATTCTTATGCGGCAAATCGCAGGCGCTCTTGCCAGAAGAATTGTCTGTTATTCTAAAACAGGAGATGTTGCCAGGCAAGGCGATGAAATGGGATTCATTAAATTCGGTTCGAGAGTTGATCTTTTTTTACCGCTTGGTTCCAATATTAGAGTGAAACTGGAAGACAAGGTTCGCGGCGGCGAGACGGTAATCGCTGAACTGCCGCAGTAAATTTTTTCTTTCCCCACCAATATTTCTGAGAGGGTTAGCGCCTTGCACTTGCTGTTCTGTTTTCAACGGTCTGCCCGTCTCTTACCTCATAAGTAAAAGAAAGTGTATTGTTGGAGTTATAGGCACCGCTACCCTGTATGGTATCAGAGTGTACCAGGTTTCGTGGAATTGAGATCGAATTTCCGTTCACATAACCGGCCACATAGGTACCACTGCCAAGAGCATCAAAATTCTCCATCAGTATCTGATCCGGATCACTGTTTGACGCGGTAATGACCATATTAAAATTCACATCACCTCCCGGACCGCTCGAACTTGCCTTCCACAATCCAAGGTACTTGTCTCTTTCGCCTTCATCCGGTACGATTTCCGTTTTCTCACAGGCAGTGATCAGGACAGTAGCGACGGTCAGCATCACTAGAAGTCCGGTTCTTATTTTTATCATAGTATTTACAATCATTTAAACGGGAACGTCA
>CAZJDX010000024.1:0-43398 GCA_964544885.1 uncultured Flavobacteriales bacterium
AGAAAAAGGTATAAATGAAAAGCCGGAAGTGATCATCGCTTCCGGCTTTTGTGTTGTCATTGTGTGTTCCTTGTTAGTTTCAGCCCTTGACAACTTTTGTGCTTACTTTTTTATTATCGAAGATGAGATTAAGTGAATACTCACCGCTTGCCAGATTCTCTTTATCATGAAAAATGAAAACATTTTTTCCCTGGGGAGCTTCAAAGGTTTTTGTCGAGATGATCCTTCCCTGTTTATCCATGATCTGGAACCATACCCTCCCTGACTGCGGGATGTAATATGACACATCGAATGAGTGAAGGAATGGATGCGGCTTTACTGCTTCAATGGAAAGCGTTTTATCGGTTTTGAACCTGATGGCGGACAGTGGATGTGAAACAAATTTGCCGTTCCGGAAGGTTTGCCTCAGCCTGTAATAGACAAGGTTTGAAGAAGGAATGTAATTATCGGAATATGCATAGTCGGCAAGGTCATCTTTTGCGGGATCAGCATTGATCCGCCCTATATTCGAAAAGTCAACACCGTTGATGGATCTCTCAATGGAGAAATACTCAACATCCCTGTTCATGGTTGTTGACCAGTGAATAAGAACCTGTTTGTCTTTTGGTTCAAGCATGAAATTGATCAGGCTTTCCGCAAAGAGGGAACCGGTACCCATCGTTCTGATAACAAGGTTGTCGAATACCGGTCGGTCTATCCCGTTTCCATTCATGCCTTTTCCGATCACTATATTGCCCGCATTCTTCCAGGAAAGCGGCGTGTTTGGTTTTCCCTGATTTGACCATACGATCACACTGTTCACAAAGATTTCCGCTTTTCCACTCACCGGATTATAAATGAACCTGTAAGTTCTGTAGACCGGATCCATTGGGATTTCGTAATGTGTCTTCTTTCTGACTGAGACTGATTTTCCTGTTCCTTCATCCACTTTATAGTGAATGACGATGAATCCATTTTCCATTCCGAAGTTGAATGCGTTTCCTCTTGTGTAAAAATTTCCTGATTCCTCATTCCTTCGGAAGTCTATACTGATATCTATTCCTTCAGTGTCAAAGAGGGCATTAGCCGTGATCTCTAAATTGATGTCATTCATTCCGGCACCGGGAGAAAGTCCCTTTGTCGATGCTCTTCCGCCATGGCTGGTATGGGTTGTTTTTCCGGCTTCAACTGCATCCGGACCAAGTGTAGCGTAAAGAGGATTTTCATTTTCCCAGGTAAACTCAGAAAGAATGTCGCCGGTAGTATTCAGGTTATTCCCTCCGGCTTCGCTTCCGTTTCCCGTAGCTTTTGATTTATTGAGGTTATGAAAATTAAGAAAGACAAGGAATCCGAATGTAATTACGAAGGAAAGGGAAAGAACCCCGGCCACAAGGATCAGTCGTGTTGATATTCTGTTTTTCTGACGGGTACCCGGTTTAATCTTCCCTTTCATGGATTCCTGAATTGCGTGTTCCTGTTAATAAACTTATTTCCTGATTAGTTTTTTACTTGCGGTTTGACCCTCACAGTTGAGTTGAAGAATGTAATTACCTGATTGTAATACCTCACCTGAGCTGAAACCTATTGTATTTATTCCTTTAACTCCGCGATGGACGGAAGTCTGAACGATTTTTCCCGACGCATGGCTGAGGATCATTTTAACTTCGCCGTCCTGAGGCAGGATATAGGTTATATCAAATCGTTCTTCGAAGGGATTTGGCCATACCTTTTCAATCTCCAGTTGTGAAAATTCCGTTTTTTCAAACCGTACAGTCCTGATCTCTGAATAAGTGTATTTTCCATCAAAATCCGTTTGCTTAAGACGATAGTATGACCTGCCTGTGATCGGTGATTCATCCGTAAAATGATAGTTTCTTTGCACCCCGCTGTTACCAGCACCCTGAACCCTGCCAATCTCCTCAAAGGTCTCTCCGGTCTGACTTCGTTCAAGGGTGAAATAATCATTGTTGATCTCGGTATTGGTGACCCAGTCAAGCCTGACTCCATTTTTAAATACGTTTGCCTGGAATAAGGCAAGTTCGATTGGAAGTACTCCGTTGTTGGCAACAAGGATCCAGTTAGAAAACTGATTGACATTGGTGATGCTCACACTTCCCGTTCCGGAAAGCACACCGAAGCCATATCCCCTCGGACTTGACCATCCGAATCCGTTCCATGTCCTTAGCCCGAGTGGACTGAGACGGTTCGCAATGTTCAGTGTATTTTCGGCAGCAGGGTAATGGAGTGTCACGTTAGCTGTTACACCATTGGCATCCACTTTCCACCAGCGGTCTATGACTTCATTTTCGGCATAGTTTAGTCCCAGTAAGCTTAGGACAGTTCCGATCAGGTTCGATGGATTTGGCGTATTGTCTGCGTTTGCCGTTCCCCTGGTCGATATAGATACCGGATTTCCTGCACCGGCGGTAGGAGAGAAAAGTATGGGTATGTATTCGCCGTCTGTAGTTCCAAATGGAAATTCATGTATGCCTTCCGTAATATTATTCCATTTAAAAACACTATTGTCATTTTCACTTTGAACATGACCTCCGGTTCTGTTCACCGCGTCAGTTTTCCCGTTTTCAAGGATAAAAGTATTGCCGTTGAGGTTCAGTTTACCGCTTTGGAGTTCAAGTCTTGTTCTTACATAAAGCTGGTTCTCATATATGGTGGCATGAGATCCGTTCTGCATGGCAAGCCTTAATATTCCGTATTTATGCTGCACACCACTGGTCATTGCGTATACTGTACCTGTGAGAGTCTGGTTCGATTGACCTGAATACACAACAATACTGGAGGCGTGCAGGGAGTAATCCATGCTTCCATTACCGTTAATTGCCGCGGTACCTGATCCGTTGTATAAACCTGATGCATGCTCCAGGTATAATGTAGCGCCGGAATCAACTTGTATACCGGAATAACTGAAGCTCCCTTCACTGAAAAATTGCCCTGTTCCAAGATTCACGCTTCCTCCGCTTGAAATCCTGAAGTAAGAAGTTGACGCGATATTGTGCGAGATGACCTGAATATTCCCGCTTATCAGCTGAAGCTGACAATTGTTTCCAACCTCCTGAATTGTCTGCTGAATCTGATGTCCGTTTGCTCTGTGATAATTCATCACTCCGGCTCTCAGGAGTTTGATCAGTCCAAAGACCGGTGAGGTGCCGGCACCGGCGTGGGTGATGGAACCTGTTCCTGAAACTGAATAACTGCTTCCCAGAAGTATTAATTCATGTACAGCTCCTCCACTTGTGCTGTTATCATCAAAAGAGAGGACCCCCGCACTTTGCGAAAAATTACCACCTATACTCAAAGAAATTTTATCCGGCGAATATTGTGAAGGATTCATATGTAGATAAACCGTTCCTCCGCTTTGCTGATATTCTCCGGCCACCTGCATCTGAACTGTACCGGTAGATGCTTTCACGATCAGCATCCCGGATACTACGTTGAGATTACCCCTGATGTGTATGTTGCCGTTACCCGCATTCCGGGTGAGAAAGCAACTGCCGCCATTCACGACAAGATCACCGCTTACCTGTAGCGTGATTTGATGGGAGGCAGCTGCGGTACCATAGTTAATACTTGTCACCGATCCGTAGATGAATAAGTCGCCTTCGATAGTGACCGATTCAGATCCTGATGAAGCTGAAGTGGTGAACTCGGAGGAAGAAGGTCCTGAAATACTGAGGTCTCCTCCGACATAGAGTTCGAATCCCGCATTATTATAGTTGCTTCCTATGTTTGACAATGAAGTGCCGCGAAATTTATCTGAAGCAGAATTGAACGCTACGGTGAAATTTCCGGTAACAGATAATTTGCATATTCCGTTATTGACATGACAACCGGTTTGTCCCATCAGAATCCCCCCGCTGAGATTTATACTTCCAAAAGTCGCCGTATAGATCCCTGAATTCACGGATGAGACGTTGTAAATAAATCGTGTATCTCCGCTAACCTGACTGTATGCGCCACTTACATTCAAAATAGCATTGCCATTCCCCGCTCCGGCAACACCGGAGTTCATAATGAGTTTTACATTTCCCTTATTATTGAAATTTCCGTTGACAATCAGACTGACGTCACCTGTCCCATCGTTGAGTGCGAGAATGGTTCCGCCATTATTATCAATAGTTCCGGTGGTGATGCTGAAAGATCCTGGGTGGTTTCCATTATGACCATATAAAAATGAATTGACAGAGGTGAGTACTACAGATGAAAATACGGTGTTTGAAATAGAGCCGGATTTGTCGAGAGTGATCCAGCCCTGGTCAATGGTAAAGGTGCCAAGCACCCTGTGCGTTTGAAACTGATTGGCCTGATTCCATTCAACGATGGCATTTGTTCCGCTGAGTGAATTAAGCGTGAGATTTCCAAAGTTACCAGTGATTACGGAGCCTAAGGACACAGCGTAATTGTACCATCTTTTTATGATGAGTGTACTGGTGGATGCAAAGTTTTCAGTCCCTCTTGTAAATAGTGTCGCTTCAGCTGAAGTGTTGATCCCCGGATCCCAGGTGAACACCGAGCCCGCGTTGAGTGTGAATGAAAGCCCGGGTGAACCAAGCGTAATCAGTCCGCCATTCATATTCACAGTACCACTCACGGTGAAATTCCCATTTATGGTGAGACGCTTTCCAGGTGTCCAGCTAAGTGTGGCATTTTGAGATATGTTCAGATTTTTTACAGTAACATCTGTATCTATCACAATTGTCTGTCCTGCGGCTATGGTAATGTCATCCGTAGAGGAAGGACTGGTAGTGCCATTCCAGATCTCGGGATTGGTCCAGTTTCCTGAAACTGCAGTCGTCTTCCCGTTTCCAAGTACCACTTCAGCACTCATCAGAAGAAGAGTGATGATGATCAGAAAGCGACGATAAACCGGATATTGTACTGTTGAGAACAAGATTGTGGGTTGAATTAAGGAATTGACTACTGGTGGGTCTGTGTACTGAGCACCTGTTGTGCGGACCTGACAAATATCGTTTGCGCGTTACTTGCTGGTTGACTTGTAAGAACGGGTTCAGCAAGGCTCTTTTCTGTAATAAGCTGCTGGTCTTTGACAAGCACTGCCTTCAATTCCGGGTTGGATGTGGCGCCGGCTTTTTCAGGATAGCGTATCTGGATGAATAGCATTAATCCAAGTGTGCTGAGCGATAAAAGAAAAACAGTGGCAATAACCAGGGATCTCTGTGTAAGCCTTTGTCTTAGTCTTTTCTTGGACTGGATTTTTTTCTTCATAAAGTTCATGGTATGGTTATTTGATTGCTAATTCTACGCAGGAAGACTAAGGATTCTTCATGCCAGATGGGCAATAGATTACATCTGTAAGATATTCTGTGAATTTATACCGGTCTGTCAGGGGTTAAAACCGGAGCAGTCGGTGCTTTGAAGGCCAGAGCATGACATAAAAAAACCCGGACTAGCCGGGTTCTGTTGTTGTTTTCGTGCTTATTCGTTTGAGAAGACCAGGTCTTCCTTGGATATCTCATTGCTATCCGACATGATAGCGGCACGTTCAATAACGGCTTTCAATTCCCTGACATTTCCCGGCCATTTGTATTCCATCAGGAACCTGGCTGCGTCCTTCGACAGGGTTATGTTCGGCATTTTATTATCCCTGCAGAAATCCGAAAGGAAGGTTTTGGAAAGAAGTATAACATCGTCACCACGCTCATATAAGGGTGGGAGGTGGATAAGGAAACCTTGCAGACGATAAAACAGATCTTCACGGAAACGTCCCTCTTTTACTTCCTGCGCGAGATTTTTATTGGTCGCCGCGATTACACGTACATCGAGCTTGATCGCTTTGTTGGAACCAATGCGAGTCACTTCCTTTTCCTGTAAGACTCTCAGGAGTTTGGTCTGCATCATTATATCCATCTCACCAATCTCATCCAGAAATATGGTACCGTCATTTGCCTCTTCGAACTTCCCGATGCGGCGATCCCGTGCATCGGTAAATGCTCCTTTTTCATGTCCGAACAATTCGCTTTCTATCAGGTCGTCTGGAATTGCCGCCATGTTAACCGTAACAAAGGGTTTTTTTGCCCGTGGAGAATTGTAATGGATGGACTTGGCAACAAGTTCCTTTCCGGTACCGCTCTGTCCTGTCACCAATACCATGATATTGCTTTTCTCAACCTTCTGAATCAGTTTAAGAACTTTAAGCACAGCCCCGCTTGAACCAAGTATGGAGTTGTATTTGTTTCTGTCAATGATCTGTTCCTTCAGACTCTCATTTTCATGACGCAGGTGTACGCTCTTGCATAAATTCTTTACGGAGTTCTCCAGATTAATGAGCGCATTGTCATTTTTGATGATGTAGTCGGCGGCACCTTTGCGGTAAGTATCAATCACAACGTCCAGTTTCTCTTGTCCCGAAACCATGATACAATGAATGTCGCTGTTGTAATTTTTTATCTTCTCCAGCAATTCAAGTCCGTTCATTCCCGGTAAAAGGTAGTCTATAGAAACGATATCAGGATTCTGATGCAGGTTGGCAAGACATTCTTCAGGGCTAAGGAAATGAGTAACTTCCAGGTTGTCGATTTTCTCCAGTGTTTTCTTGATCAGGTTTCCCAGAAATTGATCGTCTTCGATCACAAATAGCTTTGTAGTTATCATGGTTTTTAAACAGTGTTTTGTGAATCTTTTTAGTCCTTCCAGCTCATTTTTGTTGCAACTCTCAGGGATTATTAGGCTACTTTTAGAGCCAAAATCTTACATTTTTATAGCAGGATGAAAAGCCGTACAATCCTTTTTATTATTATTATTCTGCTGGCAACCCCTCTTTGGATGCGGTTTTTGTGGGAGTTTAGCACCAAAAAAGTATTGAACCTCCTGATTGTCGATAAAACTGTGCTGAATTCTAACAGTTTTAAGCACCGTTCAGTCAACTGGATCCTGGATCATGAGAAGTACACGAAACCAGATGGTAATTATTATGTCATAAACGAGGACTATTATGGATTTTTCCCCGGGGAAAACGAGAAGTATATTATCCGGGATCTTGACGACATGAATGAGCCTGAAGTGGATTCGGTAGCGGATATTTATGACATAGTTTACTTTACCGATACCTATGGTGTGCTGGGAAATGAATGGTATAAACACCGGGACATACACGAAGTCTCTGAAAGTATATACGGTGGACTATCGGAAAAAGATCTCCTCTTGTTGTCAAAGATGAAGGATCGTAAAAAGCCTATCCTTACGGAATTCAATACAATCGGATATCCAACACCTCCTCATGTGAGGAAAAGTTTTGAGAGTATGTTTGGAATGGAATGGTCGGGATGGATAGCGCGATACATTGCCTCGCTGGACACGGTGAACAATCCGGATCTTCCGCAATGGATCGTACGTTCATACAAAAAGCAACATTTTGGTCGTTGGAATTTTAAGAATGAGGGCCTCATATTTGTCCATGAAAATGGTGAAGTGGTAATCCTGGAAGAAGGCAAAGAACTGCTTTCAGCGGTTCCTAATATCTATACTGAAAAGAAATTTCAGAATGAATATGAAGTGCCTTCCGTTCAGATGTACCCATTCTGGATGGATATCATGATAAATAAAAGTGACAGCAATGAGATTGTCTCAAAATATGTCCTTAGCACAACGAAGGAAGGGGAGGAGTTGCTTGCGCAAAGACGGATACCTAAAATATATCCTGCTATTATCAGGCATTCAGCCAATTATAAATTTCATTATTTCTGTGGCGACTTCGCTGATAATCCGACGAAATTCCGTTTCGCGAAACTTGACGGGATCAGCGGCCTGAAATTTCTTCTCTACAACGCGGTAGACGTGACTGACAGGAACAGGTTTTTCTGGGAATTCTATCTTCCCATGATGCAACATATATTAAAAGATACCTATAGAAGGTCGGGAAGGAACTGAGGCGGCAGCTTCTCAGATTCACTTTCCATTTTCAACAGAAGCTCTGTCCTTCTGCATAGGGAAGCCCGATTGAATTTTTCAGTTCTGAGAAGCCGTTTTCTTCGCTTGAAAGCCTGTCCTTTTCATTTCACCCCAGTTCTTTACACCGGTGATCAGGTCGAGATTGCCTTTTATGGCATAATAAACCGTGAGTGGATGTATAATAAGTGGCTCGAGTAAGGCAGTGCCCAATAACCTGAATATATCTCTTTTCTTTTTGTACTGGTGGAAAGATAGCTCTTCAAAAAGTATCGCTGCGGTGGAATACATGATGGCGAAAGCATACAGCAGGATGAACAGGGTTATAAATAATTCCAGATTCAGAATTCCAAGGAATGCCATCATGACAAGGTAAAGAAAGGCGGTACTTTCGATGATAGGGGCGAGCCATTCAAACAGCAGCCAGAAAGGGAGACTGACCATTCCCAGGATCCTGTATCTGGGATTGAAGAGAAGTTTTCTGTGTATCCAGAGTGTCTCTGCCGTACCTCTTGTCCACCTGTTTCGCTGATTGCCCAGGACCTTCAGATTTTCCGGAGCTTCTGTCCAGCATAATGGGTCGGGCAGGTAAACAACCCTGTATTTCTTTTTCGCCTCCTCCATATATCGTCGCAGCCGTATAACCAGTTCCATATCCTCTCCTACAGTCCTGTGTGTATATCCTCCCGCAGCGATCACAATTTTCTTGTCAAACATCCCGAAAGCGCCGGAAATGAGAACCAGTCCGTTCAGGCGGCTCCAGGCCATCCTGCCAAGCAGGAAGGCTCTAATATATTCCAATACCTGAATTCTTGGAATCAGTTTAGAAGGAAGATTTACTTTAGTAATCTTTCCATCCTTCACTTCACAGGAATTGGCAATCCGAACAACACCGCCCACAGCGATAACTTTCTCACCCTCGGTTTCCTCCATAAAAGGTTTCACCATTTTAAGGAGTGATTCATATTCCAGAATGCAATCAACATCAATCGCGGCGAAAATGTCATACTTGGAAACATTGATACCGGCATTTAAAGCATCCGCCTTTCCGCCATTGATTTTGTTTACTACCGTGAGCTTGTTGAAAGAAGGAATTCTTGATTTATAAACAGCCACGATTTCCTTTGAATCCACCTTTTTCTCAAAAGCTACAGGCGCAATCTCCATGTCGTAGGCATCGATGAGAAGACGGAGTGTCTCGTCTTTGCTGCCGTCATTAACGATGATCACCTCAAAATTCACATAATGTATATTCAGCAGTGATCTTGCATTTTCTACAATTGTTTTAGCCTCATTGTAAGCCGGGGCTATAATTGAGATGGCAGGAGTGGAGGGAGCGGTGAGCAGATCACGGTAGTCGATAAAACTGTTTCTGCGCATGTAGTTGATGATATCAACCGCCGAATAGCTGGAGAGGAAGAAATAGATCGCAAACAGGCATGCGCTGTAGATCAGGATAAAGTGATCCGCGAAAATGGTGAAGTAATAGAAAAATAAGCCCATCCTGAATTATAATCGTTTATCCTGCGCGTGTTGTACTATCAATTGGAACTGAGGGTTGCTCATCTCGATGATCTGATCTAGTTTTTGACGGCTTCCGGTCCCTGTTGAAAGAAAAGTTCTGACAGCCTGAATGGAAATGGCATAATTTTTTACAGGTTGTCTTAAAATTTTTTCCATCAGGCCAGCGGTGTTCTCCTTCCCAATAGATTCCAGCGCCTTTACTATCTCAAACTGTATCTCGTCGGATTCGACGGGATACATGTTTATCAGCTTTTGCTCTGCTGCGTATGCATTCAGTTCGCGCAGCGCTTTGATCACGGCGAGTTTTACCCTGGAATCTTCATGGTCCAGCATATGTATGAGCACTCCTGCGGAATCCTGCTGCCTGAAGGCTCCTATCATCAGGATACAGAACTGCACAACCGATTTATTGGGTGAATTCAGCCAGATGCTGAAGTCCGGAATCATCTGTTCAGGCATCTTGCTTAGCATGGAATGAATGTTTGCCATATCCCATGCGCTCAGGGGTTCTTTAATTTTATCCAGAAATGCCAGCGGCTCTTCAGTGCTCAGTTTCATCATGGTAATGCGGGCTTCCATCCTGAGAATATCATTTTTGTGATTGAGAAATGCCGCGAGATCGCTGAATGATTCTTTCACGTTCATTAACGCAAGTTCCCGCATGCCTTTTGCCGCGATATGCCATCGCCTGTTCTTTGTCTTTTCTATTGAGTCCAGATGAAATCCCGCTTTAACAAAAAGCAGTTCCAGCCTTGATGCGGCTTCTCCCGTAAAATTTTCGTGAAGGTGAATAATCTCATCACTGAGAATTTCCCTGTGTTTACTTTTAGCCAGGTCTTCAGGATCGAATTGTTTCAGTAAATCGGTGTCAAGTAACAGACTGTCATCTTCAAAAAGTATTCTGGTGAAAAGAGGTTTGTATTTCTCACGCAAATATTTTCTCTTTTCCAGCAGCTTGGTTTTATAGACCCTGCTTCCAAGGATGATGTTCAGTAAAACAAAAATACAGATGATAAAGATCAGAGTCAGACCAAGCAGAAGTCTGATCTGAACCGGAAAAGAGTAGAGGGTTCGTCCGAATTCGTCAAAAGTGTACTGTACATTTGACCAGTCTATTTGAAGAATTCTGTTCACAATTCTATTCTAAATTCAATTTAATAAGTGCCCCTGATTTGCAATTTTTCCGGATTCAATATAGCAATCTTTCCAGACTTTCAAGTTCCGCCTCAATATGCCTTCTCCTGTCTGCCATGAAGGATTTCAAACCGGGAATAAAATTGCCCGGGTCAAGAGGATCGCCCAATGTATTTGAAATATTTGTGTCGAAGTCGGAATTGGAATACATTTTATTTGAGTCCGCATAGACGGCAACGCGTACCCTGAGCGAAAGACTGTCGATCACATGGTTCATTCTTTCGGGCCGGAAATCAGTATTAAAAAGTTCCTTCACTATCGCGAGATAACGTCGTTGTATGATCATGTTTGATCCTATCGTTCTTTCAAGCAAAGGCCTTGGATCATTATAGGGAGTCGAATCAGGGACCATGACGCTCATCCGCACCAGCTGAGGATAATTCATGATTGGATTCCATGCACCAAAGGAGTAATTTCCGTCAAGCGAAATCCATTGCCACCTCGAGCTCACGCTATCATGGTAGATGAAAAAATTATGGGGATAAAACATATTGTAGGCATCAATATTCCCTATAAGATTATTAATGGCCCAGCTCTTGAGCAGATTGTCAAGGTTTATATGCCTTTGTATACGTTGCACATATTCTTCATCACTCAATATCGTATCATTAACAAGTTTTATGAATCTCACCAGGTCTCCCCAGTCGTTCTTGTCCTCATTGTTCTTCAAACCATACCTCAGGTAATATTTGGTCTGGTCATTACCCAGGTATTCGAAGTTGGCCACAGGGTCACCCTGAAAGAGATTTCCATTGCTTTCATTAAAGCGGGTCTGGAGAAAGATCCGGTCTATGTTCTCGTTCACCTGATAGAGACCCCAGTATTTGTCATTGATGTAAAGTTTCGCGAATGTCGCCCTGGGAGCGGGTAATCCATGTTTATTCAAGAGGTCCAGGTAGATTTTTTCCCGGATCATTGAAGGGTCTTTGAACAGATTGGTGAGATTCAGATCTTCCAGTCCGTTGAAATCCTGCTTCTTGATGAACTTGTCAAATTTGATGCGGAATGGTTTTTTCTTTCCCGGATAAAACTCATAGGAAGATTCACCCTTGAACCTGATCCCGCATGAGTAAAACTTCTTGCCGTCAATGACAACAGTCGCCTGCATGTATTGGGCAATCTCAATTGAATCGTGATACTCTTTGTAATAGGTCAGAGAATCCCAGAAATTACACTGAGAAAAATATAGCCTGATGGTATGAATGGTATCCTTTTCAAAAAAGGCTTTCCCATAGTCCTTTGGCGCTTTAGTCTTTGGTGCCGGAGTCATTGAGGTCTGTCCGCTTATACTGATGGACAAGAGAATTACGCTCAATGTAAAAATCAATGTTCGTATTGAATGAAGAATTTTCATGACATGAATTAAAATACTGTTTTCATTTGTACTCCGATCGACATTCGTTTCATATATTCTCCCTCTCTGATCTCTTCGTCAGCAACCGTGATTTCTCCCTTCATCACCCACCGTCCAAAAGTTCTGCGTTGATATTCAATTCCACCCTGCATTGATTTCAACCTTGGTGTATTTGATTCGGTAAGTCTCCTGTCGTCGGGCGACTGTCCCCTTCCGAGTCTGATGCCGAAATAATTATCAGCATCATCGAAATAGTTCCTGATGTTCAGTATATAGCTTTGAGAGGTTTTTTGAAGAAACTGTTCTGTTCCGAGTGTTACCCTTGGGGTGAGGTAAGTCCGGAATGCGAACCAGTAGTTACGGAAATAATTACCCAGACTGAAGGTGTAAATCGAGGTTCCGGGTGAAGTGAAACGCAGGTAGCGGTAACCGCCTGATAATTCAAAACCAGCCGGCAGTTTCTGATATATTTCTACTCCAGCCCGCAGATCGGGAAAGATTCTGGAATCGCTGAAGCCGAGATTCACGTAAAGATAATTTGATTTTACAAAGCGCAGGTAGCCATCCGCTTCAGCCTGCAATCCCTTGAATTCAAATTTCTCCGCGTAAGTCGCGCGATAGATTATTGAACCAAAGGCAAAGCTTCTTCCAATCTCCGCATAAGCAAGCTTGTGTGGAGCTCTGGTATCAAAGAAGTCAGTTGAGTAGGAGACGGAGAAGCGGTTGCTGAGACGTGAATCACTCATGGAGTTGAGTAGGGATATTGCTTCCTTGTTACCCGGATTCAGGTCCAGCACTTTCCTGAGAGATAAGGCTGCTGATTCTTTTTCTCCCTGCCGTAACAGAATCTTGGCCTTCTTGATCATCAGAGCTTCTGATGTCGGATAATAACCCATCGCAATTTTCAGGTAATTGTTTGCTATTTCAAGGTTGTTAGTCCAGTACTCTACATCAATCAGAGCTGATAAAGCTTCGAGGTCATTTTCTTTCTCAATGAGTACCCGGCTGAATTCAGTCCTGGCATTATCGTACTTGTCTTCCCAGGAATAGGTGCGTCCGATATAGGTCCGCACATCATAGTAGTTGGGCTTTTTCTCGAGTATCTTGTAACAGATTTTCCGGGCGAAATTGTAATTCTTTTGTTCACCAATCTCCCTGGCTCGTTTGAACAATCTGTCAAAGTCGGTAGTATCGGTCACAATGATAACCGTATCGGCTTTTTGTAAAGACTGAGCATGAACCGGAAAATGTAACAGTGCAAGAATGGCCGGAATGATCGCAGTCTTCCAAAGAAAGCATAACCTGATCCTGAAAAATTCCCTGAAAAACATGGTTGTATTTCCTGCAAAGATAAGAATCTCAAACCGCGGGAGTTCCTATCATTCCTGTGTTTTTATAGAATAATAGTATACGTCTTTTCACGGGTTTTGTTTGAAATTCAAACAGATTTCATTAATAATTTCTTAACCCTGACGGAAAGCTCATTTGGACTGAATGGTTTAGTGATAAAATCGTCCGCACCCAGCTGAAAGGCCTCTAAAACTGTTTTTTCAAGACCTATAGAGGATACTATAATGATAGGGGTTTCTAGTCCCATTTCTTTACGGACCTGATGTACTATTTCCAAACCGGTGAGATAGGGCATCATAATATCGGTTATGATGATGTCAGGCTTTACGGATTGTACTTTTGCCAATGCTTCTTTCCCGTCGCTTGCAAGGTGAACTGTATAGCCTTCCTTTTGCAACTTGAATTCAACCATCTTGAGGACCATCTCGTCATCCTCGCAAATCAAAACTTTCATAAAGAAGCTGATGAATTGCTGGCTAAGATACGATTTTAAGTCTAATCGTTTCTTTCCGGCAGTATAAGGATCCTGATTTATTCAACATGTATGTTGATAAATCCGTCTCTCGAAACAGCTGCCTGATAGTGTGTGCAAAGCTCATGATCCTGCGGATTATTTCATTGTGCTTAGGGTCTCTTCCAGCTGACTGAAGGCGCTTTTGCAGACGGTATCCACTTCACTCATAAGCTCGGCTACCTTGGGGGCCTCTTGAGTCTCTTCACTCAGTTTTTCAATCTCTGCCAGCGTCTTTTGCGTGTCAGGTAATCCAATATATGCGAATGAGGGTTTGATCCGGTGAGCGATCTGTTTCAGCCGGACCCAGTCTTTTGTTTCCAGACATGTATTCATCTCTTTGAGGGCATCCGGCGTATTGTTCAGGAACATCTCTATCATTTCGATGATAAAGTTTTCATTTCCATCAGCCACTTGCTTCAGGTAGTTCAGGTTGATCTTGTTTTCATTCTTATCAGCCCTTGGCTTCAGTGGCGGATTTTCAATGGTAATCTTCGCCGTCATTGGATCAACAAGGGCAGGGGGCGTATCGGTTCCACTGTCCGGGACAGCATTTCTGAAAGTTCCTCCGGTCTTTTTCGCCTGACTTTGTTTCAGAATTTTCATCTTGAGCTCCTGCGGGTTGAATGGTTTGCTGATATAGTCATTCATTCCCGCATCTACACATTTTTGCTTTTCAAGGGAGGTGGCATGTGCCGTCATGGCAATGACTGGTATACTTCTCAGGGGTTCGGGAAATTCATTGCGGATTGTCCTGCAAGCGGTATGCCCATCCATTTCGGGCATCTGTATATCCATGAGCACGACATCATAATTTCCCTGCCGGATTTTTTCCAGCGCAATCTTTCCATTATCAGCGCAATCAAGTTTGGTTGACCAGTCTGCAAATACCTTTTTTATAAGCATCTGGTTGATGGGATTGTCTTCCGCTACCAGTATAGTAAGGTGGGAGATGGAGATATCACCCGCCTTTTGGGTTTCAAATATTTCCGGCTGTTCATCTGCCAGTTCAAAACTCAGGTCAAAATAGAATGTGGTTCCCTTGCCTTCCTGACTTGTCACCCCAATCGAGCCGCCTTGTAGCTCAATCATGTTTTTAACAATGGTAAGCCCAAGTCCGGTGCCTCCGAATTTCCGTGTTGTCTCGCTGCTTGCCTGAGTGAAACTCTCAAAAATGTTTGAAAGACTTGACTCCGGAATTCCGATTCCGCTGTCTTTCACTTCAAACAAGAGGCTGACCATCCTGTCTTTACGGTCCTTAAGCTGAACGCGTAAGCTTACTTCTCCTGTTTCAGTGAATTTGATGGCATTACTGATCAGGTTGTTCAGGATCTGGCTCAGCCGTGTCGGATCACCGGTGATGTAATCAGGGATTGCCGGATCTGTAATTGAACGCAGAGCGATCGATTTCTCATCCGCTTTAACCTGGAATAATTCTATAGAATGCTGAATGATTTCCGGTAGTTTGAACGCAACTTTCTCGAAACTCATCTTACCGGCCTCTATCTTTGAAAAGTCTAAAATATCGTTGATGATCACAAGAAGATTGTCGGAACAGGTTTTGATCGATCTCAGATATTTCAATTGTTCATCGTCAAGTTTACTTTCCAGCAGGATTCTGGTAAGCCCGATGATACCGTTCATCGGAGTACGGATCTCATGGCTCATATTAGCCAGAAATTGCTCCTTGATCTTTGCAGTCTCTTCGGCGACTTGTTTGGCACGTTTGAGTTCGTCTTCCGCGCGCTTGTGATTGGTAATATCTGATGCGACGCCAATCACTCCGTTAACGTTCTGGTGTTCGTCATAGGTAGGCGTATAGAATATCTCGAAAAATTTCCCGGCAAGTTGAACCACGTTGGTCACTTCATTCCCTTTTAGGGCCTGCTGATAGTCTTCCTTATTGAGAGGAAGCATGGTAGCTGCCTCCAGGTTCAAGCCAATGAATTCATTTTTATCTATACCGAGATCAGAAAGTCCTTTTCCTTCGAAAAGCGTGAAAACGGCATTTCCATCAAGTGCAAAAAGTATGATAGGGGAGTTAGCCACTACCGTCTGCAGTCTGCGTTGTGTGTCCAGAAGCTGCCTTTTCAGCGCTGCGCTTTCCTTTTCCGTTTTTTTGAGATTCACCATGTATCTTACACTTTGCGCGATACCTTCCGGTGAAAGAAGCACCTTGGGGATATAGTCATTTGCCCCGTTCTTGATGGCCTGCACGGCTAGTTTTTCATCACCCTGGCTTGTGACAATAATAATCGGCGAGGTATTGTCTGCAGCCCGGATGGCTTTGAGCAGTTCCAGACCTGTCCCTCCCGGCAGGTTATAGTCCAGAAAAATGCAGTCGTATTCTCGTTCCTTGGCCGCTTCAAGACCGCTTTCATGGTCTACGGCAAAGTGAAGTTCATGCGCGATTTCGCTTGCCTTTAAGGCTCTTTTCATGATCATTCTGTCCAGATCATCATCTTCCACCACGAGGATTTGCAATACCTGTTCTTTCATATCTCTGAATTTTAGACGCCTCCTCCTTCACGGATTTCGTGCGCTATTACTCTTACAGAAGCAGGTGCTATTGGTTAAAAAAAGTTGAATCTTTCCTTACATTTTTACAAAAATCAGGAAAGCGGAAAAATTCCATTTTCAGGTTCAATATGAGCAGGTGTATTTTTACTTCTGGAGGAAGAAAAAGTCGATTAGGTTATAAAACTCGGGAATTGAATAGGCCGACTTGCCGGACAGGTATTCGTCGATAGCCATACTGATCTCCTTAGGAGAAATATATTCATTTTCGTCAGTATCCAGCCTTCTGTAGAGCTCAGGTACTCTTGCCCGTTGTGGTTTTGATGCATTCAGTTTTTCCAGTTGCGCTTTTTCGAACAACGGATTTCTTTCTGTAAGCCTGTCATAACTTTGAATATATTCAACAAGCGCCGGAATAGCTGCCAGCGAATCGCGGATGAATTTTTCTTCAATCATCTCTTCGGTTATAGTCACTCCGTCCACCGTTACCACAGCATCAGGAGCCGAATTCAGTTCGAGGTCCCTGTAATCGGGAATTCCGTCATTATCCTTATCAATGGGTTTTCCGCTTGCATCTACCTGAATACTGGATGGTGTCGCGGAAGAATCGTCTTTCACGTCAGGGATTCCGTCCTTATCGGCATCTTCCGTAAGGAGAGCATTAAAATCGACCCCGCTCAGATCAGCTTTCCGGAGTTTTTTTCTTCTTCCTCCATGACCGGATCCGGCAACCGAAAAATCGTAACGAAATGCGGCAGATGTAAAAAGAAATTTATCATTCGACGGATCCCCTTTTCTTTGCCCGCTTCCCTTATCTGATATTCCGTCGAGAAGATCGGTGTTTGCCAGGTGCAGAACACTGCCGAGCTGCATGGAAACCCTTGGTGAAATAACAAATCGTACGCCGGCGCCAACCGGTATAGCCCAGCTGCTTTGGTGATATTTACCAAGTCCGTCCGGATTGGCATCGCGGATATTGGTTTCAAAAGTATGATCCCTGAAAAGCCGGATAGCGCTGCCGGAGCCTGTATCCGTCTGTGCCAGATTTCTGATGCTTCCGTCTGACCAGTAATGATATTGAATTCCGTTTGCATCAAACAGATCCGAGTAAGTCTTAAAGAAAATATACTCTATACCGGCTGACAGATAGGGTACCAGTACCTGTGACGATTGTTTTCGATTGATGAATTCATACCGGAACATTAATCCTTCAGCGACCAGTGTGGTTCGGAAATTCAAAGCACCGATCCGGTTTCTTTCATCGCCTTCCAACTGACCGCTCAGCAAGATGCCAGAAACTGAAAATCCTGCCTTAATCTTAAACTGAAGCTCGATCTGGAAACCGGATTTTCCTAACAGAGGTTCATTAGCCTTGCTGTAACCGATATCACCGATGAATTTAAACATGCCGGGAGCCAGGGAAAGCGTCGGTAATCCGCCTCTGGCCTGATTCTCTTTGCCTGGTTCCGATGCATTTACTATCGTGGAATTTAGGTATAGTATAAGTGTTAGTAAAAGTGCCGTGCAGTTTCGAAGCCCGCCCGCAGCTGTCACAGAATTTAAAAAAACAATAAGCCTGAAATATCTCACGGTGTAAATGAACAAAGGATTTATCCGCTTACGGTGTTGAACTTGCTCTTACTGGTTTGCATTTTTTGCCGCAATGGCATCCTTTACACTGATCCGGTTTCCATCCTGGTAAGCTACTACAAACGCGTCGGCTACTTTTTGCCTCGTGGTCTTTTTGTGCCGGTTTGCTTCCTGGTAATTGTCAAAGGTTCCTACGAGGTACTTTTTCCATCCATCATGATAAGTAAGATCAACGGGTTCATTGAGTTTATAGTATTTACCGAACCAGGCATTGTCCCTCGCAGGACTTTTTATCGTGGCAGCAATCTGAACTTTATAATAGATTCCGGATTTGGCAGAAGGAATATTTACAGCGCTCACAGCTGCTGTGGGCTGGGGTTCACTCTGCGTCTTTTTTTCATTTTCATTTGCCAACAATTCATCAACGATCAGGTCAGCCTGGTTCTCCGTCACTTTCATGGCTTGCTCGAGAAGCTCGTCATTCATGTCTGCAGAATCCAGTTCGAGATCCATCGCGGAATTACCATAAACCAGCATGCCGTTAATGGCCGGTGCGGTTCTCCGTTGTGCAGATCTTACAAGGTATGTGATTTTGAATACGGAATCGGAAGGCATTTCCTTCCAGCTGAACCGTACGGATCCCTGGGAAAATGAAAACTCTGCGCCATGACTCAACTCTTCAAAGGCTTCGTATCCTTCAGGTATCCGATCGATGAACTGTGCTGCGCTTTCCATCCGGTTAGGCCGTATACTCAGTTCAACTCTGTATTCGTTCAATTCAGCCACCGTGGCAAATAATTTTCTCTCCACATCTGGTCTTGCCGATAAAGCCTGTAATTCAGCCTTAGTACCCAGATTTATTTCAGCAGGAGGGAGGACATACTGCTCAGTTTTTTCATCTTCAATATATACCAGCACCCCGTTGAGTACCTGGAGTCCTCTTTTGTGTGCTCCGGTTCTTACTTTGTAGCTTACACTGAAGCTTTCGCCTTCAGGCATCTGCATCCAGATAAATTTCACACTGTTACTGTCGGTGATGAATTGGGCCATATTACTTTCCACCTCCTCAGCCGCAAATCCTTCCGGCAGGAACTGTTGTATCCTTGCGAATCCGAGGACATTTCCTTTATGTATAGTCAGGGTAACCAGAAAATCTTCACCGGCAACAGTATGTTCCGGCATCTCAACCGTCACCTTCACTCCCTCACTATCATCCAGCAGATTTGACAGGAAAACGAGGGATGAAGCGGAAAGAATAATGGATAATAATTTCAGCATCTGCACTAATTTACAGTGCATGAATTTACATGCTGCTCAGAGGGAATTTCCTCTCAGACTCATGCAGTTATCCAATATGTCATGTTGATAAAGCAGAATTGATTTTATGCCGGCTTGCGTATTTCCACCCGCATTTTAATGGGAAGAGTTAATCCCTGTCAGAAATTCGGTTTCAGGAGATATCTCGAATAAAACTCATTAATATGACTCACTGCATGGTCGGCATCCTCGGCAAGTGTAACAAGGTTCAGATCGTTGGGATCAATCATCTTTTCCCTGATTAAAGTATTCTTCAGCCAGTCGAAAAGGCCCGACCAGTATTCTTTACCTGCCAGTACGATAGGAAATTTACCGATCTTCCTTGTCTGAATCAGGGTAAGCGCTTCAAACAGCTCATCCATTGTTCCGAATCCTCCCGGTAAAACCACAAAACCCTGCGCATATTTGACGAACATCAGTTTACGTACAAAGAAGTAATCGAAAGATATCAGTTTGTCTGAATCAATATAAGGATTCGAGTATTGCTCGAAGGGGAGTTCGATATTCAGTCCCACAGACTTTCCTCCGGCTGTCTTCGCGCCTTTGTTTGCTGCTTCCATGATGCCCGGACCACCGCCCGTGATAATCCCATAACCTTCTTTGGTCAGTTTAAAAGCTATTTCTTCTGCCAGCCTGTAAAATTCATGTTCGGGTTTGGTTCGTGCTGATCCGAAAATGGAAACACATGGACCAATCTTGCTCATTTTTTCAAATCCGTCCACGAATTCAGACATGATTTTAAAGATTTGCCAGGTGTCATGTGCTTTTATCTCCTGCCAGTCTTTATCGGAAAACGCTTTGCGGATTTTTAACTCGTCAAAATTCATCGCTTCTTTTTATTAATTTATGTCAACATATTCCCAACTTTATTGCTTTGGGAAGGTAGTCGCAGGATAAGGAGATCCTGGTGATAACCGTAATGAGATCCTACGCTCAGTTCTTTTTAAGGTTGCCTGTTTTTAGGCTGTTTTCTATCTCTTTTCGCAAATATTCGGCAGTAATGCTCTTTTTGTTTTTCATAACTACGGATGGGCTTCCTTCGCAAACGATCTCTCCGCCTCGCTGTCCGCCTTCAGGGCCAAGATCAAAAATATGATCTGATACCTTGATGACATCCATATTATGCTCAATGACCATCACCGTATTGCCTTTGTCAACCAGCCGGTTCAGTACGTCAAGCAGTATTCTGATATCTTCAAAATGCAGCCCGGTCGTAGGTTCATCAAGAATGTAAAAGGTGTTTCCGGTGTCGCGTTTGGAAAGTTCCGTTGCCAGTTTTACCCGCTGGGCTTCACCACCGGAAAGTGTTGTGCTTTGTTGTCCCAGTGTGATATACCCCAGCCCCACATCTTTCAGGGTCTGAATTTTATGCAGAATATGTGGCATGTTGCTGAAAAATTCAACTGCCATTTCAATACTCATGTCAAGCACATCGCTGATCGACTTGCCGCGGTAACGGATTTCTAGTGTCTCGCGGTTATACCTTTTGCCCCTGCATGAATGACATTCAACGTAAACATCTGGAAGAAAATTCATTTCGATCACTCTCATTCCCCCTCCCTGGCAGGTTTCGCAACGACCTCCTTTTACATTGAAAGAAAATCTGCCGGGTGCATATCCTCTGATCTGCGCTTCGGGCAACTGAGCGAAAAGCGTACGTATGTCAGTGAATACACCGGTGTAGGTAGCAGGATTTGATCTCGGGGTCCGGCCAATCGGACTCTGATCAATCTCAATAACCTTATCAATATTTTCAAGACCTTTTATACTCTTATATTCAAGTGGTTTTTGATGCGCATTGAAAAAATGCTGGTTGAGTATGGCATACAGGGTTTCATTGATCAGCGTTGATTTACCGCTTCCGGAAACACCGGATACGCAGACCAGTTTTCCCAGTGGAATTTTTATGCTGACATTTTTAAGATTATTCCCTTTAGCGCCGTTTAATTCCAGGAACTTGCCGTTTCCGCTTCTGATCTTCTCCGGAACTTCAATTTGCCTGGTCCCGTTCAGGTATTCGGTCGTTAGACTGTTGTGAAGCAGAATCTGGTCGGGTCTTCCCTGGGCGACAACTTCTCCGCCATGAATTCCGGCTCCAGGTCCCAGATCAAGAATATAATCGGCGGCAAGTATGGTCTCTCTGTCATGTTCGACAACAACCACTGTATTTCCTGCATCCCTCAGCTCCTGCAAAGACCTGATGAGTCGCATATTATCTCTCTGATGGAGTCCGATACTGGGCTCATCCAGAATGTACAAAACGCCTACCAGTCTTGAACCGATCTGAGTCGCCAGTCTGATTCGCTGAGATTCGCCTCCACTCAGAGTTTTCGAAGATCTGTTCAGGGTAAGATAATCAAGTCCTACATCAAGAAGAAACTGTATGCGGCTTCTGATCTCCTTGATGACTTCCTGTCCGATTTTTTTCTGTCTGACACTCAGGTTTGCATTCAGTCTGGAAAACCAATCCGAAAGCGCGTTGATATCCATGCCGGCAAGTTCAGCGATATTCTTGTCATGGATCCTGAAGTAAAGCGCTTCCTTTTTCAGTCTTGAGCCCTTGCATTCAGGACACAAGACCTGCTGCATAAAACTCTGAATCCATTTTTTCATAGAGTAGGAAGCCTGTTCGGTATCCTGACTCAGTATGAAATTGACGATCCCTTCGTAAGTCACGGAATGGTTATAGGATGCGCTACCCTGATTCTCCATCGTGACGTTGAGGATATCGTCAGAACCATAAAGGATCACATTCATGGATTCTTCCGGTATGTCGATAATCGGCATGCCCAGGTTGAAGTTGTATTTCCTTCCAAGGGCGATCAGTTGTTTGAATATCCAGTTGTCTTTTTGAGGTCCAAGCGGACTGATACCACCGGCTTTAATACTGAGTGAAGGATCAGGAATGATACTCTTCAGGTCCACTTCCGTAATTGTACCAAGGCCGTTGCATCGGCGGCATGCGCCATATGGAGAATTGAATGAAAAAGTATTGGGTTGAGGCTCATCGTAACTGATGCCGCTCGTAGGGCACATGAGATGACGGCTGTAAAAATGCTCTTTCTCTTTTGCAGCATCAACTATGAGTATGGATCCTTTGCCAAGCTTCATAGCCAAAGCAAGTGACTCAGCAAGTCTTCCACGCGTTTGCTCTGCAATGTCCAGGCGGTCAATCAGTAATTCAATGTCATGCGTTTTGTACCGGTCAAGCTGTAAGCCTCTTTTCAATTCGACAATTCTTCCGTTTGTTCTTACCCGGAGATAACCCTGTTGCATCAGTTGCTCAAAGAGTTCACGGTAGTGTCCTTTCCGGGCCCTGATCAGGGGAGCCAGAAGGAAAATTTTCTGTCCGTTGAATTTATTTATGATCAGATCTATGATCTGGTCGTCACTCAGCCTGATCATTTTCTCGCCTGTAACCCAGGATACTGCTTCCGATGCCCTGGCATAGAGCAAGCGCAGAAAATCATAGATTTCTGTGATCGTTCCCACCGTTGACCGGGGATTCAGGTTGGTGGTTTTCTGTTCAATAGAGATTACCGGGCTTAGTCCGTTGATGCTGTCTACATCCGGTCTTTCCAAATTTCCGAGAAACTGCCGGGCATAGGCAGAGAAACTCTCCAGGTACCTTCTCTGGCCTTCAGCATAAATCGTGTCGAAAGCAAGCGATGATTTACCACTTCCGCTCAGACCCGTAATGACAACAAGCTTGTTTCGTGGAAAGCTCAGGTCAATATTTTTAAGGTTATGAACCCTGGCTCCAAAAACTTCCAATAATTCCGTTTCTTCTGTCATAATTCGATTGCCGCAAAGGTAAAGATTTAAATGCCTGCAGCTATGTGTGACGATAAACCAATGCCTATGCATGTATTCGCCTCATTTAGTTAGGATGGAAAATATTCCTGAACGGAATCCGTTAACTACTTCCAAATTTTCTTTCTTTGCAAATACGATGTTGAAACGCACCCTTTTTTATCTATTGCTCGGCTCTCCTGTGTTATCATCCGGACAAACCGGAGGAAGCCATGTCTATTCCTTTCTCGATATTCCGGCCTCGGCCAGGATTGCGTCCATGGGAGGTTCTTTCATTTCGGTTAAAGACAATGACCTCAGTCTCGCCTTTCAGACTCCATCGTTACTTAATAAGACAATGGATAAATCACTGGCATTAAGTGGGGTATCCTATATTGACGGATTAAAACTTGGCGATGCCGTTTACGCCAGGGACATGGGAGAATCCGGCACTTTCATGGCCGGAATTCACTATGCGAATTATGGTAAGTTTAAAGAAACCAATGTTTACGGAGAAATTGAAGGCACTTTCAAAGCTGCTGATTACGAGCTGCTGATTGGCTGGTCAAGACCACTTAATCGTTCGTTTAGCCTTGGCGCTTCACTAAAGGCTTTGTACAGCGACTACTATATTTATAATTCCTTCGGAATGGCTGTTGATCTGAGTGCGACTTTTCACGATACCATTAATCAATGGACGGTTTCCCTGCTTGCCAGAAACGCCGGACTACAGATAAAGAATTATACGGAAGGAAATAATGAACCGCTTCCAGCCGAAGTGCTCATCGGCGTATCAAAAAGATTGACCCATACACCTTTGCGTTTCAGCCTCACTTATCGTCATCTTGAAAAATTCGACCTGAGATACGATGATCCCTATAACCTGGGAGATGTGGATCCGGTGAGCGGAGAATCAAGCGTTAAGGAGATCTCTTTTTTGGATAATTTAACCAGGCATTTCATTATAGGCACTGAGCTGCTTTTATCTAAAAATTTTCATATCCGCTTAGCGTATAATTTTCAGAGAAGAAAAGAATTGTTGCTGGAGAACAGGCCGGCCACTACCGGTTTCTCTTTTGGCGCCGGATTGAAAGTAAGTAAATTCATCATCAGCTATGGGCGAGCCAATTACCATGTCGGCGCAGCAGCCAATCATATTTCCATTTCCACTAATCTTTCGGAATTTAACAGGAAACTTCCGTCCAACGAAGTCAGGTAAGCTTGTCCGGTAAGGGGCAAGGTGCTTAGCATTTTTATAACTATGCGAAAGGAGATGTGAAGGACAGCTTCTTCAGCCCGTTTGTAGAATTTTGCTCCTTCAGCCCTTTCTTTGTTTCTTTGCCGTAAAATGAATCCCGATCTCTTAATTGGAAAGCGATTTACCATGCAGGAAGTGCCGGCTGTGAAAAGGCCAAGGATAATTATTGCAATCGACGGATTCTCATCCTGCGGCAAGAGTACTATGGCCAAAGCGCTCGCCCGGAAACTGGCCTACCGTTATATTGACTCCGGCGCCATGTACCGTGCCGTTACTCTTTTTATCCAGCAACACGACATTTCACTGGAACAACTCAGATCAATGACCGATGAACAGCTTGAAAAACTGCTCGACCATATTCATATCACTTTCCAGGTTAATCCTGAGACAGGTCTATCGGAAGTGTATCTCAACGATGAAAATGTCGAGTCCAAAATCAGAGATCTTAAAGTTTCCGACTGGGTGAGTCCGGTAAGCGCGATTCCACTGATACGAAAGAGAATGGTGGCGCTACAGCAAAGTTACGGTAAGGATAAGGGTATCGTAATGGATGGACGTGATATAGGAACCAGGGTTTTCAGGGATGCAGAATTGAAAATTTTCATGATTGCTGATAAAAACGTCAGAGCCAAAAGACGTTTCGATGAACTGAATGAAAAGGGTTTCATGGTCACACTGGATGAGGTCATGAAGAACATAGAAGAAAGGGATTATACCGATACCAACCGCAGCGAAAGTCCACTGCGGAAAGCTGATGATGCGATCGTATTGGATAACAGTCATCTTAACCAGGAAGAGCAACTTGAATTTTCTCTTGAACAACTCCGCCGCTTAAACGTTCCTGTTTGAAACCAGCCGGAAGGTCCGCCGGAAAACCGTGTTTAAATACTTACCTTTGTTGCTATGCAGGTTACCATAGATCCGCATTCGGGTTTTTGTTTTGGCGTCGTCTATGCCATTCAGATGGCGGAAGATGAACTGGATAAATCCGGCCGGTTATATTGTCTCGGCGATATCGTTCACAACAACGTGGAAGTAGAGCGTCTGCGAGCCAAAGGACTTGAAATCATTGACCACGAAAGGTTGAAGCATTTGAGTAATTGCAAGGTGCTCATCAGAGCCCATGGAGAGCCCCCCGAAACATACCGGATCGCCATGGAGAATAATATTGAACTCATTGATGCGTCCTGTCCGGTAGTGCTCAAGTTGCAAAACCGTGTCAGGATCAGCGTGGATGAAATGGAAGAAAATAATGGTCAGGTGGTAATATTCGGTGAAGCCGGGCATGCGGAGGTAATGGGACTTGTTGGTCAGACGAGGGGAGAGGCCATCCTGGTCAGAAATGAAGAAGACCTTGATAAAGTAGATTACTCAAGACCAATTTATTTTTTTTCTCAGACCACTAAAAGTACAAGGGGTTTTGAAAAGATGCGATCACTAATAGAAGAGAGGTCTAAAAAGGCCCGGGAAGCGGAGATTCAGGAAGAATTCCTGAATTCGAACGATACAGTTTGCCGTCAGGTCTCCAATCGTGAACCGCAGCTTAGAAAATTTTCTGCTGCGCATGATCTGATCATCTTTGTAAGCGGCAAGAAGAGTTCCAACGGTAAAGTATTGTATGAGGTGTGCCGCAGCGTAAATCCCCGGTCCTATTTTATTTCCGATGTGAATGATATCAATCCGGAATGGCTTGATGGCGCTACTTCTGTCGGTATCTGCGGCGCCACTTCAACACCCATGTGGCTGATGAAGAAAGTGGAGGATCATTTGAGGAATGCAGAATACACCGGTACAAAGAGCATCCATTAACTGCAGATTTCACAAAGACTTTTTCAAAGCACCCGAAAGTTTTTTGAAGAATGAATTTCACATTGATAAAATGCTCACCGCCCCTTCTTGGCGATCATGGCAGTTACATTTTTTTAACCGCAGAGTTCGAAAAGTTTTTCGCAATGCACGCAAAGAGTTTTTGACTTCATTTTACTATGCGTTAAATGCGCTTAGCGCCCTCCGCGCATTCTTAGCGTCCTTAGCGGTTAAGTTTTTGGAACTGCAGAGATCCTGTTTCAGAAGCTCTCAAAATGATCTGCGAGGGCCTGTTTTGCTCATTTTATGCAATATTTTTGAATTTTGATGTTCTTTTTCAGGTTCATGGTTATTTAAAACTTGCTTCTTCCCCCCGGATGTTGACCCGGTGCAAACCGGAATCCCCTTGATCTCGCCGTTTTGTCCATTTTTTGTTAAAAATAATAGCCTTAAAGCCTTTTGAAATAAGAGATAATTTGATACATTTGCGTCCCTTTTAACGAAAAACCGAAAATTCATCATAACTCTAAAAACTAAATGATTACCGAAGAAATCACCAACCAAACCAAGGAATACAAGGCTGAGCCTTTTAACTGGGATGCAACCGGAAAAGGAGGATCAGATTATTCCGAAGAAGAACGTATCCGTCTTGAAAAAATGTATGATCAGACTCTTACTTCCGTCATTGAACATGACATCGTGGAAGGACTGGTCGTTTCCATCTCACCCAAAGATGTACTGATCAATATCGGATTCAAATCGGATGGTTTGGTGCCACTTACTGAGTTCCGTCACATGCCCGACCTGAAAGCAGGCGACAAGGTGGAAGTGTACGTTGAAACCCAGGAAGACAAAAATGGCCAGCTGATTCTTTCGCATAAAAAAGCCCGTGCCCTGCAATCCTGGGATCGTGTGAATGCATCCCTCGAAGGTGATGAAGTGATCCAGGGTTATGTAAAATGCCGTACCAAAGGCGGACTTATTGTGGATGTTTTTGGAATTGAAGCCTTCCTTCCCGGTTCCCAGATCGATGTGAAACCCATCCGCGATTACGACCAGTTTGTCGGAAAGACAATGGAATTCAAAGTGGTAAAGATCAACAACGAATTCAAGAACGTTGTTGTCTCTCATAAAGTACTGATCGAAGAAGAACTCGAAGCCCAAAAAGCCGAGATCATGAAGAAGCTTGAGAAGGGTCAGGTTCTCGAAGGTACCGTGAAGAATATCACTTCCTATGGGGTGTTCATGGATCTTGGAGGTGTTGACGGTCTACTCCATATTACAGATATTTCATGGGGCCGTATCTCTCACCCTGAAGAAGTTCTTAAACTGGATGAGAAGATTAATGTCGTTATTCTCGATTTCGATGACGAAAAAAAGCGTATCGCCCTTGGTTTGAAACAACTTACTCCACATCCCTGGTCACAGCTTGATGCTAACCTGAAAGAGGGTGATAAAGTGAAAGGTAAAGTAGTAGTGATCGCCGACTACGGCGCATTCGTTGAGATTGCTCCGGGCGTTGAAGGCCTCATTCACGTGTCGGAAATGTCCTGGTCGCAACATCTTCGCAGCCCGCATGAATTCCTGAAAGTAGGAGACGAGATCGAGGCGGTTATTCTCACCATCGACCGTGAAGAGCGCAAGATGTCATTGGGCCTCAAACAGCTTAAAGCTGATCCGTGGATCGATGTGGCAAGTAAATACCCTGTCGGTTCCAAACATACGGCTACCGTTAAAAACTTCCAGAACTTCGGCGTGTTCGTAGAACTGGAGGAAGGCATAGATGGATTGGTTCATATCTCCGATCTCGCCTGGTCCAAGAAAATAAAACATCCTTCAGAATTCTGTAAGGTAGGCGACAGAATGGATGTCGTAGTGCTTGAGGTAGATCCGGAAAACCGCAGATTAAGTCTGGGTCATAAACAGCTTGAAGAGAATCCATGGGAAGTATTTGAAACCGTATTTACCATTGATTCCATCCACGAAGGAACCGTCTTAAAGGTAGGTGAGAAAGGTTCTACCATCGCCATGCCTTACGGCGTGGAGGCTTTCTGCCCTAACAAGCATATGGTTAAAGAGGATGGCAAGACACTTCGCGCGGAGGAGAAAGCTCCGTTCAAGATCATAGAATTCAATAAAGATCAGCGTAAAATTGTCGTATCTCACAGTCGCATACACGAGGAACTGAGTACCGCAGCAAGAGTTGCCGAAGGCGCCATGAAAGAGAAAGAGAGAGAGGAAGGCGCTAAAGCGGTGAAGAAGATCAAGGAAAGCGTTGAGAAAACCACGCTTGGCGACCTTAGCGCCTTGAGTAATCTTAAAACCGAAATGGAAGCCGCAGAGAAAAAAGGAAAGAAAGAGCCGAATGGCGAAGCGGTTAGATCAACTCCTGAGGAGTCGCATACGACCGAGGAGGAAAACAAAGAGGAATAATATTTTTCTTCTGCATATGAAAAAATCCATTCGCTCTTGCGGATGGATTTTTTTTATCTTACCACCTTTAAAATAAAGCGGCATGGATAATTCAAGCTTAAAATTTCTTTCGGAAGAATTTACCAATCATCTGAAAACGCTGGATGAAAATTCTCCCCCTGTGTTCGGAAAGATGAATGTCTGCCAGATGATTGAACACATGAGCGACTCCGTCCGGATTGCCAATGGGAAAGACCCTCACGTGATCATTACACCGGAAGAAAGACTCAAACCCATGAAAGATTTTCTGATGAGTGAAAAGGATTTCAGGCCAAATACTCCGAATGCCTTGCTGCCGGATATTCCGCCTCCCTGCAGAAACAGTTCTAAAGCCGCTGCTATCCTCGAACTTGAAACAGAGATCCGGGACTTCATCAGACATTTTGAAAATAATCCCGGATCCACACTGACCAATCCCTTCTTTGGCCACCTTAATTTTCAGGAATGGACCCGTTTGTTGCATAAGCATGCCCTTCATCATCTCAGACAGTTTGGGGTCAAGGTTTGAGCCTTATACCCTGGATATAGTCGCTATATTTTGTAATGCCGGGTTAAACACCTAATTTAGTAACCTGTGATGCAGAATCGTTTATTGCTTGACAGCGCGCATTTTGAAATAACGGTCAAGAGACTTTGCTGTCAGTTGATCGAAAACCACGATGATTTTTCCGGTTCTGTCATCATCGGATTGCAGCCCAGAGGAGTTTTCCTTGGACGCAGGATCCACCTTCAACTCTCAACACTCTTACCTGGCACAGACATTTCTTTCGGTGAACTCGATGTTACCTTTTACCGCGACGATTTTCGCCGGAGGGAGATCATATCGCCAAGTCAGACACGTCTCAATTTCAGTATTGAGGACAAGAAAGTTATTCTGGTGGATGATGTTTTGTTTACAGGCAGGACAATAAGAGCGGGTTTAGATGCTATGCTGGATATAGGCAGACCCGCGAAAGTTGAACTGATGGTCCTTGTCAGCAGGAGATACAGTCGCCAGCTTCCGATCGAACCGGATTACGTAGGAGTGCAGGTTGATACCATACGATCGGAAAAAGTGAAAGTGAAATGGAAAGAGAGCGATGGAGATGATGGCGTTTGGCTCATATCTTCATAACGAAATAATTATCCTTGATGGAATGGCGGGGTGAGCAGATAATAAAGTCAAATGATACAGCGAAATACTAATAATCAAATTACCTGAAGATGTCCAGTCTCAGCACAAAACATTTATTGGGAATAAAAGAGCTGAATGAACGTGACATTCAACTTATTTTTTCTACCGCCGATAATTTTAAAGAAGTACTCGGCCGTCAGATCAAGAAAGTTCCTTCGCTGAGAGATATCACTATCGCCAATCTGTTTTTTGAGAATTCAACACGTACAAGATTGTCATTTGAACTCGCCGAACGACGACTCTCCGCTGACGTCATTAACTTTTCCGCCTCCTCCTCTTCGGTGAGTAAAGGTGAAACCCTGATCGACACGGTGAATAATATCCTGGCGATGAAAGTGGATATAATCGTGATGCGTCATCCTTTTGCAGGTGCTGCGAATTTTCTGGCCGGACAGGTGGACGCGCATATCGTGAATGCAGGTGACGGAGCCCATGAACATCCTACACAAGCCTTGCTGGATGCATACTCCATCCGTGAAAAATTCGGTGAAGTAAAGGGCAGGAAAATCGCCATTATAGGTGACATCCTGCATTCAAGGGTTGCGCTATCGAATATTTTCTGCCTGAAAAAGCTGGGTGCCGAGGTGATGGTCTGCGGACCCACTACACTCATTCCTAAACATATTGGCTCCCTGGGTGTGCTGGTAAGTCATAACCTTCGCGAAGCGCTTTCCTGGTGTGATGTCGCCAATATGCTGAGGATACAACTGGAAAGGCAGGACATACGTTATTTCCCTTCCTTGCGCGAGTACATGCAACTCTTCGGACTGAATATGGACATTCTTAATTCCCTGGAGAAAAAGATCACCATCATGCATCCCGGTCCTGTTAACAGGGGTGTGGAGATTACCGGTGAAGTGGCCGATTCCGATCAATCCATCATTCTTAATCAGGTGGAGAATGGTGTGGCCATCAGAATGGCTGTACTCTACCTGCTTGCAGGTCAGGTCAATTGACAGGTTCGTATTTTATTGATAAACAATAAAATACAAAACAATCTCAGGTGTTTATTGACTTGAAAATCAGGATTTGAAAGTCCTGCATCTTGTCATTCCTTACCCTACATATTAACAATACTGCGAATGCGTTTGTTGAAAATAAATGATATGCGGGGCTGATACCCGTTAATTCGTTGTAAATTTGAAAAAATACTCCTCCAAATGAACTTAACCATTGACAGACAGGAAAAGTATGCTTTACTGAAAATACAGGAGGCAAAGCTTACCTCGGCCGTAGCTCCTGAATTAAAAGCGGAGATCGTGCTTCTGCACCATGATCATTTCAAGAATATGATCTTTGATCTTTCAGATGTACAATACTGCGATTCATCAGGTCTCAGCGCATTGCTGGTGGGTTTCAGAATGTGTCGTGATTACAACGGTACCTTCGTGCTGACCGGCGTGCAGGAGCATGTGAAGAAACTCATTTCAATTTCCCAGCTGGATTCAATGTTGCACCAGGTTCCTACCGTGAATGAGGCGGTTGATCTTATCTTCATGGAAGAGGTGGAGAAGCAACTTCACAAGGAAAAATAGTTTTAATTTTATCTGATACGTTATGTACGGAAGACTCATCATCCTGCTTCTTGCGATTTCACTGCATACCGCCACGACATTTTCCCAGTGTGTTCCTGACCCGGTCATCACGCAAAATATTCCGGGAGTATATCCGGATAGTGCGACCGGACTACCTCATGCCTATGTTGGAATTCCATACAACACTGTAATGCATGTGTATGTTCCGGTAGACACAACTTATCTGAGTCTGCCTGCCACGATCGATTCCATCAAAGTTACCGGTGTAAGCGGCTTACCTTCCGGTTTCACCTATACATGCACTCCGTCGAACTGCGTATTCCCGGGTGGAACCAATGCCTGCATTCTTTTGCAGGGCAGTGCGCCTGGTGCAGGCATGATCGGTGTATATCCTCTCGTTGTATTAATGACTGTTTACGGAAAAGTAGCAACTATCCCTCAGACTTTGTCTGAAACAAATGATAATTATTCCATCGTAATCGAAAGTAGCACGGGACTTTGGTCTTTGTCTAACGGTTCCTTTGCGGTAAAACAAAACTCGCCAAATCCTTTTAGCAGATATACTGTCATTCCGGTTAGTTCCCGAACCGCCGGAAAGGTGAACCTGAAGATCTCCGACCTGCTGGGAAATATTGTGTTTAACCAGGATCGCGAAGTGCAGAAGGGTATCAGCAACCTGCAAGTGGATGCACAGGATCTGAAAGCCGGAGTATACATCTATACGGTATCAGACGGCAAAAATACAGTAACAAGGCGACTTGTCGTCTCAGGTAAAGATGGTTTTTGAAATCAGTATTCTTGGAAGCAGTTCCGCCACACCAACTTATCAACGACATCCTACAGCACAGGTTGTAAGAATACATGAGCGGCTCTTTCTGGTTGACTGCGGCGAAGGTACGCTTATCCAGATGAACCGTTTCAAGATCAGGTTCCACAAGATCAACCAGATTTTTATCAGTCATCTTCACGGAGATCATTACCTGGGTTTGTTGGGATTGATCTCAACCATGCATCTTCAGGGACGAACCACGGATCTCCATATTTATGGTCAGGCAGAGCTGAAAGAGATCATTGATATACAACTCAGGTATTCCGAAACAGAGCTCAGGTACAAATTGCATTTTCATCCGGTGAAGGCCACTGCGAAGTCGCTTGTGTATGAGGATGAAGACCTTTCAGTCATGGCCATCCCGCTCAAACACCGGATACCTTGCACGGGATTTTTGTTCAGGGAAAAGCCCGCCAGGAGAAAACTCATTCGGACCATGCTGGCGGAACATTCAATTCCCGTTTCGGAATATAGCCGCTTAAAGGACGGGGAGGATTATATAAGTCCTTCCGGTGAGATAATTCCAAACAATGTTCTGACAAGTGATCCACGCCTGCCCCGGTCTTATGCCTTTTGTTCTGACACCATTTACGATGAACAACTAATCCGTGAAATCAGGGATGTTGATCTTTTGTATCATGAAGCCACCTTCATGAATGATAAGCTTGAAAGAGCAGCAGAGACATATCATTCCACCGCGGAGCAGGCCGCATTGATAGCCCGGAAGGCGGGCGTGAAGCGTCTCATCATCGGACACTTCTCCGCTCGCTATAAAAATTTATATCCCTTGCTGGAGGAGGCAAAAGCAGTTTATCCGGACACGACCCTGGCTCTTGAAGGGGATCGTTTTATAATAGAATGAAAATGATTCTTATCGCGGAAAGCGGATCCACTAAAACAGACTGGTGTCTTACCGAAGGCATGGAGGTGAGGAAAGAAGTCAGCACCACCGGATTGAATCCCTATATAAATTCCGCAGAGTCGATCAGAGATAGTATTGCCAATCAGGTAAAACCTGTCATTGAAAGTTCGGGATTGCCGGAAAAAATTTTCTTTTACGGTTCGGGATGCACAACCGAAGAGATGAAACAGGTGATCGCGGAGGCCTTGAAATTTTCCTTTCCTTCTCCGGCAATCTCAGTGTATTCGGATATGATCGCGGCAGCGAGATCGCTCTGCGGAGACAGTCCCGGGATCGTAGCCATATTGGGTACCGGTTCCAATTCCTGTGCTTGGGAAAATGGAAAAATCATTGAGCAAGTTCCATCACTCGGTTATGTCTTGGGAGATGAAGGGAGTGGGGTGGATCTTGGCAGACGACTGCTTCAGGCTTTTTTGTATGGTGAACTTGAACCATCGCTGCACAGGAAATTCGAACTCGAATACCGTTGTAGTGTGAGTTCAATTCTGGATTCTGTTTATAAAAAGCCACAGCCGAACCGTTTCATCGCATCCTTCGTTCCATTCATCCGCAACAACATGAATGATGAACTAAGACGATTGGTGGAAGATGCATTCACCTCTTTCATCAGGAAACATATCATGAAGTACAAAATCCTGTCTTCCGGAAGCAATGTGAATTTTACGGGTTCCGTAGCTTTTGCATTCAGGGACATTCTTAAAGAAGTTTGTGGCAGGTATCAGTTGAAGGTAGGCAATATCTTGCAGAGTCCTCTGCAGGGTCTCATCACCTATCATGCTAAGGATAATCTCTGAGATCCGTATTCTACTGTTTCCTTGCATTCACAGGTGCCATCAACCGCTCAAGTTCCGCCTGCAGATTCTTCACCACCGGGTACGATTCCACCTTGAACAGGTTGAAGAGTTTGGGGATCTCATCCAGATTTATCCCATCTCTTGAATACTCTTCCATATTGGTGCTTAGCTTTTTCAGATTGTTCAGTTCAAAAATAGCGAGACTTGATTTCAGTTTATGAGTAACCGCATGAACTTCTTTCCAGTCTTTGGCCGGTATGGCGGTTTGCAGCTTCTCAGTGCTTTCAGGAATTTGTTTGATTATGATCTGAAGCATCCGGATCGTCAGATCCTCATCTCCTCCGGTAAACTTATCCAGAAATGCGAGATTCATGCCCTGACTATCAAAGGATGTTTTCACAGGAAAGGCTCCGGGCTTTTCCGGCTCCTGACTTTCGGGAATGAACCTGATGAGTGAAGCGTATAATTCTTCAGGTGTATATGGTTTGACTACGTAATCGTTCATTCCGCTTTCTTTCGCCTTTAGTTTTTCTTTCTCGGAAGCATCTGCGGTGATGGCGATAACCGGTATGTTCCGGATTTCCTTTTTAAGGCGGGTTCTTATTTCGCGGGTTATTTCGTAGCCGTCCATTTCAGGCATCTGTATATCCATAAGGATAATGTCGTAATTACCGTCACGGAGTTTCTCGAGCGCGACGCGTCCATTTTCAGCAGCATCAAAATTGCAAAAGCCAAAGTTTTTTAACATGTTCTTTACCAAAAGTTGGTTCACATGATTGTCTTCCACTATAAGTACTTTTACATTACTGAAATCTCTCTTAATGCCTGCATCCTTAAGAGGTTCTATGGCTTTGTTTGCCTTATTTTTGCTGATTCTGAAACTCAGTTCAACGCGAAACTCTGATCCTTCATTCACCTTGCTCTTCACGGAAATAGTTCCACCCTGCAGTTCTACCAGTTGTTTTACAATGGTGAGACCCAGTCCGGTACCTTCGTATCTTCGCTTATTATTCTCTGCCTGCTCGAAACTTTCGAAAATGGATTGAAGTTTGTTTTCAGGTATACCGATACCGGTGTCTGTTACCTTGAATAGTATTCTGCAATGTGTTTCATCGGAGTCGAGTAGTTTAATATCAAGATTGACCTTCCCTTTTTCTGTAAACTTAACCGCATTGGCCATGATGTTGGTCAGAATCTGGTTAAGCCGGATAGGATCCCCGCAAAGTTTGTCAGTAAGATTATAGTCGAACGTGCACCCAAGCTGTATTCTTTTCTCCTCCGATTTAATCCGGAGAATCTGAAAGATCCCTTTTACAAGCTCTCTCAGGTCGAATTCATTTTCCGTGAACTCAATTTTGCCGGCATTGATCTTGGAAAAATCAAGAATGTCATTGATGATTACCATCAGATTATTGGCTGAGATTTTGATGGCGTCAATGTATTCCTTTTGTTCTTCGGTGGGGTGTGTCTTGCTCAACAGATGAGCCATGCCCAAGACCCCGTTCATGGGTGTCCGGATTTCATGACTTACATTGGCGAGGAATTGTTCTTTAAGTTTATCGGACAATTCCGCGATGTCTTTTTGTTTTTGAAGTTCTTCGAGATCGTATTTGATATGAAGCGCTTTGGTTTTAAGGTTTACCTCATCTGATGTTACCTGCTTGTCCAGTTCATAGAATTTCTGAAAGTGTTCCAGGGCGCTTTCGAAATCGCCTATCTTCTGATATGCAATGGCCAGAAACTGATGTATCTTCAGCAACTGGGCTTCCATTGGAGAACCTTTGGCGATTTTCAACGCCTGCTGGAGAACCTCAATAGCCCTGTCATATTGGGTCAATTCTATGTACAGGTTGCCAAGACTTTTTTTCAGTTGCGCAATGACGCTGGTGTCATTTCCCTCCTCAGCGATTTCAAGCGCCTTCTTGAAATTCATGAGGGCTTTGTCATATTCCTTGCTTTTCGTGTGGAGTATGGCAAGGCTTCCCAGTGTTTTTGCTCGTGCCTCATGGCTCTCCAGTTGCTCAAGAGAGTTTACCGCCCGCAACAAATAATATAGCGATTTGTCTTTATCGTCTAACCAGTTGTAGGCATTACCAAGCAGGTAATAACTGTTGACCATTTCCTTCTTATTCTTCAAACCTTCAAAAATCTTCAGTGATTTCCGGAAATAGTCAACAGCATTATTATATTCTTTCAGATAGATATATAATTTTCCAATCTCATTGTAATTATTCGCGATGCCTTCGGAGTCTCCCGCTTCGGTATTGATTTTTAGAGCTTCCAGAATATAATTCAGAGCGGATGGAACATCACTTAGTTTGAAATAGAGGTTACTGATATCATGTAAACATATCAACTGACCATTGATGTCCTTTTGATTCTTGTAAAACTGCAAGGCCTCTGAATATCCGGTAAGGGCCTGCTTATAGTTTTTGAAGCTAAGGTGAGTATTGGCCTTTTCACGGATAATGGAAGCGACCGACAGTGAATTGTCGGAAGCGGAAGCCAGGGCCAGAGCTTCATCCAATAAAGCCAGTGCTTGTTTTTGGTTGCGTTGCCTTGCCTGCATGGAACGCTGAAGTAGTTTGTCAATATTGAATTGTGACATTATGCTGATTTCTTTGTTAATTCCGCCCTTATTTGACCGGAATCCAGGCTAGAGTATAAGTCCGGAATGACTTTTGGTTTCTGCAAAATCAGCCCCGGTCTTACAATACAGCTTACAGATTAAAGCGTATTGAAAAAGCCTTTAAGTTCAGAAAATTTTCGCTGTCGGCGAATGAAGTAACTAAAAAGTATTGAAGAGGGATAAATCAGATTATTGGCTTGAAAATCAGTCGACTGTAGTCCATTGTGCCGTGCTTCATATTTCCATTTATCCTTCTGAAAGTCGCGATGGGCGCGGAATACAGCCTTGCAATCTTCCGTTCCGTTGGTCTGCAGGAACTTCAGTGCAGCGATAAAGTCCACAATCTTCCTGAAAAAAAAGACTTTTCTGAACTGCACCGGAGGAAGGTTCTTATAGAGCAGGAACAGGTTATTACGGTAGTTAAGATATGTCTTTTGAGGATTGTTTTTTGGTAAGGTGCCACCACCTACATGATATACTTTTGATTCGGCACAATACCATATCTCATATCCTTCATGTTGTAATCTCCAGCAAAGATCGATCTCTTCCATGTGCGCGAAGAAGTCTCTGTCAAAACCGCTGAATTCATGAAAGCATTCCGCCCTGATAAACATACAGGCTCCTGTAGCCCAGAAAATCCTCCGGCTGTTGTCATATTGACCTGAGTCTTTTTCAATGCTCTGAAAGATTCTGCCCCTGCAGAAGGGGAATCCATATTTATCTATGAATCCGCCGGCAGCGCCTGCATACTCAAATGCATCCGGTTCAGCATGCGAAAGGATTTTTGGCTGGCAGGCGGCAATCTTTTTGTTGGAATCCATCAGACGGATGACCGGAGTAATCCAGTCATCCTTTACTTCAACATCGGAATTCAGCAATACATAGTATTCGCTCTTGACCTGCAAAAGTGCGTCATTATAACCACCGGTATAACCGTTGTTTTTATCCAGTTGTATGATGCGCACTTCCGGAAAATGTTCCCTTACAAATGCAACGGAATCGTCATTAGAACAGTTGTCAGCTACGATCAGGTCTGCGGTGTCACGACAAGATTCAAGTACTCCCGGAAGGAATTTTTCCAGAAAGGACTTTCCATTCCAGTTAAGAATAACTACTGCAACTCGGGAGGGGGTACCGGTCATAGACGATCTTTACCTTGACAGTCTGCAAGGTAAATTTAAATTACCGGATTTTATTTCGGATGGTTGAAATTTTCCTTCGTCTTGCTACCGTATGTGTCAATTGAATTTTCTGCATCCATGTCCGCGCCAAACTGCTGAGTTCTGCTATGCAGCTTTAGTTCCCATGCCGGATCCTGTAATTCCCCTTGAGCATCAGAATGTAAAAGTTGATAGTCGTTAGAAGAATTACCAAGACTGTAAAACACGAACTTCCGGTTTGTCTGATGATTTAACTGATAATAATGCCAGATGGAGTATGGCCTGGCCGTCGGATCCATGTCATCGTTTGTAATGCTGTTTGGCGGTCCGTATTGCAGGTAGACCCTTCCGCGATCCGTCTCATATCCTCTTTTGTTCCTGGTGCCGAATGACTGCTGAACTTTATCGACTTCTGCCTTATAGTTTAGCCAGGCAAGTTCAGGATTATCAGGATTTTTTCGTTGCCAGAATGCGTACAGGTACTTTTGCATCTTGTCCATATCATTCATCGCGACCAGATTTTCTGCCGTTCTTGCCTCTGTCCGGGAAGAGATAGGGTACAAGCTTGAAACATAATCTGCTAATTGCGCAGGATCATTCATATCCGAAACGAAGGTATTGGCGATATCAGCCTTGGTGAAGTCTTCGATCTGCATTTCTCCTTCAGGTATATTGCTTCTCTGGAAAAATAATTGACGCCCCGCAAGCAGCTTGTTGTTTTTGTCAAGTACTTCTATGGTCAGATGGTAATTTCCTGAATACAGTTTTTCTATCGGAATTTCAGCCAGTAACACACTCACTTCTCTCGGCTTCTGTTTTCTGATCGAAGCGAACTCATTAAGAATCCTGTTATTTCCACTGTTTGAAATGGAATAACGTAAAACATGGTCTTCTCCATAGAGGGAAAGTGTCCTGTATATTTCAGCATAGAATTTCAACGTGTTGATCTCTTTGGGATAGTATGAATTCACATAAGGGACGAGCTCAAATCCGTTCTTGTCGAAAGTCCCGTTTCTGTCTGATGGCTTATATGATTCAATAAGCTGGATATCCGATATACTGATTTTGTCTGTTGGAAAATCAATTTTAATTTTTTGTCTCAAAGTGAAAGCGTCATCATTCGAATTCAGATCTTTTATTTTAAGCTCAATATCATATTCCCCACTTTCCAGTGAGACACGTTGTTGATCAATGAAATCTTTTCCTTTCAGCGAATTGATTTCACTCTCCGGACTGAGAAGATTATATTTATCGTAGTGAATAATGGAATCAGCCTTTTTATAGATCCATTGAATTTCAATTTTTCCCTGATATTTACCGGATGAGTTTGCAGCCAGTTCCACACTTTGACCGCTTACATGGACATAGGTTTCAATGTAAGGGCCGGAATCCGGTCTGTCGAAAGTTGCATAGGAAAAATAGGCATTCAGGGCAGCATGACCTTGAAAAGTTATCAGCCCGAGTAGTATGATCAGTATACTTTTCATCGCTTGTTGTTTGCTTAAAGTTACACATTATTTCCGGTGTTCTGCATCCGCCTTTCTCATTGTTATCCAATTTGACATAATCGTGTATTATTATAACCTGATTGACCATACATGATGATGCAGGATCATCCTCTTTTGCTAATTTAGCCCCGGAATCATTATGTACATTTCGGCCCTCATTATTTTTCTGGTATGCACATTCCTCGTGTTTTACACCTATGTCGTGTTCCCCTGGATTCTCCGCATCTTTTCAGGAGGTAAAATTTTGAATGAAAAGGTTTGGGATGGGAATCAGCAGTTCCCCGGAATATCAGTCCTCATAGCAGCTTATAATGAAGAGAAAGTTATTGAGGGTAAAATACGATCGGTGCTGGCCTGCGATTATCCGGCTGACAGGTTGGAGATACTGGTCGGTTCCGATGCTTCGGACGATAAAACAGCAGGCATCGTGCAGGAATTGCTGAAAGCTGAAAATCGTATCCGTTTTATGGATTTCAGGGAGAGGAGAGGGAAACCTTCAGTTATCAATGATCTTGTAAGATCAGCTACTCATGAGATAGTAATTCTTACGGATGCAAATGTTTTTTTCAGGCAGGATGCACTCAAAGGATTGGCACGTCATTTTAAAAATGGGGAGATCGGACTGGTAGGAGCCAATATTCTCAATGTCGGTCAGATGAATGACGGTATCAGTCATCAGGAAACCATGTACATAGCTCGAGAGAACCGCGTAAAGTACCATGAAGGAATTCTTTTCGGAACTATGATGGGGCCTTTTGGTGGCTGCTTCGCAGTAAGGAAGAATTTATTTGCCGAGGTTCCTGCTCATTTTCTTGTTGACGATTTCTATATATGTATGCAGGTATTGAGACAGGGATACAAAAGCATCAATGAACTCCATGCAGTATGCTTTGAAGACGTTTCGAATGATATTGAACAGGAATACAGGCGGAAAGCAAGGATCAGCGCGGGTAATTTTCAGAATCTGTTCACCTTCCGGGATCTGCTGTTGAAGCCTTTTACTGCCGTGGGATTCTGTTTCATCAGTCACAAAGTTTTGCGCTGGCTGACACCGTTTTTTTTATTAACTGCACTTATAACACTTGCCTTTCTCAGTTTTTTCCATGAAATTTTTCTCTGGCTCTTTCTTATTGAGTGTCTCTTGCTCCTGAGTCCTTTGCTTGATGCTATTTTCAGGAAAACAGGAGTGCACAACAGAATTCTCAGGTTTGTATCCTATTTTTCCTATATGAATCTTGCCTTGTTGCATGGTTTCTTTCGCTACCTGTCCGGCATTAAAAGCAGTATCTGGACGCCAACAAGCCGCAATTCCAGGTCATAGAAGCATGGTATGAATAAACCACAAACAGAAAGTTGATTTCTGACTTATCTTCCGGATTAATAAGATCCGCTTCAGATCTGGTGGGTCAGGTAAAGGAAACTTGAAAATTTTGTTCTTTTCAATCAGACAAGATACCGATCAATGCACTGATAACTTACCGGATGCCGACTGACCGTTTGATGATCTGAGTTCATACAGGTAAATTCCTTTACTCAGGTTATTCAGCTGTACTCTTTCTGATTGCTGGATTTTCTTCCTCATAACCTGGTCACCCTGTGTATTGAAAAGTAAAAGAGTTGCTACGCTGCCGTTCAATCCATCAATCACCAGAATTTTGTCTGAATTATCATAATAAACCAAAGGAGCATGAAGGACAGGTTTTAAAATTCCTGTTCCGGGGGTTACAGCCAGTTGTGTGGTGGCAGAATCAACAGGTATGGTATCGGCGCAGGGTTGTGGTGCGAGAAAACTTCCCGTATAGACTTTTATACTTGTGTGATAGATTCCTGGAGGGAGAGGACCTATGTTGATCGTGTCTGTAGTATAGCAGATCACGGCCAGAGGTCCGGGGCAATGGGAAACATGGATTTCTATCGTGTCATTCCTGACCGAATGGGTTTCATATTCCATGTCGCATCCACCTGAATTAAAGCGGAGATCTATCAGTACCTTCACTGAATCCGCCGGGCCGGGTAGGGAGGGGAGAAAAGAAACAGATTGAATATTATTTTGTGCATACAAGCACTGCACCAGAAATAGTAATACAAGTAGTGTTAGCGTAAATTTGTGTAGCATCTTTTAAGGGGTCTCTGGCTGAACAGAAATATGAATTAAAATTAATTATCTTTTCCAAATTAAACAATGTACAGTCAGGATACCCTGAAAAATGTCAAGGAACCGGGCATCTGATTTCATCCTTATCCCGCTTTCATTTTCTCAGCTGCTTTTGCATACCAGCTTAATTCATCCAAAAATATTTTAGCCCTTTTATCCGTACTCTCTTTATCCAGGGCTTCGCCTTGTTCTGAAAAATTATCCTGGACTTTGGGTACCGGAAAAGGTGCGGGAACAACCAGTGCTCCGATCTTCCACAAGGTGAAAAGCAGGGAGGTGGTTACTTGTGCTCCGCCAAACATACCGGAACTTACAGTTACCAGTGATACAGGTTTACGCTTCCACTCTTCATTGAGCAGATCAATCACATTTTTCAAGCTGGCAGGATAAGCGCCATTGTATTCAGGCGTAACAATGATCACTCCGTCAGACTTCCTGACTGCCAGGGCAAATTCAGTGACCTGTTCCGAAGGTTCAGGCATGAATTTGAGCCGTTCTTCAAAAAGTGGAAATTTGTATTCTCCCAGATCAAGTATCCTCACCTCTCCAAGCAGCCTCTCCTCAATATAATTGCGGAAATAGAGGGCTAACCGGTGGCTTTTCCGGTCGGTCCGGATGCTGGAAGAAATGATCACAAAATTCATATATGAAAATCAACAGGAATTCCTGCAAAGATAAAGGATTTCGAAGGTGATCTTCCTATCAGCTTGCAGGAATTTAATCCAGTTTTACAAAAGCCTGACTGGAAACTACTTCACCGCCGATAATTGAAAGGCGATAAATACCGGCTTCAAGATGTGCTGTGTCAAACAAAGTCTCTCGCTCAGTCACAGAAAATGAACGCACCTTTTCTCCTCTGGAATTGTACAGAACAGCATTGGCACCAGACAATGAGCAAATATTCATTTTAATATTGAGTTTGCCGCTTGAGAGGTTAGGAAAGAGTGAAAAAGAATTTCCGTTGATACCATTTATGCCCGTACTGAAATCAACGGTGATGCTGTCTGTACGTATGCAATTATTCTGATCCATCACATTTACTATATAGGTCCCATGACACATTCAGGATATGCCCTGAGTGGTTTGTCCTCCAGGATGCCAGTAATAGGTAAAAGGAGATACACCTCTTGTTACAAACACTTCCGCTGTTCCATTGCAGCTACCGTTATCTGCTGTAGTTTGGTGTTCAATGTAAACAGGATTTGCCGCAGGGATCGTGACAGCATCGGAATTGAGGACAATTCCTGCCTGGAAAGAAATATTACAATCAACCGGAGCAATGGTGTCTCCGTTCCCGGCAATGATAATGCACTCGTAATATTGTCCCGGACATAATCCGTAGGCGGTTGGCGTGATTTGACCATCACTACACAAAAAACTATAGGGAGCCTGTCCTGCCGCGGTATAAACAGACAGGGTTTAAACGCAGGCAGTATCACAAATCTGGTATGCAGGTTGTATCCATGCGAGTTCATCCAGTGTAAAGCCATGATCCAAAGCCCAAACCTTAAGATCGGGATATTTTGAATTCAGCTGGTGAATAAAGTCGTAATTATATTCTTCAGAGATGCGGGTGGAAAAGTCCCTATACCCGCTTTCGATAATCAGTTGTCCGACTGCGCCTGCAGTACCGTAAATATCAATAAAGTATGTCGTTCGCTTTTCATGAAAAGTGTTTATAGGGAAAGAACCTCTGAGCATATATGCATTGAGGTAATTCAGACAGGAATTCCGTTTTTCTCTTTGTAACTCCGTAAGGTGACTGGTATTTCTCATTCTGAGTTCCTGTTCCAACAGACTCAGATGAACCTGGATTAATTCAGCATCAGTTTCAGGTAATACCTTGCAATGCCGGGTTGATTGATTGCGGAGAAGAAGGGGTTACCTCCGGTGATCGCCATGGTGGGTGACCTGCAATTCAAGGAAGGATTGCCTGCCGCTTTGCGGCCGTTCAATTTTCATTTCATCCGCTTTGATGAATTCTTCATCACGCTCCTGAAACGAAAATTGCCCCTTTCGGGGCAATCCTTTTTGACTTGCGGAGAAGGAGGGATTACCTCCGGTGATCGCCATGGTGGGTGACCTGCAATTCAAGGAAGGATTGCCTG
>CAZJDX010000024.1:43498-43590 GCA_964544885.1 uncultured Flavobacteriales bacterium
ACGAAAATTGCCCCTTTCGGGGCAATCCTTTTTGACTTGCGGAGAAGGAGGGATTCGAACCCCCGGACCGTGAGGTCAACGGTTTTCAAGAC
>CAZJDX010000025.1:0-42351 GCA_964544885.1 uncultured Flavobacteriales bacterium
AATAATTCATGTAGCGCCCAGAATTTACGTTTATCATTTACACTCACTGTTGTCCTGTCTTAATGGGAAAGAAAAAAAAATCAAGGTCAGATTCCGGTTTCGAACACCTGATATCCGCTGATGTCTTCAGGGTCTTTGAAAGGAATCCATATAAGAACTTTAACTACAAGCAGGTGCTTAAACTGATCCGGCCCGGGCTCGTACTCCAGGCAAAAGAAAATCTTGGTGACGCCTTTCAGCAGGAAGAATTTCTCTCTTCCCTTAAACGGTCCGTACTCGGCGTGCTTGATCAGCTTCTCAAGAAAGGGGAACTGCTTGAAGTTTCGCCCGGAAAATATAAACTGAAACCCCGCCATGCTCATATGGAGGGAATCATTGATATCACTTCCAGTGGCGCCGCCTACCTTCTAAGTGAAAACCTGGAGGACGATGTTTACATCGCTCCGCGGAATGTAAAAAACGCCCTGAACGGAGACCGTGTGAGAATCTACCTGTACGCCAGACATAAAGATCAGCGACTTGAAGGGAGCGTTGTGGAGGTTCTTGAAAGAAGCCGGAAAGAATTTGCCGGTAAGCTTCAGTTGAGTGGCAAGTATGCATTTGTTCTTCCTGACAGCAATAAGATGCTGGTAGATATTTTTATCCCGCAACATCTTGTGGGCGACGCGAAAGACGGGCAAAAGGTGATCGCGGAAATTATCGACTGGCCGGCGGATGCAAAAAATCCGATTGGAAAGATCACTGCTTTGCTCGGATGGCCGGGAGAGAATGATGTGGAAATGAATTCCATTCTTTCCGAATATGGTTTTCCGCTTTCATTTCCGGAGAGGGTTGAGAAGGAAACTGAAAAGATTCCACACGGTATTACAACGGAAGAGATTGCCAGAAGAAGGGATTTTCGCGACGTTACCACATTCACCATCGATCCTAATGATGCAAAAGATTTTGATGACGCCCTCTCCATCCGTCAGCTTTCTGAAAACCGATGGGAGATCGGTGTGCATATCGCCGATGTCAGTCATTATGTAAGGCCCGCAACACAGCTCGACAAGGAGGCTTACTTCAGGGCAACCTCGGTTTACCTGGTTGACAGAGTTATTCCCATGCTCCCGGAAAAGCTAAGTAACGGTGTTTGTTCGCTCAGGCCAAAAGAAGATAAGTTGTGCTTCTCGGCGGTTTTTGAAATCGATCAGCATGCGAAAGTTCACAACAGGTGGTTCGGAAAGACGGTCATCCATTCCGATATGCGTTTCACCTATGAAGAGGCGCAATCAATTATTGAAACAGGAGTGGGTCCTCTGGCGAAAGAGATCCTGATCTTCCAGGAGCTGGCAAAGAAACTGAGGCAGGAGCGATTTAGAAAGGGCGCCGTAGGCTTTGAAAAACTGGAAGTAAAATTCACACTGGATGAAAAAGGTAAACCAACCGGCGTTTACCTGAAAGAAAACAAGGATGCAAATAAACTCATCGAGGAATTCATGCTGCTGGCAAACCGCTCGGTTGCCGAACATGTCGGCAGACTTCACCTGATCAGCAAGGGGTCTGAGAAAAGGCCGGGTGAAACATTCCAGGCACTTAAAAAAGAATTTGTTTACAGGGTTCACGATGGTCCTGTACAGGACAGAATACAGAACTTCACCAAATTCGCAAGTCGCTTCGGATACAAACTGAATGTCGATAACGACCGGGAAATCGCACACTCGCTGAACGGACTGTTGAAAAACCTGCAGGGCAAGAAAGAACAAAATGTGCTGGAACAACTGGCAATCCGGACCATGTCAAAGGCAATCTATACGACGGAGAACATCGGACATTACGGTCTGGCCTTTGAACACTACACACACTTCACCTCTCCCATCCGCAGGTATCCCGATGTGCTGGTCCACCGCCTGCTGGAGGCCTATCTTGATGGACACGAAAGCGCCAGCAAGGAACTTCTGGAAGAACAATGCAAGCATAGCACGCAAATGGAGATCAAGGCTTCGGAAGCCGAAAGAGCTTCCGTTAAATACAAGCAGGTGGAATTTCTGCAGGATAAGGTAGGTGAAATCTATGACGGACTGATCTCCGGAGTTACCGAATGGGGGCTGTATGTGGAGATCATAGAGAATAAATGTGAGGGTATGATCCGCCTGCGGGATCTTGACGATGATTTTTATGAATTTGATGATTCGAACTATTGTGTCATTGGTTCGCGGACGCGCAGAAAATATACTCTTGGTGACCAGGTAAAAGTTCAGGTGCTGAAGAGTGATCTTATCAGAAAACAGATCGATCTGCGCATGCTGAATGACGGAAATGATTTGCCTGTATTGCCGGAGCAGGAAAAATCCAAAAGGCGGACATCAGGTGGCAGGAATTCCGGATCGGGAAGATCTGACGGGGCAAGGAAAAAAAACAAAAGAAAATAGCAGAACCCTTAATTTAAGGCTGTCCGGTATAGGCTTGTGATTTTAGTGAGGCGGACTGAACCCCTTCTCTTCGCAAAGTTCTGCAGAGGCTTACATCTTTATTAAAAAGCTGAGTCAATGGCTTTGTATTACTCCTGACCTGTTAAGCTTTCCGGAACATCCACATTGTCGAGTTTCTTCTCTACTCCGTTTCTGTAATTGACCTGCAGTAGTATGCTTCCACCCGGATCGAAATAATTCCAGTTTCCGTCATTTTCACCAAGCCTGTAGCTCCTCTCTTCGCGCAGCCTTCCGTTAGGCCAGTAATACTTGTGTACACCCGTCGGAAAACCTTCTAAAAATTCTCCTTCAAAGGCAAGCTGCCCGTTGGAAAAAAATTGTTTCCACAAACCATCCTCTTTGCCATCAATAAATTTTCCCTCCGCCCTGTATTCGGCGATGCGGTATAGCCAGTCACCCTCCTGTTTACCTTCAATGTAATTTCCTTCAACCATCACGGTTCCTGAATCCGAATACTCTTTCATGTACCCGTTCTCTTTACCGTTAAGATACGTTTCTTCTCTCCATAACTGACCGTTGGAATAATACCATTTCCAGGCTCCCTCTGGTTTACCCTTCAGATAAACACCAGTCTGCTCGGTGGTGTCGTTCTCGTGTAGAAATTTCCACGGCCCTTCCCTGAGTCCGTCAACATAATTTCCGATGGCCCGGAGTTTTCCGCTTTCGTAAAACTCCTTCCACTCTCCCTGTTCCCTTCCCTGGTTGTCCATCTTTCCCTGTCTTACTAATCTTCCGGAAGAGAATACTTTGGCCGAATCAATATTTCCACTCTCATTATATTGTCTGAACACACCATCCGGTAATCCTTTCTTGTAGGTTCCCACCGCCTTCGTAGCCCCGGTGGGATAGTAGTTTCGCTTCACTTCGAACTTCTCTTTATCCGCTATCGCCTTTTCAAGCAATACTCCCATATTAAACTCTTCGCTCGAAATCACTCTTCCATCCGGACTATATTCCTTGAACAAGCCATGCTTTTTATCGTCCTTATAAAATCCTTCGCTCATAACTGCGTCCGTTTCATAAAGCGTTTTATAGACCCCTTGTTTAAGCCCCAGTTTATCCACCCTGTTCACCTTTTCTTCTTTCTGAAAAAATCCATTGCGGTATCGTGTCAGTGTGATGATCGTTCCGTCTTCTCTATATTCCTTTACAAGACCATTCTCAAGTCCCTGGCTGTAAGGGATCGATTTAAGTAATATCCCCTGTTCGTTATAGATCATTTTCAATCCATGCAATACTCCCATGGAATCGGTTTCCACCGATTGAAGAGCTCCGGAGTCAAAATAATTCTTTTGCGGCCCGTGCTTCATTCCATCCAGATAATTGTATTCGGCGGTAAGAATCCCCTGGTCGTTATAAAACTTCCAGAGGCTGTCCAGAAGAAAATTCTTCCGGTTGCCTTCGGATTTCAGGATGCCATTCTCATGATAACTTTTCCAGTATGCATCGGGTTTACCCTTTCGCAAGGTGCCTTCACTTGATTTGATTCCGTTCGGATAATAAAAGGTATTGTATCCGTCAGGATTAGTATTCTGAGTGGTCTGGGCAATGAGTAAATTTCCTGACCATGAAAACAACACAATCAAAATGAACTTTCGGATCTGATTACTCATAGGTTGGATCAGCATTCACAGACCATGGGCTTTCGATATCTCAAGCATTCGTCTGATGGGTTGAAGCGCCTTCAGTCTTAACTCTTCATCGAGAAGCAATTCAGGAACTTCGTACTTCAAACAAAGATACACTTTCTCCAGTGTATTTAATTTCATATGAGGGCAGTCGTTACAGGCGCAGGAATTATCAGGCGGCGCGGGAATGAAAGTTTTAAGTGGTGATGCCTGCATCATCTGATGAAGTATGCCGGCTTCTGTAGCAACGATGAATTCTCTATTGGGACTTTTCTGTGTGTATTTAAGCAAACCTGTGGTTGAACCTATGAAGTCTGCCAGTTCCAGTACGGCACTCTCGCATTCGGGATGCGCAATGAACTCGGCATCCGGATGACGTTCCATCAGCTTCTTTATTTTTTCGAGCGAGAAAATTTCATGAACCATACAACTGCCGTTCCATAATACCATTTCCCGCCCTGTCTGTTTTATGATGTATTTACCCAGGTTTCTGTCCGGAGCGAAGATGATCTTTTTATCGGCCGGAACACTGTTCACTACGTGTATCGCATTGGATGAGGTACAAATAATGTCGCTCAGGGCTTTTATTTCAGCGGAACAATTGATATAGGAAATGACAACGTGATCCGGGTGTTGTTGTTTGAAAGCTGAGAATTCAGCGGGTGGACAGGAATCGGAAAGGGAACAACCTGCACGCAGATCAGGTAATACAACTTTTTTTGCCGGGTTAAGAATCTTGGCGGTTTCTGCCATGAAATGTACCCCTGCAAAAACGATAATTGATGCATCTGTTTTTTCCGCCTGTTGCGCCAGACCAAGACTGTCGCCAATATAATCCGCAACGTCTTGAATATCCGAGTCCTGGTAATAGTGCGCGAGAATGATGGCATTTTTTTCTTTTTTCAGTTTGTCAATTTCTGTAAAAAGATCCAGTGTCGGATCTACTTCCGCATGAAGATAACCGTGCAAAGAAATACTTTTTATTTGTTCTTCGGTAAAACTCATTTCAACACTAATATTAATATTATATTTTATAATTTAAAAATTCTACTACTATTATTAGCCTGTTAGTTCTGTTGGCAATTAGAACCTGTTTTACTTGACTTTCAGTTTGTACACAAAAGAGAACAGACAATGAACAAGGATGTTTACAACAATATACTGATTTTTATTGAGCTGCCTGAACTATTAACATCGGTTAAGAACAGCTTTGTTCATTACTTTTTTGTTTTCCGGAATCCGGATACACTTTTTCAATGTGCGTAAGATGTTGAAATTAATTATAACTATTTCTTGTCTTTGCCGGCTTTTGATTCATATACCCTTCTTATTAACAGTGCAAGAATTATTTTAATTTTTTTAGAACCGGAGAATCAGATCTGCACAAAATCCTGTTCATAGTTTGTTTCAGAACAATCTGCATTCCAGCCTTGTAGTTTTGCCCGCGGCGATCTTGTTCATAACATTTTAATTACCTTTGATATCAATCATTTACCGGTGAATATCATGAAGAAACCACGAATTGCCATAGGATGCGATCACGCAGGCTATGAATACAAAAACTTCATCAAGGAATATCTGACAGCCGAAGGCATCTCTGTTCATGATTATGGAACACATACAGAGGATTCTGTTGACTATCCTGATTATGTTCATCCGCTTTCACTGGCCATAGAGAAGAAAGTCGAAGACTATGGTATTCTTATTTGCGGAAGTGCCAATGGCGTGGCCATTACTGCCAACAAGCACCAGGGAATACGTGCCGCTATCGCCTGGCAGCAGGAGATCGCCGCATTGGCAAGACGTCACAATGATGCAAATGTAATTTGTCTGCCGGCGAGGTTTATTACGAAAACACAAGCCCTGGATTTTGTCAGGACCTTTTTGGAAACAGACTTCGAGGGAGGAAGGCACTCGCAACGCGTAAAAAAGATAGCCCTTTGATCAGGTTGCATTCAGGAACAAGGTTTTTTTGGTGTCACCCTTTTCTGAAACCGGACTTTTTACCAGATACAAAATGGATCAAGGGATGAAACCGGGACACATCAGGCGTTCCGGAACTTTTTCAGGAGTAATTATTTTTACGATCCTTCTTTTCAATTTTCAGCTTCTTGCAAGCGATCCCCTGACTAAGCTGACGGATAAAATTTCTTCAGACAGTTTATTGTCAACTGTATCCGCTCTCGCATCGGATGACATGGAAGGAAGGGAAACAGGCAAGAGGGGACAAAAACTTGCTGCTGAATTTCTTTCGGCAAAATTCTCTTCTTATGGTCTCAAGCCTCTATCCGGTCAAAAGGATCTGATTATACCTCATGCCCTTTCGCTCAGGACCAATGAAGGATCCAATATAGAAGTACATCAAAAGCAGTTTTTGTACCTGGAAGACTTTCTGTATATACCCGGACATCAGGACACGATACTTCATATCGACGAGCTTGTTTTCGCCGGTTTTGGAATTAGTGAATCATCATATGATGATTATCGTGATTTGGAGCCGGAGGGAAAAGCATTGATCATACTGGAAGGCATTCCCGATCCCCGCGCTTCCGGCAATAAATGGCGGATGCGGGAAAAGCTCATGGAATGGAAGACAGACTGGAAGAAAAAGCTCTCACTTATTTATGAAAAAAGACCTTTAGTGGTTTTTATAGTCAGCAACAATATTCAGCTTCTTGCGGATTCTTTGCTTGATGAACTCAATGCACCGGAACTTTATCAGTTAACAAGATCTCCGGCTGCCATACCCATTGTCTTTGTTTCAGGAGACATGGCCCTCCACTTTTTTCCGGAACATGAACAGTATGTATTTGAAAGTGCCATTAACCGCGTAAGTAAAAAAGCGGAACCATCTTCTTTTGTGTCCAATACTGATGCGACCATCCGTATCCGCAAAGAGTCCGGAGGGTTGTTTGGAGAGAATGTGGCAGGCATGATCAGAGGAGCCGGAATGCCCGAGGAGTATGTATGTATCATCGCGCATTACGATCATCTTGGAATTAAAGACTCGCAGATCAATTACGGGGCTGACGACAATGCAAGTGGCGTCGCTGCACTTTGCGAGATGGCTAGAATATTCACATCTTCCCCAGGGTCAGGTGTATGGCCGGCAAGATCTCTGGTTTTCATCGCCTTCAGTGGCGAAGAAAAAGGAATGCTCGGCTCATCCTACTTTTCTGAACATCCCCCAATACCGCTTAAAAAGATTGCGGCGGTGCTGAATATGGATATGCTGGGTCGCACCGATTCGTTACATGATAGCCTGGGGCTGAAGGAGTATATTTATGTGATCGGAGCCCAAAGGAACGGTGGAGAACTTTTTCGGATCAATGAAGAGGCAAACCAGGCAGGTCCCGGCCTCTTGCTGAACTATCGTTATGATATTCCGGATGAACCCAATGGTTTTTATTACCGCAGCGACCATTATCATTTTGCGAAACACGGTATACCCGTGATCTTCTACTTTAACGGCATTCATTCCGATTACCACAAACCAGGTGATACCATTGATAAAATAGACAAAGAACTGCTTGCCAGCAGAACCCGCCTCATTTTCATGACTGCCTGGAACCTGGCGCAAGGGAAAAAAAGGGGCGGTAAGGACAGGAAAGCCTTTCGTCACCCGGAATGAAAACCCCTGGCATATGGCACATCGAACAGGTAAATTTTGTTTAACCAGATTCTGTATTTTCGTACATGGCTTGCCGGTTGATTATCATTCTTATGTTATGCATTCCTGAGCTATCCTTTTCACAGGAAGCACTAAGCGAGGAAGAATTCAGAACCTATTTTATTAAAGCCGGGGACAGTCTTGATCCCATTGAGGGAATCTGGAATGTTTCCACCATCCAGGAGTTTTATCGCTATGACACACTCTATAATATTGATAAATATCCCAGAGCAGCGAAAGTGGTAATCAGAAAGAAAGGGGATTTGTATGAATCATTCAATCTGTCCGGCGAACCCTATGATGTTAATTTTTTTGAAACGGATGTAAAAGGGGTTTACCTGTACAGGAATTTTTTCAGAAACACCGGCGAATACAGCAATACACAAGCCGTAATCAGCACGGCGGGAATCATGCAATATACTTACGAGCTTCCTGAGAACTACCTGCGAAGTCAGCTGGGAGATTCATATGAAGAAGGTACAAGGGTGGTGAACCAGCTTACCTGGAAAAAAGTGTTTCCGGACGGTGCCAGATAAAACCACCGGCTCAGCCGGAAACAGAAGTATTCGTTTTCATGTACCGGTAAACGATGCCTGAAATATCTCCAATGGTCTTCTTGAGCGGCTCAAGGTTATTGCCCTTAGTCATGACACCGATGAGGTAGGGATTGTTGTGGTGATAGACTATACCAAATTCATGGAGCTGGGCAATATTGCTCAATACCCTCTCCCCGAATTTACTGGCCACCTCTGTTCCCGGATCCAGAGCGGATCGGATCCCCTCATTAAAATTGCTCTTCAGTAAGAGCCGTATGGCATATTCAGAAGAAGCAGGACTAAGATAGGAGGCCCGGTAAAGAACCCTGAATAAGCGGGAATAATCGGCCACACCGATGAAATACTCACCCTTGGTAGGTGGTGGAGGCAGACGCAGATCACCGAAAAGCTTTGTGAAGACGGTATTGTTAAGATGCTTCATCAGTACTGTAGTCGCATCATTGTCTGAATAGACGATCATGGCAGTCAATAGTTCCTCAATTGAATAATACGTGTTTTCCTTCAGTTTAAATGAAACAATGTTCTGATTATTTCCCTCGGTATAATGCTTATCAAAGTAGAGTTTTCTTTTTATGGAGCCGGGCTTGAGGTCCTCCTCTTTCAGGTAGGCAATCATATACGCCATCTTCATCATGCTTGCCGGGTTGAACAATTCATTTTCATTGATACTGATGCGCGCTCCGTCATTCAGTCTCCGTACATAAACCGAAGCAACCAGAACCGACTGATCCCCCACTCGTTGATTGATATATGTTTGCAAGTCCGCCTTCAGGGACGACATACTTCTGTCCTCCACGGGAACATCACTTAGTATCAAAGGCCTGACATACATGGAACGGTTTTCCGCGATCATGTCCAATCTTGAAACGGGTTCCTGAATCGCAGGTGTAGTCATTAAGGCCCTGCTTGCCGGAGGATAATCGTTCTGTGTCAACAGAAACGAGGCCAGTATGAATATAAATCCGGCCAACAGGGCAGCAGGCCAGATCAGGGGCACCCTGGTATGAAATAATAGTTTTTTCATAAACAAAAAATCACATCAATCCTGGGCTGAATACCCTGTATTATTGACAATTCTGGCAAACGGATAAGTCGGACAAGTGTTTGTTAAAAATTGTTGATTAATGGAATCGTTCAAGTATTTCATTCTTAAATACGCAGGGCGGCGGCATTAACAACAACTCTTAAATGAATACCGGAAGAAAGCAAGGCCCGATGGCTTGTTTGTGGTTATCAACAGGTGCGGTTAATAAGGTCTTGAAGATGACCGCTTTTTATGAAACACCGGACTATAAAAGCGGGTTAAATTTGCTTGTAAACCAAAACGTCATTGCTATGTCATTAAGTAAAGAGCAACGCAGGGATCTGAATGAATTAAGCCGGCATCTAAGAAAGATCGAAAAACTTCAGGTTGATGATAATATAGATCTGGATGTCTATATGACTGAGTATAAAGAAGAAGGCTTTGCTGTTTATGCAACGGAGAAAGTGAGCGTTAAGGAGGAGAACATAAAGAGAAAAAAAGTGTTTGAGAAGGCTGTAAAACCAAAGCCTGTCACTGAAAAAATGAAGTAACCTGGAATAAAAGGGTGTGAAAAGAAACAGCCGGCGGATTTGTTCCCGGCTGTTTTTCTTTATACAAACCAGACAAATGCACCCGATTGATTAATTGACGATAAGTGCTACTTTTGCCGCATAATTTCCCATTAAAATGATGCAACTGGCCGGACTTATCCCCGCATTTCCGCTTCTCGGATTTTTGGTGATAGCCCTGGGACAAAAAAGGATGCCCGGCACTTTTGCAGGCATCCTGGCCTCTGCCCTGGTCCTTGGATCATTTATCGTTTCGCTTCTTCTGTTCTTTAATTTTACCGGGGAAGCACAGGTCGTTCATCTCTTTACCTGGATAGATTCCTTCAACCTTTCCGTTCCGTTTTCTTTTCTCATTGACCAGATCTCCCTTGTCATGCTTCTGATAGTTACCGGCGTTGGGTTCCTGATTCACCTGTATTCTATTGGTTATATGAAAGGAGATGATGGCTTCGCAAGATTTTTTTCCTACCTGAATCTTTTCATCTTCTTCATGCTCATTCTTGTGTTGGGATCGAACTATGTTGTCTTGTTTACGGGCTGGGAAGGTGTAGGCCTCTGCTCCTACCTTCTTATCGGATTCTGGTTCAAAAATCCGGAATATAACAAGGCCGCAAATAAAGCTTTCATCATGAACCGCATCGGCGATCTGGGCTTTCTTCTCGGAATCATTTTGATTTTCATGACTTTCGGATCGCTTTCCTTTGATAAGGTTTTCGGATCGGCCGGATCTATACCCGATAATCAACCGGTCATAATAGCCATCACACTCCTGCTGTTCATCGGAGCGATGGGAAAAAGCGCACAAATACCTTTATACACCTGGCTTCCGGATGCCATGGCAGGCCCTACACCTGTTTCGGCTCTGATTCACGCAGCGACCATGGTGACAGCGGGAATCTATATGGTTGTTAGATCAAACATACTTTATTCCATAGCTCCCGCTACGCTTGGGTTTGTCGCATTCATCGGCGGGGCTACCGCGATTTTTGCAGCCAGTATCGCGCTGAAACAAACCGATATCAAGAAAGTGCTGGCTTATTCTACGGTTAGTCAGCTCGGTTTTATGTTCGCCGCACTCGGCGCAGGCGCCTATGCAACCGCCCTGTTTCACGTGACAACGCACGCGTTCTTCAAGGCCCTTTTGTTCCTTGCTGCAGGCAGTGTCATCCATGCCGTAAGCGGGGAACAGGATGTTCGGAAAATGGGTGGCCTGAGAAAAAAACTCCCTTTAACCTTTGCCGTTTTTATGATCGGAACACTGGCTATCAGCGGCATTCCCCCTCTCTCGGGCTTCTTCTCTAAGGATGAGATACTGGCAAAGGTGTATGTGCAAAGTCCGCTATTGTTTATTGTGCTTGCTCTCAGCTCTGTACTTACTGCAGTTTATATGTTCCGTCTGCTCTTTCTTACCTTCTTCGGAAACTTCAGAGGAAGCCATGAACAGGAGCATCACATACATGAATCGCCTGCAGTCATGACCCTCCCATTGGTTGCTCTTGCCATTCTGTCAACGCTTGGAGGATTCCTCGGGATACCGGCCTTGTTCTCGGAAAATCATTTATTGAAGTCATGGCTGGGGCCGGCGTTGAGCAGCCCCTCTGCAATGCTTCAGACTGAGCCATCGCATGCCTTTGAATGGACACTGATCATCTCATCTCTTGTCCTGCTTTCGCTTATTATATTCCTTACATACCGGAAGTATGTTGTCTCCGCCTCAATTCCCTCTTCTGACACGGATAAAATGGGTCTGGTGACAAAGACGATCTTTAACAAGTATTATGTCGATGAATTATATCAGATAATGTTTGTCAAGCCCCTGCACCTGCTGGGAAGTTTCAGTCACAGGGTTTTTGATACAAAAGTTATTGACGGATTCATCATCCTGATTAACAGGAGTGTCTTATTCGGAAGTCAGACCCTGAGAAAAATACAAACCGGAAATGCCGGCTTCTATGTTTTTGCCATGGTCTTCGGAATTATTGCCATTCTGTTATTTAACCTGCTGCTCTGATCAAAATCAATGCAACACGAAACGGTAAATGTGATGAACCGGTTCACCCGTCGCTTATAAACGAATGATGTTAAGTCTGCTTTTATTTTTACCTCTTCTTGCCGGTTTCGGTGTGCTGTTTGCCGGAAACAAAGCCAGACAAGCCGCGCTTGTGATCTCGGTCGCCGAATTTATCCTGTCCATAAGTTTCCTCATCACTTTTCAGGCTGAAGGTGGTACGCAGTTTATCGAAAATTACCCCTGGGTACCCGCATTGGGAATATCATACCACATCGGTGTTGACGGAATCAGTATGCTGCTCATTCTGCTTACAACCTTTCTGACACCCCTTATCATATTATCTTCTTTTCTTCATGAGTATAAAAAACCGGGCCTGTTTTATTTTCTGATACTTTGCATGCAAAGTGCGATGCTGGGAGTATTCATTGCGCAGGACGCATTCTTGTTCTATATATTTTGGGAGCTTGCACTCATTCCCATCTACCTCATTTCTCTTTTGTGGGGCGGCAAGGATCGCGTACGGATTACACTGAAGTTCTTTATCTATACGCTTTTCGGAAGTCTCCTGATGTTGGCAGCCTTCATTTGGCTTTGGTCGCAAACCCCGGTGCCTCATAGTTTCGACATGAAGGATTTCTATGCGTTGAATCCCGGTATCCTGGAGCAGAGCTTGTTGTTCTGGGCCATATTTCTTGCTTTCGCGATTAAAATTCCGGTCTTTCCTTTCCATACCTGGCAGCCCGATACCTATACCGAATCGCCCACTCCGGGAACGATGCTGCTGGCGGGTATCATGCTGAAGATGGGTATCTATGGTTTGCTACGCTGGTTGCTGCCCGTTGTACCGGAAGGCGTTCAGCAATGGGGCGACACAGCCATCGTGCTCGCCGTGACAGGCATACTCTATGCTTCTCTTATCGCCTGGGTTCAAAACGATTTTAAAAGGCTGATCGCCTATTCATCCATAGCGCACGTTGGACTCATTGCCGCAGGGGTATTTAGTCTTTCCGCGCTGGGAATGCAGGGTGCCGTGTTTCAGATGTTAAGCCACGGGGTGAATGTTATCGGATTGTTTTTTATAGCGGACATTATCATGCGACGCGCCGATTCCCGCGACATTTATGCGCTGGGCGGTATAAGGCTTCAGGCGCCTTTCTTCGCAACTCTCTTCATGATCTTATTGCTGGCCAGCATTGCACTTCCCCTTACCAATGGATTCGTTGGCGAGTTCATGCTCATTGCGGGAATCTATCAGTATGGCTCACTTACTGCTGCCTTCGCCGGACTGACCATCATACTCGGGGCCGTATATATGTTAAACGCCTACAGGAAAATGATGCTGGGTGACCAGGTCAACAAAGCCTTCGTCTTCTCCGACCTGAACGGCATAGAAAAAATGGTACTCATCCCGATTGTCATTATGATATTCTGGATGGGAATCTTTCCGGGATTCTTTCTCGAATTGTCGGAGCCATCCGTGAAGGCTCTTCGCAATATCATCTACTCAGCATCTGAAATCTCTAACATAATTCAGCCTTGACCACTTTAATCATACTTTGCGTAATTGGTCTTACCTGTCTCTTTTCCGAGATATTCGGGTTCAAAAAGATCCTGCACCCATTAGTTATGCTGGGACTGGCCGCGGCTCTTGGCGGAGCCGTACTGGACTGGGACAGTGGAACATCATATTTCAATGACATGGTCAGGATGGATAACTATTCTTTGGCCTTTACCATATTGTTAATCGCCCTTGCCATGCTTTGGTTTACCATGTCGCCGGCGTTTTTTGAAGAACCATCCAGCAAGACCGACCATTACGCCTTAATAATTTTCACTTTGACAGGTGCTCAGCTTATGGTGAGTTTTTCAAATATGCTGATGCTGTTTCTGGGAATAGAGATCCTGAGCATTTGCCTATACGTGTTGGCCGGCAGCAGAAAAACCGACCTGAACTCCAACGAGGCAGCCTTGAAATATTTTCTTCTCGGAGCCTTCGCCACAGGTTTTTTGCTTTTCGGCATGACGCTGATCTATGGGGTGACAGGTTCCTTTAATACCACAGAGATCGCGGACTACTTTACCCGGGAGGCGGGCTCACTGAATGTGCTGGCAACTGCCGGATTATTGCTCATGTTCACGGCCATGTGTTTTAAGGTATCAGCAGTGCCGTTCCACTTCTGGGCTCCGGATGTTTACCAGGGCGCACCCACAGTTGTCACTGCATTTATGGCATCGGTGGTAAAAACAGCGGCCTTTGCCGCGCTGCTCCGCTTATTCTTGCTTGCCTTTCCTCTTTCTGCCGGAATCTTTGAGAATACAGTCTGGATTGTTTCAGCGGCCACCATTTTATTGGGAAATATTACCGCTGTGTACCAGAAAAGCTTTAAACGCATGCTTGCCTATTCAAGTATTTCACATGCGGGTTATATGTTGCTTGCCATTCTTGCCCTTGATCAGGGTGCGGCTTCTTCGCTGTTGTTCTATACTACAGCTTATAGTCTGTCTTCGATTGCCGCGTTCGGATTACTCCTGATCATTGTAAAAAAGACCGGCGACGAATCCATTGATGCATTCAGAGGACTGGCAAAAAGCAATCCCCTTCTTGCGCTTATTACTATTATAACCATGCTTTCACTTGCCGGCATACCTCCGCTGGCGGGCTTCTTTGCAAAATATTATATATTTTCTTCCGCAATCAGCGCAGGCTACACTGGTCTGGTCATAGTAGCGATCATTGGTTCACTTATCGGTGTGTATTATTATTTCAGGGTCATCATCAACCTGTTTGACACCACAACCACTGCCGGGCCCGTTGAAGGCTCCGGGGCACTGCTTTCCGTACTTTTTCTGACAGCGCTTGCAGCGCTTGTGTTGGGGCTTGCTCCCGGAATTCTGACTGGCCTGCTTTGAAATTTATTTTCAGAGACCAGGCTCCCATGGACTTGGAGTTAGAAGACTCATCATCATACTTTAAAGCAATTTAGCTGGAATAAAAAGCCTCAAAAAGGGAGATAATCCCCCCGCAATGTCACCACAACGTTAAATCAGTGCCGATTCAGGTCTGAAATTTTTGTTTTCGTCTAAATTTCCTAATATTGTCGACCTGAAAAAGCTAATTTGAACCCGTCAACAATGTTATTGTTGAATTAACGTATTGTTTAACATCCACCACTAAATAAGTAAATACACATGAGCAACGCATCACCAAAAGGCGGAGGCCTTAAATCGATTTTGTCAACTCTGGTAATCCCTATTTCGCTACTCATTGGATGGGCATTCTGGAAATTTGTTTTAGGAAACCCCGCAAACTTTGAAGGAGGGGATGTTACAAAGAATCCTCTTCCGGCCGATGTTGTCGGAGGCGTAAACCACTACCTGGCTGTGATGTATCATGGAGGATTTGTTGTGCCTTTCCTGCTTTGCACTCTTATCACCGCCATCATCTTTTCCATTGAAAGATCGATCACCATCCGCAAGTCAAAAGGAACCGGAAATGTTGAGGCTTTCATCCAGAAGATTCGCCAGCTTATGATGAAAGGCGATGTTGACGGAGCCAGAAAAGAATGCGAGAAACAGCGTGGAAGTATTGCGAATGTTGTGAATGCCGGTCTGAATGTTTACAGCCAGATGGAACAGGATAAAACCCTTGACAAGGAAAGAAAGTTGTTGGCTATACAGAAGGAGCTTGAGGAAGCTACCACCCTGGAACTGCCCATGCTTTCCAAAAACCTTGTGATTATTTCAACGATCGCTTCCGTAGCAACCCTCCTCGGACTCTTCGGAACCGTATTGGGAATGATCCGGGCCTTCTCCGCCCTGGCCAATGCCGGAGCTCCGGATGCCGTCGCACTTTCAACCGGTATCTCTGAGGCCTTGATTAATACCGCTCTCGGGGTTATTACCTCGGCCATCGCCATCATCATGTACAATACATTTACCAGTAAGATTGACAGTATCACCTATGGTATTGACGAAGCAGGTTATACCGTCGTGCAGTCATTCAATGCCCGTATCAAGCACGACTGATATTAATTCCAGTCTGTTTATGGAATCTGTACGCATAACGAATCCAGCTATCATTATTAAAGACCAATGCCGAAGATAAAAGTCCCGAAAAAAAGTCCCTCTCTGGATATGACACCGATGGTGGATCTGGCTTTTCTGCTGGTGACATTCTTCATGCTCACAACGAAGTTTCGTCCATCAGAACCAGTTACGGTTGACCAGCCATCATCAGTAAGTGAAATTCCCCTGCCCGATAAGGGCGTGATCATGCTGACGGTGGATGACAGAGGTCGGGTGTTTTTTAATGTTGAAGGACAACAACTGCGGCTCGATATCCTTGAAAGGCTTGGCAAACGATTCAATTTAACCTTTACCGATGCCGAGAAAAAACAGTTTGCGTTGTTAACCTCCATCGGAATGCCCAGTGACCGTCTGAAGGAATACCTCAGCGCCAAGGAAGCGCGGCAAAAGATCATGAACCAGGAAACTCCCGGTATCCCGATCGACTCTCTCAATAATGAATTATCATCCTGGGTGAATGCGGCAAGGAACGCGGCGCCCAGAAACAGCATTGCCATCAATGGCGACGGAAATGCGGATATTCCAACAATTAAGCGGGTAATAGAAATCTTACAGGATAATAAGGCAAACCGATTTGCCCTGATCACTAATCTTGAAAGTTCGGAAGAAGCGCCGAAAGAAAATTAAACAAATACAATCAACGCTTTGCATTAAGCGTTTAAACATCTAGTATAAGGATCTTCTCAAATGGCAGAAGTACAACAGCAAGACAGCGGTTCGGAGAAAGGTAAACACAAGAAAGTTCGTGCGAAAAAGGCATCGACCCATATTGACATGACGCCAATGGTTGACCTCGCCTTCCTGCTGCTTACCTTTTTCATCCTGACAACTACCTTGAGCAAGCCCCGCACTATGGACATCACCATGCCGGTAAAGGACGAGATCAAGGAAGAGGAACGCACCAAAGTACCTGCTTCGCAAACCCTTTCCATTCTTCTCACCGAGAACGACAAGATCATCTGGTACATCGGTGTAGACAATCCGGAAGAACCTCCGGTCACCAATGTCGCTGATTTTTCAGCGAGCGGACCAAACAGCATTCATAAAGTGCTTTTGGAAAGAAACAAACTGGTGATCGATCAGGTAAAGCTTGTTGATGATTCCGTGAAAGCCGGTCTCATTCCCAACAAGGAAGATGAAATTAAAAAACACAAAGCAGCTGTGAAGGCTGCGGAGAAGAAAGGTCTCATAGTTCTCATTAAACCCGACGAGAAAGCGAAATACAGAAACCTTGTCGACATACTTGACGAGATGCTGGTTACCAATGTCGGAAGGTATGCGATCGTTGATCTTTCAGACTCGGAAAGAGAACTTATTGCTAATGCCAATTAAATCGTTGCAGGATGAAAATATTCAGTTGGAATAACGCAGTGAATCCTGAAAGGGTCGAGTTGGTTTTCGAAAACCGCAACAAGGCCTATGGAGGATATGTTCTACGCAGGAAATATGCCGACCGTGTTGTCTTCGCCCTTATCGCCTGCATTACAGGCATTGCCGTACTCATTGCCATACCCAAACTTGTATCCGTATTGTCGGAAACCGATTTCAGCAGCAAAGAAACCATGACGGAAGCCATTACACTGGCTGAACCTCCACCCATTGATAAGTCGGCGCCACCGCCACCTCCCGTAATTCCGCCACCCCCTGTTCAGCAGACCATCAAGTTCACCCCACCGAAAGTGGTGAAGGACGAAGAGGCCCAGGAGCCGCCACCTACCCAGGAAGAAGTGAAAGACGTTCAGGTCAGCACCGTAACAGTTGAAGGTGATAAAGACATCATTGACCTTCCTGAGGAGAACCCTGTAGTAGGAGAGGATGAAGGAAAGATCTTCACGGTGGTTGAAGAAATGCCGGGCTTTCCGGGTGGTGAGGGAAAACTTTTTGAATATCTCCAGAAAAACATCAAATACCCGCCTGTTGCCAGGGAAAACGGAATCACAGGCAGGGTCTATGTTACCTTTGTCGTTGATAAGGATGGCAAAATAAAGGATGCCAAAGTACTTCGCGGTATCGGCGGAGGCTGTGATGAAGAGGCCCTTCGAGTAATCCGTACCATGCCCGATTGGAAAGCCGGTCGTCAGAATGGGCGTCCCGTGCAGGTTCAGTATAACCTGCCCGTCAACTTCACACTGAAGTAATCCTTCAGGCATGAGGGGCCGCACAAAATTCTCCGCGAATTTTTATTTTCTGTTTAAAATCTTCATGATCCTGCTGTATGCCTTGACGGGGATAATGCTGATGTTTGTTTGGTCTCCCGGCGAATGGTTGCCGGATATGAACCGGAAAGGCCTTGGAATTGTTTTACTGCTGTATGCCGCTTACAGGTCTTACAGATTGATAAAAGAGCTAAGGGACGCAAATTCAATTCAGTCAAATGAAAACGGATCGGATTAAAATATTTATTCTCGTTGCGTTCAGTTTTCTATTAATTAATTGTAACGATAACGACAGGCAGAAATATAAGGACACACCTGTTTCGGGAGATATACTCATACTTGCGGATGAAACCTATCAGCCGTTAATCCAGGTTCAGCTGGACACCTTTCACGCACTTTATAAATATGCCAGTATTCGTGTGCGTTTCCTTCCCGAAGCCGAAGTATTCAATGAGTTCATGAAAAACGATTCGGTGCGATTGGCGATAACCGCCAGATCACTCACCATGGAAGAGAAAGACTACTTTAAAAACATTAAAATCATACCGAGAGAAACCCGTATAGCGGTTGACGCCATCGCCTTTCTGTTACATAAATCCAATCCGGATACCCTGCTCAGCTATGATCAGCTAACAGGTATCGTAAATGGAACCATTAAATCATGGAAGGAAATCAATCCCCAGAACTCCGCTGACAGTATTCAACTGGTATTTGACCGGAACGGCAGCAGTACGGCAAGATTTCTGAAGGACAGTATGCTTGGAGCGGGCCCGCCCCCGACCAATTGGTTTGCGATTCAATCCAACTCATTGCTGGTGGATTATGTAAGCAAGTCACCCGGAGCCATTGGAGTCATTGGAGTGAACTGGATAAGCGACAGGGATGATCCTGAAGTAAATGAATTCCTTGATCAGGTGAGCGTGGCGGAAGTTTCCGCAAGGGATAGTGGAAAAGATGAATCAGGTTTTTATAAGCCATATCAGGCGTATATTGCACTACAAAAATATCCTCTGACCAGGGATGTATTGATATTGAGTCGTGAAGGCCGGAATGGACTTGGCACGGGCTTTGCTTCCTTCGTCGCCGGCGATCAGGGACAGAGGCTGGTAAGACTTACAGGAATGCTTCCTGCAACAATGCCCGTCAGAATTGTAAACATTAACTGATAAAAATGAAAAAAACTGCGTGGATCACTTTTTTATTTCTTGCAGCCGGAACATCAGGAATCACTGCCCAGAGTCTTGACGAAGCCCGCAAACTTACCGAGAATGAACAATACGATGCAGCCGGAGCTATTTACAAACAATTGATTTCAAGAGAGCCGGCCAATGGTAACAACTATTATTACTATGGAAAGAATCTATTGCTGGGCGATAATGCAGATTCCGCAAAAATTGTATTCCGGAATGGTCAAAACGCCGATCCTTCCAATTTACTATTGAAGATCGGTGAGGCCAAATTATTACTTGACAATGCTAATGTGCTGGAAGCTAAACAGGCCGCGGACAAAGAACCGGGAGACACGTCTTTGAAAGCGCGTTATGAAGAAGCAAAGACCGGCGTCGAAACCGCCAAGGCGCTAATCGAATCTGCCATCGAATCTGCACCACAGAAAAGCGCGACAGTTTATATAGAAGCGTCAGATGCTTACATTCATTCAAAGAATAAAAATCTTGAAAGTGCGAGGCAGTTGCTGGACAAAGCCATCAGCATAGAGCCCAAGAATGTTGATGCGCACGTACTTTACGGTGATCTGTATACTGAACTTAACAACGGAACCCTTGCCGCCGACTTTTACAACAAAGCGCTTGACCTGAACCGGAATTCAGCAAGAGCCATCGTGAGCAAGGGTCGTCTTTACAAAAGAAGCACCAATTATGAAGGAGCTGCGGAAGAATTCAGCAATGCCATTGTAATTGAACCTGCCTATGCACCCGCTTACCGCGAACTCGGTGAAACCGAATTCAGACTGGGAAAACTCGGCAAGGCAAAGGAGAATTATAAAAAGTATCTGGAGCTTTCCAGGAACAATTGTTCGGCAAGAATCAGGTACGCATCCTTTCTCTACCTGAGCAAAGATTACAGCGGCGCGCTGAATGAGCTGGGCCAGGTAGAACAAAATTGTGACGCCGGTAATCTGACACTGCTTCGCGTCTATTCATATTGTTATTATGAGACGGAAGCCTACGATAAAGGACTCCAGTCTATTCAAAAACTCTTCGATCGTCTTCCGGAAAACAAAAGGGCGGCATATGATTATGAGTACTATGGAAAATTACTTGCAGCCAGCGGACAAGATTCGGCAGGGATTATTCAATTGAGAAAAGCGTACAATCTTGATCCTAACCGCACGGAACTGTTGTCCGATATCGCCAACGCCCACTACAAAATGAAAAATTATCCCGAGGCGGCAAAGACAATGAATGAAAAGATCGCGACGGGAAAAGACCCCAAGGCGCTTGATTATTTTATCCTGGGAAGATCTTATTATTTTAACGCACAATTCCATGAATCCGATACCGCGTTTTCAAAACTGAATGACATGTCGCCCAAATATGCCAGTGGATGGTTATGGAGGGCTAAGGCTAACACCCATATTGATTCTACCTCTGAAGCGGGGCTGGCTAAACCGCATTATGAAAAATACATAGAAATAGCAATGGCCGATTCTGCCAATGCCTCCAGGTATCAAAGTGGTTTGATCGAAGCATATGGTTATCTTGCATACTACTATATTCTGAAAAACGATAATGTCAACGCCCTCCTCTATCTTCAGCGAAAATCTGAACTCCCCCTGGATCCTGAAGACAAAAAGAATGTACAGCAGGCCATTGACCAGCTGAAAGGAAAGAAGTGATGGTTAAAAAGAAAGCCTGAAAAGCCCCGGAAATTCTGTTTACCGGGGCTTTTTGTTTTGGTCAATTTTTTTCTACATTGCGATTCCTCAATTTTAGAACGCCTATGCCAAACATGTTTTCCACCAAGTCGATCACTAACCTGATCAACGAATCTGAAGACAAAGAGAACGGATTAAAGCGGACTCTTGGAAGACTTAATCTGACCACCCTTGGCATTGGAGCCATTATCGGTGCGGGAATTTTTGTACTGACCGGTCAGGCTGCAGCGCAGTATGCGGGTCCGGGTATTGTAATATCCTTTGTGATAGCCGGTTTGGCATGTGCCTTTGCCGGACTGTGCTACGCGGAGTTTGCCTCCATGATACCGATCGCAGGTAGCGCCTATACTTATGCCTATGCGACAATGGGCCAGTTCGTGGCCTGGACCATAGGCTGGGACCTTGTACTGGAATACCTGTTTGGCGCCTCCACCGTCGCGGTGGGCTGGTCGGGTTATGTAGTGAGTTTTCTGAAAGACTTCGGAATACATATACCTGCAGCCTTATGTAATGCTCCTCTTACACATGATCTGACGGGATTCCATCTTACCGGGGCGATTCTTAATCTTCCCGCGATGCTCATTGTCGGACTAATGACAGCCTTGCTTGTGGTTGGTATCCGCGAGAGCGCCAACTTCAACAACCTGGTTGTTATTGTTAAGATCGCCGTGATTCTGCTCTTCATTATTCTTGGCTGGAGTTTTATCAATGCTGAAAACTGGACACCTCTTATTCCTGAAAATACAGGAACATTTGGTGAATTCGGATGGAGCGGGGTATTCAGAGCAGCCGGAGTAATTTTCTTTGCATACATTGGTTTTGATGCGGTTTCTACTGCGGCTCAGGAAGCGAAGAATCCCCAAAAGGACATGCCCTGGGGAATACTGGGCTCCCTGGTCATTTGTACAATTCTGTACATTTTAGTTTCACTTGTTATGACCGGTATTGTTCGTTATGACCAGTTAAATACCGCTGCACCCATCGCTGTTGCTGTTGATGCAGCAGGTCCGGCCTTGTTCTGGCTTCGTCCACTGATCAAGATAGGCGCTATTGCAGGTTTAAGTTCAGTGATTCTGGTGATGCTGATGGGTCAACCGCGAATTTTTTTCTCCATGTCAAGAGATGGCTTATTACCTGCCGGATTGAGTAAGGTGCATAAGAAATACAAGACCCCGCATGTCACTACGATTATAACCGGTGTTGCGGCAATGATCATCGCCGGCCTCTTCCCGATAAGCCTGCTTGGTGAACTGGTTTCGATCGGCACCTTGCTGGCCTTTGTAATTGTATGCCTTGGTGTATTGGTTCTCCGATATAAAAGACCTGAGATTCACCGGCCCTTCAAGACGCCTCTTTTTCCATTAATACCCATTCTTGGTGTGCTTAGTTCACTGGCGGTGATGTCTTTCCTCCCTCTGGATACCTGGCTGAGACTGCTTGTCTGGATGGGAATAGGATTTCTTATCTATTTTTTCTATGGCCGGAAGCATGCAAAGCATTGAGTGATTGTCGTTTGAAAAACTAACAAGCCCGCCAATTGAACTGAGCGGGCTTTTTAGCAACATTTTTTTTACAACGTAGTACAATGATGGTGCAGGAATTAACAACTGTTTCACGCACCCGGGGGCTTTTTCCCAGATTTATCTAAGGCATCAATATGCAGGCGGATCCTTTTTGGAGAGACTTATGGCTGATCATCATCAGTTTCCTGATGTTTGTTGGTACAATCTATATCTATTTCAGACTCCGATCAAGCACCTTTCGAAGGGTGAGAAAGCTACTGGAAGAGCGTGTGATGGTTAAAACACGCCAGCTCGTTGATAAAAACCTTGAACTTGAAAAACTTTCTCTGGTCGCCAGTAAAACAGATAACTCCGTACTGATCGCCAGTCCTGAAGGGGAGATCGAATGGATAAACGACGGGTTTATAAGAATGATCGGAATGCCCAAAGAAAAAGTACTCGGGCGGAAGTTGCCGGAGATGAATGTTTACAATAATATTCTGAAAGAAATCGAATTGGCTATTTCGGAAAAACATTCCAGGATCTTTGAGTCGAATGTTACTACACATCACCTGAAGAATATCTGGCTCTCTACCACCCTGACTCCAATATACAATGAATTCGGCTCGTTGAAAAAACTTGTCCTGGTTGATACGGATATAACAAGCGGTAAACTGCTTCAGAAACAGATCGAAGAATCGCTGCGTGAAAAGGAAGTCTTGTTGAAAGAGATTCATCATCGGGTAAAAAACAACCTGCAGATAATCATTAGTCTGCTGAATCTTCAGTCGGGCTACATAAAAGACGAGACAACACTTAAAGCGGTTCAGGACGGCCAAAACAGGGTACGGTCAATGGCGCTCGTACATGAAAAATTTTACCAGGCGGAGGAGCTGAGCGAGATCGATTTCGGTGAGTATGTGGAAAAACTTACCCAATACATTTATCAAAGTTATGGTGACAAAACCGACAGGATTAAATTGCAGATCAAAACAGATCAGGTAAAACTTGATATGGATACCGCCATGCCCAGCGGATTATTAGTCAATGAAATAGTTACCAATGCTTATAAATATGCTTTTCCGGCTGACATGCACGGAGAAATAAAGATAGAATTGATGAAACGCGATGGCAAGGTTGTTTTTCTGATTTCCGATAATGGTATCGGACTACCGGAGACGATAAACCTGGAACAGTCTGAAACTCTTGGAATGCAATTGATCCAGGCACTGACTGCCCAGCTTGACGGGGAACTGGAAGTGACCAGAGAAGGCGGAACCACATTCCGCATCAGTTTTAACTATCCGAAAACACACAGTTAAGCGATGAAATTCGGTAATTTGATTAAATTCACACATCATCAGGGATTTCAACAAACCGCTTCATCAATGGCTTGAGGTTCGCCGAAAAAGTAACCATTCCGCGCTTTTTCTGTATACACAGTGTTTAAATTGAACTATGGCTACACTAAAAATAATGATAGTAGAAGACGAAATCATCGTCGCGAAGGATATTCAACGTATACTTAAAAAACTCGGATACGAGGCTTTCGATCCTTTTGCCAATGGGAAGAAAGCGCTGGACTCCATCGAAAAACTCAGTCCTGATCTGATCCTGCTTGACATTAATTTGAAGAGCAGTGAACTGGATGGAATTCAGGTTGCAGAGCAGATCCATCAGCATTATCAGATACCTTTCATTTTTCTCACAGCTTTTTCCGATAAGGCCACCCTTGAAAGGGCGAAACTCACGGAACCTTATGGTTACATCATCAAGCCTTTTGAGGAAGACGACATCAGGACGGCGATAGAAATTGCCTACTATAAATATACCAAGGACCTGGAGATGCAAAACAAGGGAAATCGTTTTGCGGCGGCGCTGGACAGTCTCGAGGTGGCAGTTATCATAACGGACGCCAATGAAAAGGTGATCTTCATGAACAAGATGGCCGAAACTCTTACCGGATGTCTGAAGCAGGAGGCGCTTGGCAAGGACATCAGTATAGCCATGAAGAATTCGCCTGTTGAAACAAAATCAGCTTTCAAGACGCTTGCGCATACCGTTGTTGGCGAAGTGCCCAAGCAGGATGCGGAATCTCAAATACACATATCAAACGGCGCTACCGATCACCGGGTGGCGGTCAACACCTTCCCCATTCTTTCAGTCAATAACAAGATCAACGGTTGTGCCTTTGTCATGACCTCTCCGGGCAGGAAAGATGCGGTACAGGAGACCAGCGCGGATAAAAACCTCTTCAACTTTCTGGAGAATATTTATGCCAACAACAGTTTCTTTGTCAAGAAGGACAGCCGTTTTGTGAAAGTCAACTTCCAGGACATTCTGTGGATAGAAGCGCTGGATAATTACGTGATCATCAAAACCTCTTCCAAAGAACAATTTATTTTGCACAGTTCAATGAAAGACATAGAGGCAAAACTTCCACAGCTTAATTTCGCCAGGGTTCACAGGTCATACATTGTACAGCTGGAAAAGATTTCGGCTCTGGAGGAGAACGCTTGTATCATTGATGGCAACCGTATACCGATAGGAAAATCATACAAAGACAATGTGATGAGCAGGCTAAACCTGTTTTGATTCACACTTTTTGTCACAAGAAGGATAACCTGCACAATTTTTATCCACCGGGTAATCAGCCAGGGTAAAATTCATGCCTGATATTTATTTGTAGCTTCGCAGGCTAAATGAATTCACCCGGTCCGGTCATCGAAGTAAAAGACATCCACAAATCGTATGGAGATCTCAATGCTGTTCGTGGAATTAGCTTTGAGGTCTATAAAGGGGAGATATTCGGCCTGCTGGGACCTAATGGAGCCGGAAAAACCAGCACCCTTGAAATTATTGAAACCCTCAGGAAAGCAAGCTCTGGTGAGGTCATCATTGATGGCCTGTCCGTGCGAGAGCATGCCCCGGAAGTGAAAAAGAAAATCGGAGTACAGCTTCAAGCTGCAGGCTATTATCCCAATCTTACCCTGGCCGAATTAGTAAAACTTTTTGCCGGCTTATACAATGTAAAGGTGGATGTGAACAGCATGCTAAAGCATGTTGGGCTGGAAGACCGAAAAAAATCCAAGTACAAGGATTTATCAGGCGGACAGAAACAACGATTCTCCGTCTGTACTACCTTGATCAATTCCCCGGATATTATTTTTCTGGATGAGCCTACCACCGGACTGGACCCTCAGGCCAGAAGGAACCTCTGGGAGCTGATCCGCGAGATAAGAAAAAAGGGAACCACCATTGTACTCACCACACATTATATGGATGAGGCTGAGTACCTGTGCGACAGAGTGGCCATTATTGAAAGAGGAAAGATCATTGCCATGGATTCTCCGTCAAACCTGATCGATGATCTGGTAAAGAAGGGATTTACCAAAAAGGCTGAAATGAAAAAAGCTAACCTTGAAGATGTGTTTCTTTCACTCACCGGTGAAGAGTGGCGAGATGAGTAAGCAAAATGGCAACTGAGACCGATGAATAAAAATAGTAAATACAGTCAGTGGACCGCCATGTTTGCCATCACGCGTGCAAGTTTGCGCTCCATTGCAAGGAGTCCATCCGCGGTGATCTTTATTCTGATATTTCCGCTCATCTTTATTGTGGTTTTCGGATTCATCGGCAGTAATCCCATCAGGCTGGAGCTTGGTATCCATCCATCCTGTGACACTCTGAGCCCTCTCTATGGTTCAATTAGTCAGACAGACGATATTCACCTGATTGGCGATAAAAGCGATGTTGAGCTCAGGGACGCCTTGGTCAAAGGCCGGATTGATGCCATCCTGCTCATACATCCGTTTGCTGCGGGCAAGTCTTCAGAACAGGTTGAAATATTTATTGCTGAAGGATCAAGAGGCAAAGGAAAATTTGTGGTCAATTCACTTTCCAACATCATTGACAAAAGAAACCTGGAATATTACAGAAGCATTCATGAGAAGTACGGACCAGGGCAAACTGCCCTGGACGGGATAGGCAATACTCCTGCCGTGTTGAAGGAGACCAGAATAGAAGCAAGGGAATACAAGATGATTGATTTCATCCTTCCCGGACAACTTGGCTTTTCGATACTAAGCGCCGGCGTATTTGGAACGGCCTTTGTCTTTTTTTCTCTCCGTCAGACGATGGTGCTTAAAAGGTTTTTCGCGACCCCCATAAGCAGGACTTTCATTGTGCTGGGAGAGGCGCTGGCACGGGTAATTTTCCAGCTGGCCGGCGCCCTGATCATCATCGTGTTGGGGAAATACCTGTTTGGTTTTACGCTTGTGAACGGATTGGAAACACTGATCAATATGTTGCTTTTGTCTGCGATAGGCCTGATTGTATTTATGGGTTTTGGATTTGTGGTTTCGGGGATTGCACCCAGCGAAAGCGTGATTCCTCCCATTGCAAACATTGTTACACTGCCACAATTTCTGCTTAGCGGAACTTTTTTCAGGGTGGATGTTTTCCCGGAATGGCTCCAAAGCATCAGCAGGGTATTACCCCTGACCTACCTCAACGATGCATTGAGAAAAGTGGCTTTTGAGGGAGCGCGTCTGACCGAGCTTTCGCTTGAATTATCGGTTTTACTTCTTTGGGCTGTTCTCATTTATGCAGCTGCAGTAAGGTTTTTCAGATGGGAATAGGGAATGTCGCTGAGTTTTGGCAATAGTTCCGGCTTCAATTTCGTAACTTAGCAATAGGATTAAGAGTATCAGATGATTATCATGTTCAAAGCACCGGCTATCCGGATTTCAGCTTCAGTAATTTTTTTTCTGCTGTTGCCTGTCCTTCTTATGGCGCAAGCCGGAAAGCATGGCATCAAGACAGCCAATTCCAGCATAACGGTGAATGAGTATACCATCCTTACCGCCGATGCATCCAGCGGAAGCACTTCCATCAATGTTGTATCCAGTAGCCTTAATGGTTCTGCTCTGTTTCCGGGAAGTCTTGCTCCCGGCGATCTACTGTTCATCATACAAATGCAGGGTGCACAAATCATCAGCAATGACGATACCACCTATGGAACAGTTACAAACCTTGGCAATTGCGGTAATCATGAGTTCGTACAGGTGGCATCTGTGCCCAACGCGAACACGATCAATCTGAGTTGTGCCCTCAGTAAAAGTTATACATCTACAGGCAAGACACAGGTTATCCGAGTTCCTCGTTATTCCACGCTTACCGTCAATTCAACCGGTGTAATCTCTTGTCCGGCATGGAATGGTGTCAGCGGAGGGGTGCTGGCCATGGAAGTTCAGGGAAATACCGTCATTAATACCGGAGGACTGATAGAAGTCAACGGTAAGGGTTTTAGAGGAGGCGCTTTGCTGGAGAACGCCTCATGGTGGGGCGTTGGGAATTCAGCTACCGCCCTTACGGATTATGGTGCCGAAAAAGGTGAAGGTATCGCAGGTTATCAACTGGATTATGATGCGATGAGTGGAAGGTATTGCAAAGGTGCGCCCGCTAATGGAGGCGGAGGCGCAAATGCCCATAACGCCGGAGGAGGCGGAGGAGCCAATGCCGGTCTGCCTTCATCATGGACAGGCCGAGGCAATCCGGATCTGTCAAATGCCACCTGGTCTTCAGCCTGGAATCTTGAATACAATGGTTTTGCTTCCAGTACTTCATCGGGCGGAGGAAAGGGAGGTTACACCTTTTCATCAGGCAACCAGAATGCCCTTACAACAGGCCCTTCGAATTCAGCCTGGGGCGGTGATCAGCGGGCTGAGCAGGGTGGCAGAGGGGGAAGACCGCTCAGCTATTCAACGGGAAGAATCTTTGCCGGCGGAGGTGGTGGCAGCGGTGATCAGAATAATAATGCAGGTGGAACCGGAGGAGCCGGCGGTGGTATAATATACCTGTTAGCTTATGGGGATGTCAGTGGCGGCGGCGCCATACGCGCAAATGGAAACAATGGCGCTAACAGTAACGGAACTGACGGCGCCGGTGGCGGTGGCGCCGGTGGAGCGGTACTCATCCCGGCCCTGGGAAATATTTCAGGGATTACCATCAGCGCGAATGGAGGAAGCGGAGGCAGTCAGAATGTAGCTTTTGGAACTCTTGAAGCAGAAGGTCCCGGCGGTGGCGGTGGTGGCGGGTATATTGCCATTTCCAATGGCAGCATCTCCCGGTCAGCAGCAGGGGGACAAAATGGTACGACGAACTCATTCAGCATGACCGAATTTCCACCCAATGGCGCAACCAGGGGCGGAAGCGGAGAATCCTCAGCAGTCTTACCGGTTTTCAAAATCAATATTACCAGTCCTCAGACAGTCTGCGGCGGTCAAGCGGCGACCCTTAGCTTTACAACTACCGGGACAGCGCCTCCCGGTACCAATCTCGGATGGTATTCGAGTTCAGTCGGAGGTGTATTGCTGGGAAGCGGCAATACTTACACTACTCCGCCAATAACCGGAACGACCATACTCTATGTAGGTTCCTGTCCGGGCGTTTACAGGCAACCGGTTTTACTCAATCCAAGCCTGCTCAGCTCTTCATTCAGCGCCAGTACCGTTTGTCAGGGAACTGCAACGCAATTCAGCGGAAGCGCATCCTCTGCCTTGGGAAATATAACAGGCTGGAGCTGGGATTTTGGTGATGGTTCCGGAGCAGCCTCTGTTCAAAACCCATCTTATACCTATGCTTCCGGTGGAACATACACAGTGACACTGACGGTTACTGATGATCTTGGCTGCACTTCCGTTAGCAGCAATAGCGTAACAGTCAATCCCAGACCATCGATCAGTTTTATTGCCACACCTCAATCGGGTTGTCTTCCACTCCCGGTACAATTCAACAATTCCAGTACGAATGCTAATAGTTTTACCTGGAATTTTGGTGACGGTTCGGCCACGAGTTCACAATCAAGTCCGCTGCATGTTTACACTTCCAGCGGAACTTATTCGGTAACACTGAGCGCTTCAAGTTCAGCTGGATGTACCAATACCCAAACGCAGACCAACCTGATACAAAGTTCTCCCAAACCAACCGCCATCTTTAGTGCATCTGCGCTCTCGGTTTGTCCTGGGGATACGGTCCGCTTTACTGACCTGTCTCTTTCAAACGGAGCGGTGATTACTTCAAGAGTCTGGGACTTTGATGATGGGACGGGACTTTCCACCCAGCCAAATCCCGCGCATGCTTTCATGCTTGCAGGAACATATCAGGTGAAACTCACCATCGCCTCCGCTGTATGCGCACATGACACCAGTATAAGCATTGTGGTAAACCCCGGTCCTGTTGCAGGCTTTTCATCTGCAAGCACTTCCGGTTGCGCTCCTTTCAGTGTGAGTTTCATTAACAATACAACAGGCACGCCCACGTATTCCTGGGATTTCGGCGATGGCAGTCCATTGTCCTCCTCCGCATCACCAGTACATACCTATACTTCAACCGGAGCCTTTACCGTTACACTGATCGCCAGTCAGGGATCCTGTTCGGATACTCTCAGCATACCCAATATGATTGTTGTTTATCCTACTCCCGAAGCCTCCTTCAGCTCCGCCAGCAATAGTTGTTTGGGAGATACTATTGAATTTCTGAATACTTCAACCGGAAGCGGAGGAATTACAGGTTATTTATGGGATTTTGGAGACGGTACACCCAATTCCAATCTTGCAAACCCATCCCATGTTTATAGTTCAGCTGGTACATATCAGGTGATGTTGTTGTGTTCCACAAACCAATGCACAGATGACACCGTACAGACCATTATAGTGAATCCGGCTCCGCAGGCATCCTTTACCGTTTCATCAGGCAGCTTTTGCGAGCCTGCCCAAATCCTGTTCACAAATACTTCAACAGGAAATCCGCTGTTCAGCTGGGATTTTGGAGATGGCAGTCCGCAATCTGCTGTCACTAACCCCATCCATACATATACTGATACAGGAACGTATCTCGTGACCCTGATTGCGACAACAGGAACTTGTTCGGATACCTTTACACTGGTTCCGCCATTGCACATCTATCCGGTACCCGCTGCCGATTTTACTTTTCAGCCCCCCTGCGCGAATGATCTGGTGACATTCACTGACCAGACACAAAACGCAACGATTTCGACGTATTCCTGGGATTTTGGTGATGGTTCACCTCTCAGCGGACTTCCTTCGCCAAGTCATACTTATACTGCTTCCGGAAACTACACTGTCCGTCTGATCGTGATCAGCCAGAACAACTGCCGGGATACCATTGAAAAAACACTAACGGTGTCAGACAAGCCACTCGTATCTTTTGTTCCGGATCAGACGCTGGGTTGCGATAGTCTTTCCGTTCAGTTCACCAACACAGGCAGTGGTGCCGTTTCATATCTATGGACTTTTGGAGACGGGGGAATTTCCGCTCTGGAAAATCCACTTTATAATTATGTCAATCCGGGATCATATACCGTTCAACTGACTGCGGAGTCGGTAACAGGTTGTTCCGCGACAAGAGTTTATTCCAATCTTATACTTGTCCGCGCTTCACCGGTGGCTAATTTCGCGGCCGGAGCAACCTCTATTTGCGCAGGAGACTGTATCAGTTTCAGTGATCAGAGTATTTCGGGTGTTACTGACTGGTCATGGAATTTTCCGGGAGCAAATCCATCAGGCTCCACCATGAATTCACCAACATCGATATGTTATCCATCAGTTGGTGTTTATGATGTCAGTTTGAATGTAAGTGATGGCTATTGCCAGGACGAAATACTGTATACGGACCTGATCCATGTTGTGGATTGCAGCGTTCCGCCAAGCGCAACATTCATCGTTAACGACAGTTCGGTTTGTGAGGGGGGCTGTCTTTCCTTTGTTTCGATGTCATTGAATGCAACGAGCTGGGCATGGTCATTTCCGGGTTCGTCAAGTCCGTCTTCCGTTCAGGAGCATCCGGTCAATATTTGCTATCCGGTTCCCGGAGATTATTCTGTCTCACTCACTGTTTTCAATGCCAGCGGATCCGATAGCATTACCGTACAGAATCTTATCCATGTTTACCCGGCACCTGGTCAACCGGTGATTTCTCAGAACGGGGATACCTTGAGCAGTACGGTCGCGTCCTCATATCAATGGTATCTCAACGGAAGCATAATACCGGGTGCAACAGGCCGGGTATTCATAGCCTTGCAGAGTGGAAATTATACGGTTCAGGTTACAGACCAGAATGGATGTGCTTCACTCTCCGAATCCAGGTTTGTTTCACTAACCGGAATAGATGAAGGTTTTCAAAGCAACTATCTTTATGTGTTTCCGGTGCCATGCGATGATGAGCTGCAATTACTATTATACAGCGCACGTTCAACGGACGCTGAGATCACCCTTTTCAATATGCTGGGCGAATTGGTACTGAGAAAAGATATTCGCGCATCACAGGGAGAAAATCTTTTGCTTTTACATGTTTCTTCTGTTGCAGGCGGAATTTATTCACTGCAAGTGAGAACCGCTTCGTATTCATTTCAGCGGAAGATCCTAAAGCGTTGACAATCGCCGGCGGTGAATTCTTTCGATGGTTCAGAAACTAACCCGTAAGTCGGGTATTTCAGCAGGGTACCCTAAAAGCTTACAAGTGTAAGATTGTGCATGCTTTTTAGCTGAATTCTCAATAACCGCTTTTAAGTCTGTATGTATAAGACCGGAGCCGGAAACCGCTTTCATAAAAGGGAGCCGGCCGGGCGGCTTCATATAGCTCAAAGGCAATGAAACAAAAAAATTATAAAGTCGATCTCGAGATCTATGTCGTGTTTATCATAGTGATCGGCATCTCTGTGTTTAATGCGATCTACTCCAGCATTTTTATTAACCGCAACCAGGATGTAACGACCGGAATCATGACGGAAGATATTCCATCGCTCCAGGCTTTGGAAAACATGAATTCACTTATCATCCGCTCGAAAATGTACTCCACCAACTGGGTTTATCTTGAAGGTAACCGGGAAGACAAGGAAAAGCTGAAAGCCCTGCATACGGTTGATTATCCTCAGCGGAAAGCCAGCATCATGTTGCTCATGAAGCGATGGAAAGATCAGGCGAGCATTGACAGCATGAAAATGATCTTTAGATCATTTGAAGCGCAGATCGAGAATCAGAAGAAAGTTATAGAGGTACTTTCCACCTATGATGATTACCGCGATCCGATGAAACTTTTTCATGCGGAGGAGATCGTGAACAACGAGATATTGCCGGAATGCTCGAATCTGATTCAAAGTCTAAACCGTGTGATCCTGAAGAAAAAGGCGTTGGCGGAACTGGAACACGCCAAAGTAAAAGCAAGTTCACGAAAGCTGATGTGGAGTCTTTTGACACTGGCTATCCTGATCGTTGTGGTCGTGCTGATTGCCGCCTTTTATATGTCGAGGAATATCATCCTTCCCACCATTAAACTGAAGGGTTATATTCAACAGATGAGTATGGGTGAAATTCCGGAGATCGACATACCAACCAGAACAACGGCGATCGGGCAGATGACCGGGGCGGTACAGTCCCTGAATGAAAACCTGAAACATACCGCTGAGTTTGCCAGGAATATCGGGGCGGGAAATTTCGACGTTCAGTACAATCCAATGGGACCGCATGATGAGCTGGGGAACGCACTGGTACAGATGGGTGACAGTTTAAGAAAGGCAAACCAGGAAAACCAGTTGCGACACTGGATGGCAAGCGGAAATGCCAGGATCAATGCCGTTTTACGAGATAATAATATTGATATCACCAAGCTTACGGATGAGATTATTTCGGTATTGGTAAAACACCTCTTTGCTTTTCATGGAGGTATTTACCTGTTGGAAAGAGATGAAATAACCAATCATCAATGGATACAGCTTCATGGCAGTTTCGCCATGGATAAAAGGCTGAAAGCAAAGAACAAGTTCGACCATGGGGAAGGACTTGTAGGGCAGGCAATCAAGAGCGAATCCTGTATCCATATGCGTGATATACCCAATTCCTATGTCAGGATCAATTCAGGACTTGGCGAAGCCTGCGCGACGAATATACTGATAGTTCCCCTGAAGTATCATGGTCAGGTGTATGGCGCTGTGGAACTTGCTTCCTTTAACAGTTTTTCCCAACACGAGATCGAATTCATAGAGAACGCGGGAGAAACCATGGCATCTACAATCGCTTCTGTGAAAGCGAACATGCTTACCCATCGCCTGCTGGATGAGACCCGTTTGCAGGCGGAAAGACTCGCATCACAGGAGGAAGAGTTGCGTCAGACCAACGATGAGTTATCGCATCAAAGTCAGCTCTTGCAGGCCTCGGAGGAAGAGTTAAAGCAAAGCAACCAGGAACTGAAGAAGAAAGCCAAGGAGCTTGGTCAACAGAATGAGATCCTTGAACAGGCACGTGAAGCGCTCATGCTGAAAGCAAGAGAACTTGAACTTAACAACAGGTACAAATCGGAATTTCTCGCGAATATGTCGCATGAGTTGAGAACACCACTGAACAGCGTATTGATACTTGCCAAATTACTCGCCGATAACAAAGAGAACAATCTGACCAGGAAGCAGGTTGAATATGCGGGAGTGATCCATAAATCAGGTAATGATCTTCTTCTACTCATAAACGACATTCTTGACCTTTCAAAAATCGAAGCGGGCAAGATCGACTTGATGATGGAAGAAGCAGAGATGAAGGAGATCAAAAAGGACATGTTCGATCTTTTCAACGAACTCGCCATTGAAAAAAAGATCGAGTTTGAGATAGAGCAGCATTCCGGATTGCCAGATAAAATAACGACGGATAAAGTCAGGCTGGAGCAAGTGATTAAGAATCTTCTCTCCAATGCGTTTAAGTTTACCTCAGCCGGTGGCCGGGTCACTCTGCGGCTGAAGCCGGCAGACCGGAATGTCTATTTCAGCAATCCGGCACTCCGTAAAGCATCAGGGGTAATGGAGCTATCCGTTACAGACACAGGAATCGGAATACCCGAAGATAAACAGCAGCTCATATTTAACGCATTCCAGCAAGCCGATGGATCAACCAGTCGTCGATACGGAGGGACAGGACTCGGATTATCCATCAGCAAGATGCTTGTTTCCCTGCTGGATGGAGAAATGCAGTTGAAGAGTACGGTTGGCCAGGGCAGTACCTTTTACGTCTTTATTCCGGTGGATCAGTCGGCGAGGAAAGAAAATCAAAGCAAGGCCATGACGGAAAAAACGGAAGCGCAGGTGGAAGCCACAACAGAAATCGCAGGAGAGTCCGATCCGGAAAGTCCGAATGATGACCGGGATAACATCAGACCGGAAGACAAAGTTTTGCTGATCATGGAGGGTGACAAATCATTCGCTTCGGCCTTATATGAAATGGCGCATGAAAAAAAGTACAAGGCAATCATTGCCGGGAACGGAGAAGCAGGGATCGAATGCGCCGAGAAGTACAATCCTTCAGCTATCATCATGGATATGCAAATCCCCGGTGCTGACAGCTTGAGTGTATTGCAAAGACTCAGATCGGATCAGAAGTTCAGCAGGATACCGGTGCACATTGTTACGGCAACTGAAAGGAAAAACCTGCTGATGGACCTTGGAGCTACTGCCTGTTTGCGCAAGCCACTGGACTTGAAAGACCTGGACGAGGTCTTCACGCATATTGATGAAAAAGACAAGGTGAGTGTTCCCGCTGTGCTGATCATAGAGCCTTCGGAAATCGAAAGAGATATTATCATTAACCTGATGCGGTCAAGAAACGCTGATGTTGAACTCAAATCAACACCGGACTACCCTACTGCAAAATCGCTTCTTGACGAACATAAATTTGACTGCATAGTTATGGATCTTTCCCCATCGGAAGACAAGGAAGCCGGTTTAAAATTTCTTGAGGAAATCAGGTCTTCCGCTAAGCATGGCAATACACCGGTTATCGTATTCACTGAAGGAGAGATGGAAGAATCGACAGAGTCCGATCTTAGAAAATGGACGGACACCATCGTGTTGAAGAGTGAAAAATATACGGAACGTCTTATCGTTGAAACGGAGCTCTTTTTAAATAAGGTAGCACAGGAAGCCCATCAGGAAGGCAGTCTCAGGATACCCTTAAGCCTGGAGAATCTTCTTCAAGGAAAGAAAGTTCTGTTGGTTGACGATGATATCCGGAACATCTATGCATTAAGCAGCATTCTGGAACAACAGGGAATGCAGGTAATAACCGCCATCAATGGCAAGGATGCCTTAAGAAAACTGGAGAAGTATCCCCAGACAGATATTGTACTCATGGATATTATGATGCCGGAAATGGATGGTTACCTGGCTATAAAGCACATCAGACAAAGCGAAAATCACCGCAACCTGCCGATCATTGCGCTGACCGCTAAAGCAATGAACGGCGACCGGGAGAAATGCATCCAGTGTGGGGCATCAGATTATATTTCAAAACCGGTGGTCCCGGAGCAACTACTTTCGCTTATGAGAGTATGGTTATACCAATAGTTATTCACTTTTATGTTCAGTAAGGATTTAGAAACCATTCAGATTAATGGTGAGTCGCTGGAAAGATTTCTGCTCTTTTTAAAGAAAGAGTTTTCCCTTGACTATACCGGTTATTCGCAGACATTTCTTGTCAGAAGGATTGCGGGTTTTTTACAGGAACACAACCTGAACACCATAGAATTACTGCATCACCTGCTCATACAGGAGCCCGCTCTTGTCAGCAGTCTGAGGAAAGAGCTTAATATTCATTACACAGAAATGTTCAGGGACCCGGACTTTTTCGATTCCCTGAGAAAAAATGCCTTTCCCTTTTTATCCACCTACCCCAGTCTCCATATATGGCACGCAGGATGTTCAACAGGAGAAGAGGTTTATTCCCTGGCAATACTGTTATCGGAGGTGGGATTACTGGAACGATCAAGAATTATTGCTACCGATTCTGATCCTCTGGTGCTTGAAAAGGCAAGGGAAGCGATATTCGACGTATCACGTATCAAAGAGTTCACAGGAAGTTATTACAAAGCCGGAGGACAAAGCGAATTCTCGAACTATTATTCCTCCGCCTACGGTCAATTGAAATTCAATGAACAGCTCAGGAAGAACATTAGTTTTCGAAAGCATAATCTTGTTTCGGATCCGGTGATCAGAAAATTTAATCTGGTCCTGTGCAGAAATGTGATGATCTATTTCAGTCCGGAACTTCAAAACAAAGTGGTTGGACTCCTGGGCAGAAGTCTGAGTAATCTTGGTTATCTGGGTCTTGGCGCGACAGAGACACTTTCCTTTAACAAATACAGGAATGAGTTTAGCGCTATTGACAAGAGCGGCAGGATCTACAGAAAAGTTTCTCTTAGTGAATGGAAAAACTGTAAGAATTAAGCGGAAGCTACAAAGTATAGATAACCGGCAGAGTTAATTTTGTATCAAATACCTATGGAAAGCATGAATACACTTGTTACACAAACGGAATGTACCAATGAACAGCCATTCAAGAAACAACAAAAACCGATCAATATATTATTGGTTGATGATCGTCCGGAAAATCTGATCTCTCTTGAGAGTATTCTGGAGCAGGAGGGCCGGACTATACTCAAGGCGCAATCAGGCGAAGAAGCCCTTGTCATTGCGCTGGAGAAAGATATAGCCATGATACTGCTGGACGTACAAATGCCAGGAATGGATGGCTTTGAGGTAGCCAGATTACTCAAAGAGAATTCGCATACAAGGGATATTGCCATCATCTTTGTTACGGCCCTGAGTAAGGATGAGAAATACAGTATTCAGGGATACGAAGAAGGCGCTGTTGATTATTTACTGAAGCCATTGGATACTCCTGTTGTCCGGGCGAAGGTGAATGTCTTTTCAAAACTATATCTGCAGCAAAGAGAGCTAAAGGAGAATAATGAACTATTACAGCGTACCAATAAGCAGCTGGATGAATTCGTTTATATTGTTTCGCATGATCTGAAAGCTCCGCTCAGGGGACTGGCCAGCCTCGCGACATTTCTTGAGGATGAAATAGGTGAGAATCCCAAGCCGGAGATAGCTGATCTCTTGGCAATGATGAAGAGCCGGACAGGAAGAATGCAGCAAATGATTGACGGTATCCTTCACTATTCACGACTGGCTAATACTAAGGGTAAAAAGGAAGAGGTGGATGTTAAAGACCTGATAAACAATATAATAGATCTGGTTTCTCCGCCTGACTCCATTGCCTTTCATGTTTCGGACAATCTCCCAAAGATCATGTGTGAGAAAATCAAACTGCATGAGGTTTTTCAGAATCTCATCAGCAATGCCATTAAGTACAATGACAAGACGGAAGGCAGGATTCAAATCAGTTGTATAGAGAGAGAGGATGAGTACGAATTCGTGGTCAAAGACAATGGTGTTGGGATAAGGCCGGAGCATCAGGAGAAGATCTTTGGCCTCTTTCAAACCTTACTGCCAAAAGATCAATGTGAAAGCACGGGAATCGGGCTTACTATTGTCAAGAAAATTGTTGAAAGCGAGAATGGAAGGATCACCGTCAGTTCGACCTTTGGTGAAGGGTCTACATTTTGTTTCACGTGGAACAAGTAACTTTCAAAAGCGTATACTATACAATATACGAGTTCAGTTTAATCTCTTTTGAAAACATAGATAACGCTGGAAAACTTCTCGGCTACACTGCCAGCCAGTAGATTGGATTTTAAGCCTTGCCATAGAGCATTAAAAGCAGCCAGCTTTGTCTCAGCATGCCTTTCGCTGAGAAGGGATACATAGAAGGCATCAAAAGGCATAGGATGTGATTCTATGAACTTAAAACCGAATTCCAGCACAAGTTTTTTCAATACTTTTGGTTTGAAGTGATATAGATGGCGGGGAACATCATAAGCTGCCCAAAGATCTCCATAATGGCGTGCATCTTCACTTTCAGGATTGGGAACTGCGATAATCAGGTATCCGGAGCTGTTTAAGAGTTGATACGCTTGTTCCAGCCTCTTTCTCAGATCATGAACGTGTTCCAGAACGTGCCACATAGTGATCATGGAAAATTCCGAGAATCCGGCTGTCTTCTCTTCCAGCGCATTTTCGGGATACACTGCAATAGAGAATTTTTCAATTACTTTTTTTCTGGCTCCTTCATTGGGTTCAATTCCGCGACAGTCCCATCCGTTACTTTTACAAGCTGCCAGGAATTCCCCCGTTCCACATCCAATATCCAGTAGTTTCTTGGCATTCGAAGTATTCAATTTTTCAAGCAGATTTAATTTCTTCCCAATGGAATAATTTCTGACGCGTTGATAGATGAGATTGAATATACCCTTGGATGAATTTGAATGACTTATATAGTCAGCACTATCGTAATATTTGGAAATTTCATTGATATCAGGCCGTGGATTCGTGAAAAGCAGGCGACAGTGTTCGCACTCAACTATGTTAAATTCTGCTGAACTAACAAGGAAATCCTTGCATTTTCGAATAAATTTAAAGGATTTTGTCCTACAGGCCGGACATTCAATGAGATTCTCCATCAGAATTGTTTCACGTGGAACATTATCTACCTAAATAGACCATCAGGACAGAAATATCGGAAGGAGAAACCCCGCTGATCCTGGAGGCCTGACCAAGAGTACCTGGTTTGATCTTGCTCAATTTTTGACGAGCCTCCATAGAAAGGGATTCCAGCGAATAATAGTCGAAATCTTCCTTGAGATAGACATTCTCCAGTTTCACAAATTTGTTCACGATTTCCGATTCCTTTTCAATGTATCCTTCATATTTGATTCGGATCTCGGCTTGTTCAACCACACTCTCCCGGTGTTTTTCAGGGATGGATGTGATGAAGCCTCCGAATTCCTGAACATTTTCTACCAAATCAGAAATACCCACTTGTGGTCTTAATAAAACACCCAACATTTTTACTTTTTGTCGAATTGGCTCAGTACCCAGAGATTCCAGCACGCCATTTATCTCCTGGGGTACCAGACTATAATTTCTGACAAAGTTTTCAATCTCTTGTGTGTGTGCGATCTTTTCATTTACGTTTCGAAGTCGTTCTTCACTGGCAAGCCCTATCTTATGTGAAACCGGAGTAAGTCGCATATCAGCATTGTCTTGTCGGAGCAAGGTTCTGAACTCCGCTCTTGAAGTGAACATCCGATAAGGCTCTTCGGTCCCTTTTGTAACCAGATCGTCGATGAGAACACCGATATAGGCCTCAGATCTTTTTAACACAAACGGCTCCTTTTCATTGATTTTCAGGTGGGCATTGATACCAGCCATTATTCCCTGGCAGGCAGCTTCCTCATAACCGGTCGTTCCATTGATCTGCCCGGCGAAATACAAACGGTCTATCAGTTTGGTTTCGAGTGTGAGTTGGAGCTGTTGTGGAGGAAAGTAGTCGTATTCAATAGCATAACCCGGACGAAACATACGTACATTTTCAAAGCCCGGTATATGAGTCAGGGCTTCGTATTGAGTTTCCTGAGGCAAGGATGTACTGAAGCCGTTCAGATAGATTTCAACAGTATTCCAGCCCTCGGGTTCAATAAAAAGTTGATGCCGGTCTTTCTCTGCAAAGCGGTTGATCTTGTCTTCAATGGAAGGGCAATACCGCGGGCCTAGTCCCTGGATTCTTCCGGCAAACATGGGGCTTTTATCAAATCCTTCCTTCAGAATATCATGCACCTGCTCATTGGTATAAGCTATCCAGCAATTCAGTTGCTTGGTCAGAGCCGGCGTATCCAGGAAAGAGAATTTTCCCGGATTTGCATCGCCTTCCTGAATTTCCATTTTCGCATAATCCAGCGAACGGCCATCGAGTCGTGGAGGGGTACCGGTTTTCATTCTACCGGACTGAAAACCAAGAGTTTCTAATTGTTCGGTTATTCCTTTTGATGCCTTTTCTCCACTTCGGCCTCCTCCAAACTGTTTTTCACCAATATGAATAATTCCATTTAAAAATGTACCATTGGTGAGTATGACTGCACGGGCACAAAAGTCAATACCCATGCCTGTACGTACTCCAACAACCTGTGAATTTTCTACCATAATTCCGCTTACCATGTCCTGCCAGAAATCCAGGTTAGGAGTTTGCTCCAGCATATATCTCCATTCCTGAGCGAACAACATACGGTCATTCTGAGAGCGAGGACTCCACATGGCAGGTCCTTTAGACCGGTTCAGCATGCGGAATTGAATCATAGAGCGATCGGAAACTATACCTGAGTAACCGCCAAGCGCATCTATCTCTCTGACTATCTGCCCTTTAGCAATTCCGCCCATGGCCGGATTGCAGGACATCTGCGCGATGGTCTGCATATTCATGGTGATCAGCAGGGTTTTCGAACCCATATTCGCAGCTGCAGCCGCAGCTTCACACCCGGCATGACCGGCTCCAACTACAATGATGTCGTACTGCGTATTCATTTTTTAGATCCGTGCAAAGGTAAGGAATTAACAGCGGAAGAATTGCTCTAAGGCTTCAAGGCGAAGGGATTTGCGATGCGGAAACGACATTAATTTACTCTTCAAAATGATTTGCATACTCGCAATTCATACATTTGACCTCCGAAATTTCACGACTTGAGTTCAAGTACTTTAAATAAAATTTCGTTATCCGGCTTACTGGTCACTCTTGGTATCATTTTCGGTGACATCGGAACATCGCCACTTTATGTCTTAAAAGCGATCATCGGAAATAATATAATCAGTGATGATCTTGTGTTGGGTGGCTTAAGCTGTATATTCTGGACACTTGCGCTTCAAACAACACTCAAGTATGTCGTATTGACTTTGCGGGCGGATAACAAGGGTGAAGGGGGCGTGTTCTCTCTCTATGCGCTGGTGAGAAGAACCAAGGTTAAATGGCTGATGATCCCCGCGATTATCGGGGGCAGCTCCCTGCTTGCCGACGGCGTTATCACTCCGGCCATTTCTGTTTCTTCGGCGATAGAAGGACTGAAATATTTCAATGAAAGTATTGATACGGTTCCGATCGTGATCGCGATTCTTTCCTTGCTTTTTTTGATTCAGCAATTCGGCACAAAGTTCGTAGGTAAATTTTTCAGCCCGATCATGCTGGTATGGTTTCTTACCATTGGGATACTGGGCTTCATTTCCATCTTACAATTTCCGGAGATTATCAAGGCGGTAAATCCCGTTTACGCCATAAGATTGCTGACGGAACACCCGGGAGGATTCTGGCTGCTGGGTGCGGTTTTTCTTTGTACTACCGGTGCGGAAGCCTTGTATTCCGACATGGGACACTGCGGAAGAATAAACATCCGGGCGACATGGTCTTTTGTGAAACTAACCTTAATTCTAAACTATTTCGGACAGGGTGCCTGGCTCTTATCGCACCAGGAAACATATCTCGGTGACAGAAATCCATTTTACAGTATGATGCCTGATGGTTTCAGACTAATAGGATTGTTGATTGCTACAGGAGCAACCATAGTAGCCAGCCAGGCTATGATCAGCGCCTCCTTTACATTGATCAATGAAGCGATCCGCCTGAATTTCTGGCCCAAGGTCAGAGTGAAATACCCAACCGATCTTAAAGGACAGATCTATATTCCTTCCATCAACTGGATGTTGTTCTTCGTTTGTGTTACGGTTGTGCTTTATTTCAGGGAGTCGAAACACATGGAGGCGGCATACGGCCTGACCATCAATTTCAATATGATCATGACTTCCGTATTGCTGGTGTATTTCATGCACCTCAAGAGATATCATGTCGGGATCATTGCGCTCTTCATAATGGTATACGGAACCATTGAATTCTCTTTCCTGGTAGCAAATCTCAGCAAGTTCATACATGGAGGTTGGGCAAGTGCGCTGATCAGTTCCATTATCATCGGAGTGATGTTCGCCTGGTTCCAGGCCAGAAAGA
>CAZJDX010000026.1:0-41299 GCA_964544885.1 uncultured Flavobacteriales bacterium
TTCCCTGGTTCAGGCATATCAACTCATCGTTATAGGTTTTTTCAGGATCAAGCATATTGTCTGCACTGGGATTTTTGGGATTATTTGGATTGCTGAGATTCTTAACACATGTGGGATAAAGTGTATGCAAGTTAATAATGTCCGGCGGTTCTGCACTTAGCATTCTATAGAAGCCGTTAATATTGTCTTTCCTGATATTTTAAATTTTTAAACCGGTGAAACTGAAGACTTCTTGATCCGAAGTTAAGCAATAGGCCTATTTCCAAATTATACGCTTCAAGGTAATTCATGGCTTGTGCAAAATGAACAGGCTCCAGTTCTGTGACCGCTTTTAATTCAACAGAAATAAAATCTGAAACCAGGAAATCAACTCTGCGAGTTCCGATTTGTTCGTTTCTGTAATAAATCGGCATCACAAATTCCCGTTTGAACTCAAGTAAATGAATGCTCATTTCTATTTCCAAAGCCCTTTGATAGATCACTTCCTGAAACCCATTTCCCAGGGCTTTGTGTACTGTCATTGCGTACCCGATGATGGCTCTGGTTAATTGAGCATATTTCATTTAGTGCTTTTGTACATGCTAAAATATGCCCTCCTATAAAAAATTACAACCACTTAATGCGGGATAATACTCATTTCCATCAACCTGGGTTTAATTTGGATTTCGCAACCCTGATTCTGAATAAATTTCCATTCCCAGTAATCCCAAAGATCCCACTAATCCCAAAAATCCCAGTCCCGACATTTTTCACCCCCGCTGAAAAGTATCATGTTTGAGTGTTATTCGCGAATGTTCGAGTCGCTGAAGGTAATCCCTCTATGCCCGACCTGATGGAGTCAGGAAATTATCGCTTAAGCTCCACCTCAACATTTTTCATCGCCGTCACAAAATCATCGAACAGATAGGCGCTGTCATGTGGTCCGGGCGCTGCTTCCGGATGGTATTGCACACTGAATGCAACCGTATCCTTTACCCGTATGCCTTCAATTGTTTTATCATTCAGATTTACGTGTGTGATCTCAACCAGCTTCGAATTCTTCACATCATCTTCCTTAACTGCAAAACCATGATTTTGTGAAGTGATCTCACATCGCCCCGTGATAAGATTTTTTACCGGGTGGTTTATGCCTCTGTGACCGTTGAACATCTTGTAAGTGCCGATACCGCAAGCTTCCGCCAGCAATTGGTGACCCAGACAGATTCCGAAAACAGGAATATTCGCTGCGAGTATATCCTTCACCGTCTTCACGGCATACTGCATTACTGACGGATCTCCCGGTCCGTTGGATAATAAGATCCCGTCGGGATTCCATGCTTTCAATTCTTCAAAATTTGTTCTTGCCGGAAAGACTCTCAGCCGGCAATCCCTTGCCAGCAGATTTCTCAAAATATTCTTCTTGACACCAAAATCAAGCACCGCTACTTTTAACTTCGCCTGCTGATTCCCGAGTTCATAAGTTTTGGGAGTCGTGACCATGGAGGACAGCTCAAGACCGGCCATAGATGGCACACCGGCCAGTCTCTCCTTCAGCTTATTTACGTCTTCTGTTTCCGATGAAATGATGCAATTCATCGCACCCTTATTTCTGATGTGTCGCACAATGGCCCTGGTATCCACATCACATATCGCTACGATCTTTTGCTCCTCAAAATATTGCTGAATGGATTTTGTCGCGCTCTTCCGGGAATACGCCACGTTAAATCCCCGACATACCAGTCCGGAAATTTTAATCTGGTCACTTTCGGTCTCATCCGGATGGATTCCGTAATTTCCTATATGCACATGGGTGGCCAGAAGCACCTGTCCGTAATAGGAAGGATCCGTAAAAATTTCCTGGTAACCGGTCATACCGGTATTGAAACAGATTTCCCCGGTAGTAGTACCGGAAATACCCGCAGCTTTTCCATGAAAAACGGTACCGTCTTCCAGTACAAGGACCGCAGGTTTCTTTTCAGTGTATTTCATGATGAAGATTTATCAAAGATACCAATTTTCATAGCTGATTTTATCCTGTTCATAAGTAGCATCCATTGTGAATTATTTCTTTCACGATTCCATACGGGCAAAAAAAAACGGGATAAAACCTGAGTTCCATCCCGTTTAGTATAGGTATCTAAATATCGATCATCTTATTCTTCAGTCTCATCAGACTTTTTCTTCGTAGCCGGCTTTTTCGCTGCCTTGGCTTTTGGAGTTTTCACTTCCTCTTTTTCCGGCTCAGCTTCTGATCCGGCTTGTGCTTCCGCTGAAACCGCCTTCTTCTTTGCTCCCCTTCTGCGGGTGGTCTTAGCGGCTTTTTTGGCCGGCGCGGAGGCGGTACCATCGCCAAGCATAAGGAGATTGAAATCCACCAGTTCCATCATGCACATTTCGGCATTATCACCCTGACGGTTCTCCAATTTGATAATGCGTGTATAGCCTCCCGGACGGTCGGCAATCTTAGGCGCTACCTCACGGAACAACTCGGCAACGGCCGGTTTGTCCTGAAGATACTTGAAGACCATCCTGCGGGAATGAGTTGAATCGTCCTTTGCCCGTGTGAGTAAAGGCTCGACATATTTACGCAGCGCCTTCGCTTTGGCGAGAGTGGTATTAATCCTCTTATTCAGGATCAGTGATGATGCCATATTGGATAACAGCGCCTGACGGTGGCTGTATTGTCTTCCGAGATGATTTACTTTCTTACCGTGTCTCATTTTATTTTCTCATAAGTTCCGCAACTGAATTGCAAAACTGTTAGCAATTATTTTACTTATTTCTTTTCAAGATATTTTCCTACATTCATTCCAAAGGTCAGGTTCTTGGCCCTCACGAGTTCTTCCAGTTCAGTGAGTGATTTCTTTCCAAAGTTGCGGAACTTCAGCAGGTCACCTTTATTGTAGGAAACCAGATCGCCCAGGGTTTCAACGTCTGCGGCTTTGAGGCAATTAAGCGCGCGAACGGAAAGATCCATATCAACCAGCTTTGTACTCAGCAACTGACGCATGTGCAAGGTGTTTTCATCCAGCTCTTCTGTAGGAGTTTTCTCCTTTGTCTCAAGCGTTATCTTCTCGTCTGAGAAGAGCATGAAATGATGGATCAGGATTTCGGCGGCTTCCTTCAGAGCTTCTTTCGGATGAATGGACCCATCGGTAGTGATCTCCATGATCAGTTTCTCATAGTCGGTCTTTTGCTCGACACGGTAATTCTCCACAGAGTATTTAACATTCCGGATTGGAGTAAAGATGGAATCCGTGAATATGGTACCGATAGGCGCGCTACCGGTCTTGTTCTCTTCAGAAGGAACATAACCGCGACCTTTATCGATGGTAATATCCAGATTCAGTTTTACGGAAGGTTCCATGCTGCAAATGACCAGGTCCGGATTCAGCACCTGAAACGCGGTGGTAAATTTGCTGATATCACCGGCGGTAAATTCGGATTTTCCGCTTACGGAAATGGTAACTTTCTCCGTGTCTGTACCATGGATCTGTTGCTTGAAACGAACCTGTTTCAGGTTCAGAATAATTTCTGTTACGTCTTCAACAACACCTTTCAGGGTTGAAAACTCATGATCAGCTCCGGAAATCTTCACAGAGGTGATTGCATGACCCTCTAGTGAAGAAAGCAGAATTCGACGCAACGCGTTACCAACCGTAATACCATAACCGGGTTCAAGCGGACGGAATTCGAAAACACCGTGACGCTCATCCGATTGAATCATGATTACTTTGTCAGGACGTTGAAAAGCCAGGATTGCCATTGTATATTTTGTTGTTTTTGGTTTAAAATTTATTGTCTGTTTCTGAATCCGGATTGCATCAGTATGCAAACCTGATTCACTCAAATGTTTACTTAGAGTACAATTCGACGATCAGCTGCTCCTTGATGCTCTCGCTGATCTGATCGCGTGCCGGAAGGTTTAACACCTTGCCGGTCATGCTGGATTTGTCGAACTCCAGCCAGGCATGCTTGTTGGTATGTCCGGTAAGCGCATTGATGATTACCTCAAGACCCTTTGATCTTTCACGCACTCCGATAATATCACCCGGCTTACAGGTATAAGAGGAGATGTTAACGACCTTGCCATTCACGGTGATGTGTCTGTGTCCGACGAGCTGACGCGCGGCCATTCTGGATGGCGCTATACCCAGACGGTAAACAACATTATCCAGTCTTGCTTCTATGAGCTGTAGGAGGTTTTCACCGGTAATGCCGGATTTACGTGATGCACGATCGAAGATCTTCGCGAACTGACGCTCAAGGATACCGTACATGTACTTCACCTTTTGTTTCTCATTAAGCTGAACAGCGTATTCACTCTGCTTCGCACGCTTCTTGGTAAGGCCATGTTGTCCCGGAGGATAATTCTTACGTTCAAAAGCTTTGTCAGGACCGAAGATCGGTTCACGAAACTTCCGGGCTATCTTCGAAGTAGGTCCAATATATCTTGCCATGGTAATGTATTTCTTTTATGATGTTGTGAATAGAATCTCAATTAAACTCTTCTCTTGCCGGGAGGACGGCAGCCATTATGTGGAATAGGCGTTATGTCCATGATCTCCGTTACCTCAATACCGCTCTGATGAAGTGTACGGATGGCCGATTCACGTCCTGCGCCAGGACCGCTTACGAACACTTTTACCTTTCTCAGTCCCAGGTCATGAGCCACCTTGGCGCAATCCGCAGCGGCAAGCTGGGCTGCATAGGGGGTGTTTTTCTTTGACCCCTTGAATCCCATTTTACCGGCTGATGCCCAGGATATCACCTGTCCGGATTCATTGGTCAGGGAAATAATGATGTTATTAAAAGTAGCGCTGACAAAAGCTTTGCCATAAGCGTCTACCTTAACGACTTTCTTCTTGGTTGACTTCGCTCCCTTACCGGAAGTTTGTTGCTGTTGTGCCATGTTTGATCAATTACATTTTGGTTGCCTTCTTCTTGTTGGCAACAGTTTTACGTTTCCCTTTTCTGGTTCTGCAATTTGTCTTTGTACGCTGACCACGTACCGGAAGTCCGTTACGGTGACGCATTCCACGGTAACAATTGATATCAACCAGGCGTTTGATGTTGAGCTGAACTTCGGAACGAAGCGCTCCTTCCACCTTCATCTCATTGATGATGTTGCGGATTGCAGTCAGTTGTTGGTCATCCCAGGCTTCCACCTTGGTATTGTGATCAATACCGGCTTCAGTAAGGATGCGACGGGCTGTTGATGGACCGATTCCATAGATGTAGGTCAGTCCGATCTCGCCTCTTTTGTGTTTTGGTAGGTCTATACCAGCTATACGAGCCATTTATTTCCTGTTATTTATTAGTTCTGATTTGATGTTAATCCATGTCTTCAGTTACCGGAGGATCATCCCTGGCGCTGCTTGAATCTCGGATTCTTCTTGTTGATTACATACAAGCGTCCCTTCCTGCGTACGATTTTGCAGTCAACGCTTCTTTTCTTAATTGCGGGTTTAACTTTCATTTCTTTTTCTTTTTAACCGTTTTTACAATTGTCTGATGAACTGTAAAACGACATTATTTATAACGGTATGTAATTCTTCCTTTTGTCAGATCATAGGGTGACATTTCAACCTTTACCTTATCGCCCGGCAGGATCTTAATGTAGTGCATTCTCATTTTACCCGAGATATGCGCTATGATCTCATGTCCGTTCTCCAGTTCCACGCGAAACATGGCATTTGACAATGCTTCGATGATGGATCCATCTTGCTCTATGTTTGCCTGTTTTGCCACGTTATTATTCTATCACTTTATTTTGAATATTCGTACTTAATGCTTCATCTATCAGGGAAAACGAACTAAGGATATCCGCATCTGTTTTCCTGACCGCCACCGTGTGCTCGAAGTGAGCGGAAGGCTTATTATCCGCTGTGCGGACCGTCCATCCGTCCTTTTCGTGCACTACCCCTTTCACCCCCATATTTATCATGGGTTCGATTGCTATCACCAGTCCTTCCCGAAGTACAAGTCCAGTACCTCTCTTTCCATAATTCGGCACTTCCGGTTTTTCGTGAAGATGTCTCCCGATTCCATGACCAACCAGTTCACGAACGACCGAGTAAGTATTTTTTTCGGCATGTTCCTGAATGGCGTGGCTGACATCACCAAGACGGTTTCCCGAAACCGCTTTTTCAATGCCTTTGTAAAGACATTCTCTGGTTACTTTCAGCAGCTGAAGTATTTCATCTGACACATCTCCGATAGTGAAGGTGAAAGCAGAATCGCCATAGAATCCGTTTTTCAATACACCGCAATCCACCGAACAAATGTCCCCGTCACGGAGCTCATTTTTATTTGGAATACCATGCACTACCTGCGAATTAACCGAAATACACAATGAATTGGGAAATCCATTGTAATTCAGAAATGCCGGTACGGCATGATGGTCACGGATGAAGGTTTCAGCGATTTTATCAAGCTCAAGCGTGCTGACGCCCGGTCTTATCGCTTTGGCTACTTCAGCCAGGGTTTTGGCAACAAGTAAAGAACTCTCTCTTATTATCTCAATCTCTTCCTGTGTCTTGTAATACAGCATCTTCTTTCATCTCGGCAGGATAATGAGATTGAATCATTCCTGCACAACTCTTAACTGATTTAGGCGGTAGTGGTGGCTACCGGCGAACTTCTGCCTTTTATTTTTCCACTCTTCATCAGTCCATCGTAATGCCGCATCAACAAGTGACTCTCAATCTGCTGCAGCGTATCCAATGCAACGCCCACCATAATCAGAAGCGAAGTACCTCCATAGAACTGGGCGAAATTGTTGTTTACGTTTAACAGTAAAGCGAAAGTCGGTAATATCGCGATGAGGGCGAGAAAGATCGAACCCGGAAGGGTTATTCTCGACATCACATCATCAATGAATTCAGCCGTACTTCTTCCGGGTTTTACACCAGGAATGAAGCCGTTATTCCGTTTCATGTCATCGGCCATCTGATTCGGATTCACGGATATCGCCGTATAGAAATACGTGAACAGAATGATCAGGGTAGCGAAGACGAAATTATACCAGAACGAAGTGAAATTCCCGAAAGTAGCGAGCACTCCCTGTGAAGCACTTGCATCCGGGAAGAATTGCGCAATGGTAGCCGGAATGAACATAATGGCCTGCGCGAAGATGATCGGCATCACACCTGCAGCATTTACCTTCAGAGGGATATACTGACGTACACCTCCGTATTGCTTATTGCCTACTATTTTCTTTGCAAAGTTGACTGGGATACGCCGTGTACCCTGAACCAGCAGGATAGTTGCTGCGATCACTGCGGCAAGCGCGACAAGTTCAATAAGCAATACAACCAGACCTCCACCCTGATTGATCCTTGAGAAGAATTCATCTCTGAGCGCATGGGGCAGGCGGGCTATAATTCCTATCATGATGATAAGTGAGATTCCGTTACCCAGGCCTTTGTCGGTTATCTTTTCACCGAGCCACATGACAAAGAGTGTTCCGGCAGTAAGGATTACAATAGAAGTGAACCAGAAAGTGAATGGTGAAACCAGTTCAGGATTGGTCACAGAAATGATGGCGCCTGGAACCTGTGAACGGAGGTTTACAATATATCCCGGTGCCTGCATGGCGGTGATACCTACAGTCAGCCAGCGTGTCATCTGGTTAATACGCTTTCTTCCGCTTTCTCCTTCTTTCTGCAATTTTTGAAAATAAGGGACGGCAATGCTCAACAACTGAATCACGATGGATGCAGAGATGTAAGGCATGATACCTAAGGCGAAGATCGAAGAATTGGAGAAGGCTCCTCCCGAGAACATATCCAACAAACCCAATACGCCTCCGCTGGTCTGACTCTGAAGCGCCGCAAGCTGTCCCGGATCAACACCCGGAAGTACAATGTGAGCGCCAAGCCTGTAGATCAGCAGAAAGAAGAGGGTGTTGAGAATCCTAACTCTCAGGTCTTCGATCTTGAAGATATTTCGTATTGTCTGGATAAAATTTTTCATACTTAAATGATAGCTGTTGTTCCACCCTGGCCTTCAATTGATGCCTTGGCTGTTGCGGAAAATGCATGTGCACTGATCTCGATCTTGGATTTAAGTTCTCCCCGGCCGAGTATTTTTATTTTATCATTTCCTGATGCAAGTCCGTTCTCAATAAGGACTGCAGGATTGATAACATTGATCTTGTTTTTTTCGACCAGGGCCTGAAGGGTATCCAGGTTAATGCCGTGATAGGCCACACGGAAAGGATTTTTAAATCCAAACTTCGGAACACGGCGCTGAAGCGGCATTTGTCCGCCTTCAAAACCACGCTTCGAACTGTATCCGGAACGTGACTGGGCTCCCTTATGTCCGCGGGTGGAGGTCCCCCCCCTGCCTGAACCTGTTCCTCTTCCGAGGCGTTTGTTGGTCCTTACTGAACCTTTTGCTGGTCTGAGTGTCGATAAATTCATGATAGACTCCTCTGTGTGTTTTGCAATTTCTTGCTGTTACAATTAAACTTCTTTTACATCAACAAGGTGTTGAACCCTGGAAATCATACCACGGATCTGTGGAGTGGCTTCCACTTCTACGGTACGGTGCATCCTGCGCAGACCGAGGGCATGGAGTGTTCTTTTTTGATTCTCCGGACGGTCGATTCCGCTTTTCACTAGTGTAATTTTCACTTTTGCCATTGTTGTGATCTTTTCTTATCCGTTAAATACTTTGGTCATCTTGATACCTCTGTGCTGAGCAACAGTTGCCGGATCGCGCATTTTCAGCAGGGCATCTATGGTCGCTTTTACCACGTTGTGAGGATTTGAACTTCCTTTTGATTTTGCCAATACATCATGGATACCTACGCTTTCAAGCACCGAACGCATCGCACCACCCGCAATCACCCCGGTACCGGGAGCGGCAGGTTTCAGGAAGACAAGCGCTCCGCCGAACTTTCCATAGGCCTCATGAGGCACCGTACCCTTCAGGACAGGAACTTTTACGAGGCTCTTCTTGGCATCATCAATACCTTTCTGAACCGCATCTGAAACCTCTTTGGCTTTTCCAAGTCCGTGACCGACTACTCCATTCTCATCACCAACGACCACAATGGCCGCGAAGGTGAATGCACGTCCCCCTTTGGTTACTTTGGTCACCCGGTTTACGGTTACCAATCTGTCTTTGAGTTCGATCTCGCTTGTTTTTACTCGCTTTACGTTTGTTGCTGACATAGTATTATCTGATCTAATGTGCTCTGTTTTTTAGAATTGCAATCCTGCTTCCCTTGCGCCCTCTGCAAGTGCCTTGATCCGGCCGTGATACAGGTAACCTCCGCGGTCAAAAACAACCGCTTTGATTCCGTTTTGCTGAGCCTTCACGGCAATGGCTTTACCTACTTCCCTGGAGACATCCACTTTTCCTCCTTTGGCCTCACTCAGGTCTTTGGACGCTGATGAAACCGAGGCAAGCGTAATACCCGCCAGGTCATCAATGAGCTGTGCATAGATTTGCTTATTGCTGCGGTACACGGAGAGACGTGGACGCTCAGCGGTTCCTTTGATGGTCTTGCGAATACGTTCGCGGATACTGTTTCTTCTAAGCTGCTTTCTTAACATGACTCAATTATTTTTTAGCTGCCGACTTACCGGCTTTTCTTCTCAATACTTCCTGACTGAACTTGATACCTTTTCCTTTGTATGGTTCAGGTACGCGGAACGAACGGATCTTTGCCGCAACGGCTCCCAGGAGCTGTTTGTCAGCGCTTTCTAGAATTACAGTCGGAGGACTTCCCTTCTCTGTCTTCGTGCTCACTTTCACTTCCGAGGGAATCTCGAAAATAAAGTGATGCGAATAACCGAGGACGAGATCGAGGAGTTGTCCCTGGTTGCTGGCCTTATATCCTACACCGACCAGCTCCTGTTGTTTCACAAAACCCTGCGATACTCCCACAATCATATTGTTAATGAGCGCGCGGTATAGTCCATGCAAGGAACGGTGGTGCTTTGCATCCGAAGCACGCTCAAGCGTGAGTGTGTTGCCATCCAGATTCAGACTGATACCGTCAGAAATTTTCTGCTTCAGCTCACCCTTCGGTCCTTTAACGTGAACCGTATTTTTATCGATTTTCACCTCTACCTTGGCAGGGATCGTAATCGGTAGTTTTCCAATTCGTGACATTTCAGATTAGTTCTTTAATGATTAATAAACGTAGCATAATACCTCACCGCCCACTTTCTCCTGACGCGCTTCTTTGTCGGTCATTACACCTTTCGAAGTGGAAAGGATAGCGATACCTAATCCATTCAATACTCTCGGCATGGTGTCAACGCCGGAATACTTCCTCAGTCCCGGTTTTGATATACGCGTAAGGTTACGAATGGCCGGCGCCTTCGTTATAGGATGATATTTGAGCGCGATTTTAATGCTGCCCTGTTTGGCATCATCTTCGAATTTATAATCGAGAATGTAGCCTTTATCCTTCAGGATTTTGGTCATGTCCTTCTTAAGATTCGAGGCGGGAATCTGAACGATTCTGTGATTTGCACGCACCGCGTTACGAATCCGTGTTATGAAGTCTGCAATAGGATCTGTCATCTTATTATTGTATTGCTTTGTCCTTGTTTCTGTTTAACTCAATTACCAACTGGCCTTTGTTACACCCGGAATTTTTCCATCAAGAGCCATCTGACGGAACACATTACGGGAAATGCCGAACACTCTCATATAACCGCGCGGGCGTCCTGTGAGTTTGCAACGGTTGTGCATTCGCACCGGTGACGCGTTCTTTGGAAGCTTATCCAAAGCAGCATAATCACCGGCCGACTTCAGGGCGGCGCGTTTAGAAGCATACCGTGCAGCCATGCGTGCACGTTTCACTTCTCTTGCTTTCATTGATTCTTTTGCCATGTTGGTATTGTTGGTATAATTCTTTGCTGATTAATTAATTTGCCTGGAATGGGAAACCAAACTCCTTTAATAACTGCATTGCCTCTTCATCAGTATTGGCGGTAGTTACAAAGGTGATATCCATGCCGGCTATCTTATTGACTTTGTCGATGTCTATTTCCGGGAAAATGATCTGCTCTGTCACTCCAAGCGTATAATTTCCTCTTCCATCAAATCCTTTCGGATTGATGCCGCGAAAGTCACGGATACGTGGCAGTGAAACCGATATAAGTCTGTCGAGGAACTCATACATATTGACATCCCTCAGGGTGACACGCACCCCGATCGGAACGTCAACACGCAGTTTGAAATTCGAGATATCTTTCTTCGATTTGGTGGCGACACATTTCTGACCGGTAATGTTTGTCATTTCCTGTACTGCATACTCGATCAGTTTTTTGTCACTTACCGCATCACCAACTCCCTGGTTGACACAGATCTTTACCAGACGAGGCACCTGCATTACGCTCTTATAAGCGAATTTTTTTGCAAGTGCGGGAACGATTTCCTTCCGGTATTTTTCTTTTAATCGTGGTGTATATTCCATTATTTTATAACCTCCCCTGACTTTTTAGAGTATCGAACTAATTTATCTCCTTCCGCTTTTCTACCCACCCGTGTGGCGTTTCCTTTACCATCAATGAGCAATACATTGGAGATGTGGATGGGACTTTCCTTTTTCACGATGCCACCCTGGGTATTCTTGGCATTGGGTTTGGTATGCTTGCTGATCATGTTCACACCTTCCACCAGGACACAACGGGTTGACTGTATCACTTCCAGTACCCGTCCCTGTGCTCCGCGTGAATCACCGGCAATGACTTTTACAATATCTCCTTTGCGGATATTGAGCTTTGCCTGTTTGTTAAATTTTCTTTCCATGATAATGGTATCTTGATACGATTGATTAAATAACCTCCGGCGCAAGTGAAACAATCTTCATGAACTGCTTTTCACGCAACTCACGGGCTACCGGACCGAAAATACGCGTACCGCGTAATTCATCCTGCGCATTGAGCAACACAACAGCATTGTCGTCGAACCGGATATATGAGCCATCCATACGCTTCACTTCCTTCTTAGTACGCACTACAACGGCCTTCGTAACGGTTCCTTTCTTGATGTTACCTGAAGGCAGGGCGTGCTTTACGGTCACGACGATCTTATCGCCCAAGGACGCATATTTCTTTCTGGTACCGCCCAGCACCCGGATACAAAGTACTTCCTTTGCACCGCTGTTATCGGCAACTACACATCTGGATTCTTGCTGTATCATTGTTATTCGGTAGTTAGTTTGATTTCTGTTGAGACCGTCTCTCCTGATTCACCGGCGACCAGTCACTGAATTATTTTGCCTTTTCAAGTACTTCTGTTAATCTCCAGCACTTGTTCTTACTCAGAGGACGAGTCTCTGTGATTCTCACCAGATCGCCGATTCCGCTTTCATTCTTTTCATCATGCGCCATGAATGTGCTGGTCTTCTTGATGAACTTTCCGTAGATCGGATGCTTTACTTTACGCTCGACCGAGACCACGATGCTCTTGTTCATCTTATTGCTGACAACGACTCCTGTTCTTTCCTTGCGCAATGGGCGCTTTTCGGTATTAGTATTTTCCATGATTCAAATTTCTTCTTATTGGTTCTGTTCTGCGGAAGCAGCACGTTTAGTGATCTCAGTATGAAGTCTTGCAATACCACGACGCACCGCACGGATTTTCATCGGGTTCTCAATAGGAGAAACGGCATGATTCAGTTTCATCTTCGTATAAAGGGTTTTCTCCTCTTCGAGACGAAGGCGCAATTCCTCATTTGTCAGTTCTTTTATATCCTCTTTTTTCATGTTCTGCAATCTGATTTGTTATTTTCCGGTCTCTGCTGTTCTTATTCTGCGAAATCGCGACGGATGATGAATTTGGTATTTACAGATAATTTCTGAGCTGCAAGACGCAACGCTTCTCTTGCCGTAGCTTCCGAAACTCCTTCCGCTTCGAAAATGATGGTTCCTGGTTTTACCACCGCTACCCAGAATTCAGGATTACCTTTTCCTTTTCCCATCCTTACCTCTGCTGGCTTTCTGGTGATTGGCTTGTCAGGAAAAATCCGGCACCAGATCTGTCCTTCACGTTTCATATAACGGGTCACGGCAACACGGGCAGCTTCGATCTGTTTGCTTGGCAACCAGCCGGTTTCAAGCGACTTGATCCCAAATGAACCGAAAGAAAGTTCATGTCCACGGGTTGCTTTCCCCTTGGGAACCATTTTATGTTGTTTTCTGAATTTTGTCTTTTTCGGCTGTAACATGATAGCTTCTACTTTTTACTTTGTTATTATCTCCGGTGAAATTAATCCTTCTTGCGTCCGCGTCCACCGCCGCTGTTGCCGCCTCTTCCTCCGCGTCCTCCTCTAGAACCACGGTCTCCGCGATCCCCACGTTCTGACCTTTCACCTCTTCCACCGGCCTGGCCTTTAGATGCCGACACATTCACACTCGAACCGATATTCGGAGAGAGGTCTCTCTTACCGTACACTTCTCCTTTACAGATCCACACCTTGATCCCGATTTTACCATAGGAAGTTTGCGATTCAGAAATAGCGAAGTCAATATCTGCCCTGAAAGTATGCAGCGGAATACGGCCGTCTTTATATTGTTCCGTACGCGCAATCTCGGCTCCACCCAGACGACCGCCAACCATGATACGGATGCCCTCCGCTCCCATCCTCATCGTTGAGGCAATGGACATCTTTGCAGCACGACGGAAGGAAATCCTTGCTTCAATCTGTCGCGCGATACCATCGGCTACCAGCTGGGCATCCAGTTCAGGACGTTTGATCTCGAATATGTTGATCTGAACATCCTTCCTGGTGATCTTTTTCAACTCCTCTTTCAGTTTATCCACTTCCTGTCCACCTTTACCAATCACGATTCCCGGACGCGCCGTATGGATGGTAACGGTGATAAGCTTCATCGTTCTTTCGATGACGATCTTGGAAACGCCGCCTTTCTGAAGACGGGCCATCAGATACTTACGGATCTTTTCATCTTCAACAAGTTTGTCGGCATATTTTCTGCCGCCATACCAGTTGGAATCCCAACCTCTGATGATTCCGAGTCTGTTGCCTATTGGATTTGCTTTTTGTCCCATTGTATGTTTTGATTCACCGGGTCATTGACCCTGATCGGATTTGTTTTTGTTTATTGAGCTTCCTCTTCGCTCTCAATTTTCTTTTCTTTTCCTTTAACCGGACGGTTAGCGACGTTGTCCAAAACGATAGTTACGTGATTGCTGCGTTTGCGCACACGGTAACCGCGTCCCTGCGGAGCAGGACGGAGGCGCTTCAGCATTCTGGCACTGTCAACATTAATGCTCTTAACATAGACTTTGCCTTCATCGATCTTATCACCTGTTTTGGCTTCCCAGTTCACGATCGCTGACTGCAAAAGTTTCTCCAGTCGCGCCGCGGGAGCTTTGGCGTTAAATTTAAGTATATTCAAGGCTTTCATTACCTCAACACCGCGAACGAGGTCTGACACCACACGCATTTTACGCGGGGATGTAGGCACATTTACCAGCCTGGCAATGGCCGTACTCTTCATTGCTTCTTTACGCTTCTCTGCTGTTTCTCTTTTTCTGACTCCCATGATGATGATTAATTGAATTCAATTCATTATTTAGCGGCCGCTGCCTTTGCGCCACTATGTCCGCGGAATGTTCTTGTCGGTGCAAATTCTCCCAGTTTATGTCCTACCATATTTTCGGTGATATATACCGGAATGAATTTATTTCCGTTGTGTACCGCGAAAGTGTGTCCGACAAAATCCGGAGATATCATCGAAGCGCGTGACCAGGTCTTGATCACAGTTTTCTTTTTGCTTTCAGTCATCTTAACCACTTTCTGTTCGAGATGATGAGCGATGTACGGACCTTTTTTAAGCGAACGAGCCATTCTGTTTTTTCATTTATGACTGCCTCTGTCAGGAGGCAATCGTCATTATTTATTTTTTACGTTTTTCGATGATGTATTTATCCGTCGTTTTATTCTTACGGGTCTTATATCCTTTGGCAAGCAATCCTTTGCGAGAACGGGGATGTCCTCCGGATGCACGGCCTTCACCTCCGCCCATAGGATGATCAACCGGGTTCATGGCGACACCACGAACTCTCGGACGACGACCCATCCAGCGGGTACGGCCTGCTTTGCCCAGACGTTCCTGAATATGATCCGCATTGGATACGGTTCCAATCGTGGCAATACAGGATGTCAGAATCATTCTTGTTTCTCCGGAAGGCATTTTAATGACTGCGTATTTGCCATCACGTGCTGCCAGCTGCGCATAAGTACCGGCGCTCCTTGCGATCTCGGCACCCTGGCCCGGACGCAATTCTATTCCATGAATGAGCGTACCCAGCGGAATATCCTTCAGATATAATGCGTTTCCGATCTCAGGCGTCGCATCCGGTCCGGAAAGGATCTTTTGTCCTACCTTTAATCCGTTTGGTGCAACGATATATCGCTTTTCACCATCCTTGTAAAATACAAGTGCGATACGCGCAGTACGGTTCGGATCGTACTCAATTGTCTTCACAACACCTTCGATTCCGTGCTTGTTCCTTTTGAAGTCGATAAGACGGTACATCTGCTTATGACCACCGCCAATGTAACGCATGGTCATTTTACCGTCTGAATTACGTCCACCGCTTCTCTTCTTACTTACAATAAGACTTGGCTCGGGGCGTGATGCGGTTATATCATCGTACGAATCAGTGATGGAGTGTCGCTGACTCGGTGTCATTGGACGAAGTTTTTTTACTGCCATGATTCTTCTCTCCTAATTTTAAATGTTGCTGTAGAAATCTATCGCTTCACCCTTCTTGAGTGTAACAACCGCTTTCTTAAATGAACCAGTATTTCCTGCCTGTATGCCGGTCTTTGTGAAACGGGTCTTGTTCTTGCCACGGTACTTCATGGTATTGACACTTTCCACCGTAACATTATACATGCTCTCTATGGCTTTTTTGATCTGGATCTTGTTTGAACGAACGTCAACCATAAATCCATACTGACCAAGTTTTTCACTGGTCTTAGTGGCCTTTTCTGTAATGAGGGGTTTCTTCAGGATGCTCATTGTGCTAAAAATCTGTTTTCAATTACAGGGACTGATGAATCAACAAGAACGATGTTCTGAGCATTCAGGACATCATAGGTATTGAGTTCAGCCGCGGTAGTGACTTTGTTTTTTTCTAAATTTCTTGAGGACAGGAAAATGTTGTTGTCGTGCGCAGGCAATACCATCAGCACTTTCTTATCGTCGAGCTTAAGGCTTTTGATGATGTCGGTGAATCCTTTGGTCTTAGGTGCCGCCATATTGAAGCTTTCAACAACCATGATATTCTTATCCTTCGCTTTATAAGTAAGCGCCGACAGGCAAGCCAGGTGCTTCAGTTTCTTGTTCAGTTTGAACGAATAGTCGCGCGGACGAGGTCCGAATGCACGGCCTCCGCCAACGAAAAGCGGAGATTTCATGGAACCTGCACGTGCTCCTCCTGTACCCTTCTGACGCTTCAGCTTTTTGGTTGTACGGGCTATCTCCGCACGCTCCTTTGATTTGTGCGTACCCTGACGACGATTCGCCAGATGTTGTTTCACATCAAGGTAAATGGCATGGTCATTTGGCTCAATGGAGAAGATCTTCTCATTCAGTCTGACTTTCTTTCCGGTCTCTTTTCCGGTGATATCTACGATTGCTACTTCCATCTTATTTCTCTACAATTACGTAAGAACCATTGTGCCCTGGTACGGCACCTTTTATTACCAGGATATTCTGTTCAGGCATCACCTTTACCACTTCAAGATTCTGCACTTTGATACGGCTTGCGCCCATATGTCCGCCCATGCGCATACCGGGCATAACTCGTGAAGGCCATGAAGAGGCACCCAGCGAACCCGGTGCACGGAGACGGTTATGCTGACCGTGAGTTTGCATTCCCACTCCACTGAAATGGTGACGGCGTACAACACCCTGGAATCCTTTTCCTTTACTGGTGCCTACCACGTCAACAAATTCCCCTGCAGTGAACAGATCCGCTTTTATTTCAGATCCCAATGCAGGCAATTCTTCAAAGTGACGAAACTCCATTACCTTTCTTTTAGGCGTAGTTCCCGCCTTTTTGAAATGCCCCATGGAAGCCTTGGTTGAATGTTTTTCTTTTCGCTCTTCAAACGAAAGCTGTACAGCCTCGTAACCATCGGTTTCCTTTGTTTTTACCTGGGTAACAACACAGGGACCTGCCTGGATGATGGTGCATGGGATCTGCTTGCCATTCTCTCCGAACACGCTGGTCATTCCGATTTTCTTTCCTATGATTCCTGACATATTCTTATTCTTTTCCGGTCAGAGGTTTGGTTAAAACCAAACATACACCCTTGGTTTGTTTAATTAGCTCGCTTTTATTTCTACCTCAACACCGCTTGGCAATTCAAGCTTCATGAGAGCATCAACTGTTTTTGCCGTAGAGTTATAAATGTCCAGCAGTCGCTTGTATGAACAAAGCTGGAACTGCTCTCTTGCCTTTTTGTTTACGTGCGGCGAACGGAGAACTGTGAAGATCTTCTTATCGGTTGGCAGCGGAATAGGTCCGTTAACAACCGCGCCTGTGATCTTAACAGACTTCACGATCTTCTCTGCGGACTTATCCACCAGGTTATGATCGTAGGATTTTAGTTTGATGCGAATTCTCTGTGACATGTTGAAAGAACGTTTGTATTGGATGAGAATCTGATTGGATCAGTTTACTTTTTCTGTTTTGGATTTACCTTTCACTTTTGCAATAACCTCTTCGGCAAGTGAACGCGGACATTCGGAATAATGCGAGAATTCCATAGTGGAAGATGCCCTTCCGGAAGTAATCGTGCGTAATGCGGTTACATAACCGAACATTTCCGACAGCGGAACTTTCGCACGGATAACCTGCGCGCCGGCACGTGTATCCATTCCTTCAAGCTGTCCACGGCGTTTGTTCAGGTCACCCATCACATCTCCCATGTACAGATCCGGCGTTACGACTTCCACCTTCATCACAGGCTCAAGCAGTACGGGTTTGGCTTTTCCGGCAGATTCACGGAAAGCTATCTTGGCGCAGATCTCAAATGAAAGAGCATCAGAGTCAACCGTATGGTAGGAACCATCGAAAAGACGAACCTTCATGGAATCGATCGGGTAACCGGCAAGTACTCCGGTTGACATAGCCTGCTCGAAACCTTTTTGAACCGACGGAACGAATTCGCGGGGAATGTTACCGCCTGTAATTTCATTGAGGAACTGAAGTCCGGTATGACCTTTTTCAAGCCACTCCTTATCGGCAGGACCGATCTCAAACTGAATATCGGCAAACTTACCGCGACCACCGGTTTGCTTCTTATACACTTCGCGGTGCGAAGTGGAATTAACCAATGTCTCTTTATAAGATACCTGCGGAGCACCCTGGTTACATTCAACTTTGAATTCCCGGCGAAGCCTGTCAACGATAATCTCCAGGTGCAATTCGCCCATTCCGGAGATAACGGTCTGACCAGTCTCCTCGTCGGTATGAACGCGGAATGTCGGATCTTCTTCAGCCAGTTTGGCGAGTGCCATTCCCAGCTTGTCGACGTCAGCCTGAGTCTTGGGTTCGATGGCCAGTCCGATAACCGGTACCGGGAAGCTCATGGATTCAAGAATGATCGGATGATTAGGATCACAAAGTGTGTCTCCGGTTTTAATATCCTTAAAACCTACAGCAGCGCCGATGTCGCCGGCCTCAATGAAATCTATCGGGCTTTGCTTATTGGCATGCATCCGGATGATGCGTGAGATACGCTCATTCTTATTGGTTCTCGCATTCAGAACATAGGAACCTGCATCAAGTCTTCCGGAATATACACGGAAGAAAGCAAGTCTTCCTACGAATGGATCGGTAGCGATCTTGAAGGCCAGTGAGGCGAATTTATCTTTCGGATCAGGTTTTCTTACCTCCTCCGCATCGGTATTGGGATTGATCCCGCTGATCGCCTCAATATCCATAGGTGAAGGAAGGAATTCGATAACTGCATCCAGCATGGCCTGAACACCTTTGTTCTTGAATGCCGAGCCGCACAGAAGCGGAGTAATCTTCATTGCATTAACGGCAAGACGGATCGCTTTGCGAAGCTCGTCTTCCGTGATGGAATTCGGATCTTCAAAAAACTTCTCCATCAGGTGATCGTCGAATTCAGCGACAGCTTCAACCAGGTTGGCACGCCAGTGGTTGACATCGGCCTGCATATCAATCGGAATCGGAACCACATCAAAGGTGGCTCCCTTGGTTTCATCATGCCAGATAAGCGCCTTATTAGTGATAAGGTCAACTACCCCTTTGAACATGTCTTCCGAACCTATGGGAAGCTGCAAGGGAACAGGATTACCGTGAAGACGCTCCTTAACCTGTTGTACCACATTCAGAAAATTGGCACCCGCACGGTCCATCTTATTCACAAAACCGATACGCGGAACCTTATATTTGTTCATCTGACGCCATACGGTCTCACTCTGTGGTTCCACACCACCTACCGCGCAGAAAAGGGCGACAGCTCCGTCAAGTACACGCAACGAACGTTCTACCTCAACGGTGAAGTCAACGTGACCCGGAGTATCAATGATGTTAATCTTGAAAGTTTCGTTATTGTAATTCCAATAAGTAGTTGTAGCCGCTGAAGTGATCGTGATACCACGTTCCTGCTCCTGGACCATCCAGTCCATGGTCGCAGCGCCTTCATGCACCTCACCAATCTTGTGCACCTTTCCTGTATAGTACAGTATGCGCTCCGTGGTTGTGGTTTTACCGGCATCAATATGCGCGGATATACCAATGTTGCGTGTCTTCTTTAATTCGTTGCTCATTTGATTAGTTCTCCGTTAATCATAACGATAGTTATTTCTTTTTTCGTGATAACCGGACACTTTGAGTTTTGCTATTATATCCCCGCAGGGAATGCTCAGTTATCCAGTAATGTAATCTTGCTCGTATGAAGCGGCAAGTCTTGGTTATCCGTTAAAGAAAGAACTACTTATTAATGATGGATAATACTATTATCCTGTTTGATTTTAATTATCAGGCACGGAAGTGCGAGAATGCCTTGTTGGCTTCTGCCATTCTGTGTGTATCTTCTTTTTTCTTCACCGCGGCGCCTTCGCCCTTGGAGGCTGCGATGATCTCCCCTGCAAGTCTGTCGGCCATTGATTTCTCATTGCGGCTGCGCGAATAGCTGATAAGCCATTTGATCGTGAGGGCAATGCGCCGGTCAGGACGAATTTCACTCGGAATCTGGAATGTCGCTCCGCCTACTCTCCGGCTCTTTACTTCCACAGTCGGCATAACATTGGTCATCGCCTTCTTCCACATATCCAGGCCACTTTCCTTAGTCTTTTCCTCAACACGGGCAACCGCATCATAGAATATTCCGTATGCTGTGCTCTTATTTCCTCCATACATGAGGTTATTCACAAAACGGGTCACCAGGGTATCGTTGAATTTAGGATCCGGTAACAAAATTCTTTTCTTTGGTTTGGTCTTCCGCATGATCTGTTATCAAAAGAAATTGATGGTAATTATTGAGTTTTATTTCTTGGCTGCACCTTCCTTAGGTCTCTTCGCTCCGTATTTGCTCCGGCGCTGTTTGCGTCCGTCAACTCCGGCAGTGTCCAGTGTACCGCGTATGATGTGATACCTTACTCCCGGCAGATCTTTCACCCTTCCCCCACGGATCATGACAATCGAGTGCTCCTGGAGATTGTGTCCTTCTCCCGGAATATAGGCAGTCACCTCATATTTATTGGTAAGACGTACACGGGCAACCTTACGCATGGCCGAATTTGGTTTCTTAGGCGTGGTGGTGTACACACGGGTACATACACCACGACGCTGGGGACATGATACCAGTGCCGGTGATTTGCTTTTATCTACCAATTTTGAGCGCCCTTTGCGGACTAACTGCTGTAATGTTGGCATTCGATTATTTCTTTCAGGTTAAGATTCAGACTTTTCTTCGTTTTTCCCTTATTTTTAGGGATTGCAAAGGTACACCTTCTTTTTTATTTACCAAATCCTGTAGATAAATATTTTTAAACAGGGTTCCGGCCTTTAAAAAGCAGGTATCCAATTGCTTAATTTAAACTCTCAAACAAAATTAGCAGAGGCTAAAGGAGTGATTTCCAAAGCGTGAAAACCGCTTAAAAAAGCCCGTTTTTTCAAAAAAATCAGGATGACATCAATAGGCAACCTTAGTAATTACCGTAATTTCAGAAAATTCAGGAAATTCAGGAAACAAAATCATGGGATGGATTCCCGCCACCCTTAAAAATGCCTTAAAAAAATGTCTTGCCTCAGGCTACCTTCAGCTTATTGACATTGGATTTCAGGAATTTCTCCGTAGCGTAATTCAAGGTCACCGTAAATTCTTTTGACCCGCCTTTACCGGTTGATGGCATTTCAAACATGGCATCCAGGAGGATCGCCTCACAGATCGAACGGAGACCCCTTGCTCCAAGTTTGAATTCAAAGGCCTTGTCAACTATAAAATCAAGTACCGGTTTCTCAAACGTCAGAGTGATGCCTTCCAGCTGGAACAGCTTTTCGTATTGTTTAACAAGAGCGTTCTTGGGTTCGGTAAGTATGGAGCGGAGAACAGTCCTGTCGAGTGGATCAAGGTGAGTAATCACAGGCAAGCGACCGATAAGTTCAGGAATGATTCCGAATGATTTCAGGTCAACCGGACTGATATACTGAAGATAATTTGCCTTGTCGTATACTTCCTTTTCCTTGCTGGCTTTGAATCCAAGAGCGTTTGCCTGGAGTCTTTTCGCGATCTTCTTCTCAATACCATCAAAAGCGCCGCCGCAGATAAACAAGATATTCTGCGTATCCATAGAGATCATTTTCTGCTCAGGATGCTTTCTGCCGCCCTGAGGTGGAACATTTACCACCGAACCCTCGAGCAATTTTAACAATGCCTGCTGAACACCTTCTCCGCTGACATCCCTTGTGATTGAAGGATTGTCGCTTTTGCGGGCGATCTTATCGATCTCATCAATGTATACGATTCCGCGTTCAGCTGCCGCTACATCATAATCGGCTGATTGAAGTAAACGTGTCAGGATACTCTCCACATCTTCTCCGACATAACCGGCCTCGGTAAGTACTGTGGCATCGGCAATGCAGAAAGGCACATTGAGCATCTTGGCAATCGTGCGTGCAAGAAGCGTTTTTCCTGTCCCGGTCTCCCCTACAAGGATGATGTTCGACTTTTCAATTTCGACATCATCCTGCTTTTTGATCTTGGAGGATATCCGCTTATAGTGATTGTATACTGCGACTGAGAGAACTTTTTTCGCGTCTTCCTGACCGATCACATATTGTTCAAGAAATTTTTTGATCTCAACCGGTTTCAACAAGGTCATATGCGAGCTGATGGTGTTTTTCAGCTTGCTGTTCATTTCATCACTCAGAATATTCTGAGCCTGCTGCACACATTGGTCACAGATATGACCGGTAATCCCGGCGATCAGGACATACGTTTCACTTTTATCACGCCCGCAAAATGAGCACTTAATTTCTTTATTGTTCTTCATAAGAAAAGATGGGGGAACTAAAAACTTAAACGCAAGCTACGCAGAATAGTTCAATTTTAAAACTGAAACCGCGTGGCTTGCGTCCTTAAAAACAGCTAAAAATAAGGTTTTTACTTTTTCCTTGTCAGAACCTCGTCGATCATGCCATATTCTTTGGCTTCTTCGGCGGTCATCCAGTAATCCCTGTCGGAATCCTTCCAGACCTTTTCGTAGGTCTGTCCTGAATGTGAAGCTATAATCTCATATAGCTCCTTCTTGAGTTTCTGAATTTCCCTGGCCGTGATCTCAATGTCGGAAGCCTGCCCTTCGGCACCGCCCATAGGCTGGTGGATCATAATTCTGGCATGTTTCAATGCGGCTCGCTTACCCTTGTCACCGGCTGTCATCAACACCGCAGCCATCGAAGCTGCCATGCCTGTACAAATGGTCGCAATGCTGGGTTGAATAAATTGCATGGTGTCGTATATACCCAAACCCGCATAAACCGATCCTCCCGGACTGTTCATATATATCTGAATATCCTTTTTTGCATCCACCGATTCCAGGAACAGCAACTGTGCCTGAATGATGTTGGAAACATAATCATTAATGCCGACGCCTAAAAATATGATTCTGTCCATCATCAGCCTGGAGAAAACATCCATGGTGGCAATGTTCAGCTGCCGTTCCTCAATGATGGTTGGTGAGATGTAATCTGATCTGACTGCGGATACAAAACTGTCAACAGTCAGGCTGCTGATCCCGCGATGTTTAACCGCGTACTTTCTGAACTCATCTGAATAATTCATTGTTTCCCTTTATTTAAGTGATGGAAGGCTTTAGTACCTAAGTGACTGAAATTTGTTTCAGTTTCAAAAATAAAGTGATTGAATCGTCTTGTTTCTTAGCTTGAAAATAGTTTTCAACAGTGAGGCGGAAAAGCAGGCCGGATAAGCTTGCCTGACGGATTCTGATTGAAGCCGGACAGTGAATGGCTTCGGCTGATCCTGATAAAAAAAGCATGACCTGATGGAGCCATGCTTCTGTTCAATTTAGCATCTGCTAAGATCAGTGATGCTGAGCTTCATGCTGTGTTTTCTCCTGAAGCTTGGCAACAAAGTTATCATAGGGAAGTTCTATTCTGTCAAGCGAGATCTCTTTCTTTATCTGGTCGAAAACTTTACTCTCTTTCAGATTCCGCTCCAGCTTCTCAAAAGTTCCTTCCTGCTGAAGATACCGCTGGGTCATTTCTTCCAGTCGCTCCGGTTCAAGGTCATAATAACCATACTGGGCAAACTCCTGCCGCATGACCTGTCTTGCCAGTTCTTTTATCTCATCCTCACTGACACTTATCTGATGTGCTTCACCAATCTTGTTTTGGATAAGGTTCCAGCGAAGATCTTCCGAAAGGTGATAATATTCGTGCTGAAAAGTTTCCTCGTCAATGGCCTTTTCGCTATTTGCCTTCAGCATACGCTTCAGAAAATCATCTGGCAGCGGAACAGACACATTTTCAAGCAAGTGGTTCTTGATATCCTTACGCAGTTTTCTGTCACTCTCACGCTCAAAGTATGAAGAAATACTTTCCCTGATTTTATCCCTGAATTCCTGCTCGTTTTTTACATTTCCTTCACCATACAGTTTGTCGAACAATTCCTGATTAAGTTCCGCTTTATCAATCTGATTGATGGTGCTCACCGTAAAATTATAATCAGAACCGACAGCTTCCGATTCTTTTTCCAGTTTCAGCATGGCTCTGACCTCAATGTCATTGCCATAAGTATCCATCGGATTGAACCTGACTGTATCACCCTTCTTCAGCCCGATAAATGGCTTACGCTTTTCATCATTGCGGATAAGTTCAAGAGACAAGGATGTGGTTGTTTTTACCCCATTCTCTTTTGGACTGGAAGCCCCGTCCAGCTCGGCAAACTCACCATAAAGTATGTGATGAGGCTCAGAGATCTCCGGGTTTGAGAATTTCCCATACCGTCTGCGCACATCGTTGATGTCATTTTCAATCATTTTATCATCAACCTGTATGACATAGTAAGGAAATTTTTCTTTAGGCAGGCTGACACTGAACTTCGGCGCGATTCCCAACTCATATAAAAATTCAAAACTGGCTCCGTCTTCGAAAACCTGCTCCTTATCGCTCTTTTTGGGTAAAGGTGAGCCTATCACCTCGAGTTTGGTATCGTAAATATACTTTCCCAGGGATTCGCTCAGTATCTTATTGAGCTCTTCCACGAGCACAGCTTTACCATACATCTTTTTAATGATCCCGGCGGGAACTTTTCCCGGACGAAAACCCGGAACGCTCACCGAACGCTGGTAATTTTTAATCACATCATTCACCCGCCCCTGGTAATCTTCAGGTTTAAGTTCAATTTTAACAACGGCGTTTAAATCGTCAATCTGTTCTTTGCTGATGTTCATCATTGTCATCAAATAATTTTTGGAATCTGCTATGTGAGATTCAGTGCGCATGGAGGGACTCGAACCCCCACGCCTTTCGGCACCAGATCCTAAGTCTGGCGCGGCTGCCAATTACGCCACATGCGCTGAAATCGGGACGCGAAGGTAAATATTTTTTTAGGATAATGAATTCGGCTGAAGAAAGCCATTTCCGGATCCCGGGAGTGAAAACTGCGAAGACTCATTCTTAATTTCCCTTGCTTACCCGATCCTACCCAGCATGCTCTCCTCTGCAGGACCAGAGCGGTACGGTGAAGGATATTATTGGGGAGCGCTTAGCGTTTCTTACCTTTGACCCTATAAACAAAGTCAATGCTAAGAATCTCACCCGCAGAAGTAAAGACCTCTCTCTTTCACAGCTATATGCTTGCGGCCATAGCTCCGCGTCCGATTGCCTTTGCCAGTACGATTGATGGTAAAGGGCTGAATAATCTTGCTCCATTCAGCTTTTTCAATGCATTTGGTAGTAAACCTCCGGTTCTTGTTTTTTCTCCGGCACGAAGAGTGAGGGACAATACCATCAAACATACATTGGAAAATATTCAGGAGACTGCTGAGGTTGTCATTAACGTGGTGAATTACAACATCGTTCAACAAATGTCTCTGGCAAGCACCGAATATTCAAAAGGTGTTGATGAGTTTGTAAAAGCCGGACTGACACCGGTGCCTTCTGAAATCGTACGTCCGTTCAGGGTTAAGGAATCACCGGTACAGATGGAATGCAAGGTATTGGAGATAAAACCGATGGGCGATCAGGGCGGAGCCGCGAACCTCATCATTTGTGAAATATTGCTGATGCATATCAGTGAAAATATTCTCACCCCGGAGAATAAAATTGATGTGCACAAAATTGACCTGGTGGCAAGAATGGGAGAAAACTATTATTGCCGGGCATCCGGCGATGCAATTTTTGAAGTGGCCAAACCCCTGGCTGAACATGGTATCGGAGTCGATCAACTTCCTGAGCCGATCCGTCTGAGCAAAATACTGACTGGTAATAATCTTGGCCAACTTGGAAACCTGAAAGAATTTAGTTCCGCCTCCGAAATCGATGCATTCTCCTCAAAGGACTATGTTAAGGAACTCTCTTCACGCTTTGCCGGGCCGCCTGGATTGCTTGAAACAAAATTTCACGAACTCGCAAAAACGCTCCTGGAAAAGAATGAAGTGAAGGAAGCCTGGCTCTTGCTGCAATACTCACTCAGGTTTCAGAAATAAAGATCTTCACTTCCAATCACCTTCAATTTCCAGCAAATCAGCCGTGGCCATGATCAATGCTTTGTGGCTCGAATAGATTTCACGATAAACATTCAGCATCGTCGACACCCGGAGTTCGGATATCTTATCTGACTTTAGCATATTGAAGAGTTCCGATGTTTTATGCTCGTGTTCTTCCTTGTTCATCCTCAAAAAATCCTGAAAACTCCCTTTGTCCGGTGGGCTCATCGGTATCTTATCCAAAAGTGCTTCAAGCCTTGTATAAAATGACCTTTCCCTGGCCTGGAGGTCGGTGAACAGTACATAGAGTTGATCTTCCGCGGTGTCGGACAATTCGATGATATTGTGCCGTATATCTTTGATGTTCTTCACTGCGTGAATGGCTTCCCTGCACACAGAGACAAGCGTATTCATCCGTGCTACCTGATTAGCCGATAAATTCTCCTGTTGGGTTTCATGAATAAAATCCAGGATCTCTCCCTGATGAAGTTTAATACGTCTGTATTGCTCCTCATAGGTATACACTCTGTTTCCAAGCTTTTTGAAAGTATTGAACCAGGATCCTTCTTCACCTGATTTCTTTTCTTCCCTGATCTCCAGTGCCTGCCTGTTCAATTGATATGCTTTTCTTAAGAGCAGGACAACTTCCATACCGGCAAGCTCTACCGGATTTTGATCAGGGTAATCGGGAGTTCGGTGAATGAATGCGGTGATCTCCTCATCTTCATCTTTTTTGAAGCGCTCCAATAAAAAATCGGCGAATTGCTTCAGGAAGGGAAGAAAAATCATAATACTGAGCAGGTTCATCGAAGATTGAAAAGCAACCAGTATCAACAGTGCATGGGACTCTCCGATGATGCCGGAAATCAGGTTCAGCAAGGGATACAAAAGTATCGCGGATAGTATAAGCGTAATAACATTGATATAAAAATTACCCAGCGCCACACGTTTCTTATCGGCAATACCTCCTATCGAACCGACAAGTAACTTTATTCCTGTTCCCAACTCCGAACCTATTACCATGGCGGCGCCATGGGATAAAGGGATGAGTTCATGATTTATCGCCGTCAGTACCACAACCATGGTCGCCGAACTGGACTGAACGATCACCGTGAATAAAAACCCGACAGGAATCATGAGGTATGGCGATAGTTGCGTTATACCGGCAAGCAGGGTCGGATCACTTAAGGTGCCGGCCGAGCTCTTCATCCATTCAAGTCCAATGAACAAAAGCGAGAAACCGACAAGAAACTCGCTGAAGTTTTTAATCGCCGGACGGAATCGAAAAAAAATCAATCCGGATAAAGCGATGGCAAGCAAGGGATAGGTCAACCGTGCGATATCCACCGTGAAACCAAGCACCGCCACCACCCAGCTCGAAATGGTGGTTCCAAGATTTGAGCCCAGAACAATTGCAAGGGCATTTCGCAATTCGAGAATCCCTGCACCTACAAAAGAAAGGATCATCAATAAAACAACAGAACTGCTCTGTAAAATGGCCGTTACACCGGTGCCGGCCAATACCGCCTTGAAAGGCTGCCTGGTATGATGCTGTAAAAACTTTTTGAAGGAACGACCGGCAAGATTCTTTAGGGAGTCTTCAACTCTGAACATTCCATAAATGAACAAAGCAAGTCCGGCGGCGAAATACCAAAAATCAAATTCCTCCATGAATAGGTAAAGACAAAGATAAAATTACAAGATGGTTTTCAGCCTGATTTTTTTTCACGTAATTCCTGAAAAATTAATAAATATCAAGTGCTTTCTGATTTTTTTTCAACTCAGGTCACATTAAAAAGATTTTTTCCCATCTTCATGGTCTCTTCTAAAACACTAAGCATAAACCAAAAACACAACCAATGAAAAAAGTAATTCGAATCCTTGGCTTCCTTGTACTCTTCCTGATACTGGCAGCGGCAGGAGGCTTACTTTATTTTAATTCAGCTTATCCGGTGAAAATCAAAATTGATGATATCAAAGTTGAAGCTACTCCGGAAAGACTTGAAAGAGGGAAATACCTCGCACACCATGTCAGCCTGTGCATTGACTGTCATTCTGCACGCGATTTTAAATACTATTCCGGTCCGCTCATTGAAAATACTTTTGGCCAGGGTGGCGAGGAATTCAATAAAGAAATTGGCGGGATTCCGGGACTCCTCTATGCAAGAAATATCACTCCGGCCGGAATCGGCCATTGGTCGGATGGTGAATTGCTACGCGCAATCACTTGCGGTGTGAATAAAGAAAACGAAGCGCTCTTTCCCTTGATGCCATACCAGAATTATGCATCACTGTCGAAGGAAGACTTGTTTAGTATTGTTGCTTATATCCGTTCTCTTCCACCCATTGAAAATGACATTACGGAAAAATCCATCGACTTCCCTGTCAACCTGATCATAAAAACCCTTCCTGCCGAAGCTAGTCTTACCAGTACCATTCCGGACAAATCAAATAAGCTGGAATATGGAAAGTATATGACAAATGCAGCCGGTTGCGTGCATTGCCATACAAAACAGGTTGAAGGAAAATTTGTTGAAGGAATGGCATTCGCCGGCGGATTCAGGTTTGGTTTTCCTGACGGCTCTGTCATTCAATCGGCCAACATAACACCGGATAAAGAAACCGGTATCGGTCATTGGACAAGAGAGGCATTTATCGCAAGGTTCAAGGCCTATGTTGATTCACTCGGTAACCCGGTGAAAATACCAGTTGTGCCGAATGAAAAAAACACCATCATGCCCTGGACAGTTTATGGTGGAATGACTACGGAAGACCTTGGAGCTATTTATGATTTTCTCCGGACGGTTCCGGCAATAAACCATAAAGTCATCACATTCACTCCTGCAGGAGAGAACCTGGCGGGAGCCCATTGACCTTCTTCATAAAAATGATCAAAAAAAACGCCGGAATTTCCAATAAGGATTCCGGCGTTTTCGTTTTAGATTTCCTTTGTCAGAATAATCCGTTTATTTCAGCATTGATCTTGTTCACGATCTTTCCAAGATCTTCAGGATTATCAGCAAAATTCAGATCGTCAATATCAATGACAAGCAGTTTTCCCTGCTCATAGGTTGAAATCCAGGCTTCATAACGCTCATTCAGCCTTTTCAGATAATCAATCCGTATTGAATTCTCGTAATCTCTTCCCCGCTTGGCAATCTGATTGACAAGGGTAGGAACACTTCCCCGTAAATAGATCAACAGATCCGGGGGCGACACAAATTTACTCATCAGGTTAAACAGATCCTGATAATTATTAAAATCTCTTGTCGTCATCAGGCCCATGGAATGAAGATTGGGCGCGAAGATATGGGCATCCTCATAAATGGTACGATCCTGTATCACGGTTTTGCCACTTTGTCTGATGCGGGTGATCTGCTCAAATCTTGAATTCAGGAAGAAGATCTGGAGATTGAATGACCAACGCTGCATGTCCTCGTAAAAATCATTCAGGTACGGATTATCGTCAACGTCCTCGAAGTGTGGCTCCCATTTCATATTCTTTGCCAACAAGGTGGTCAGGGTAGTTTTCCCTGCGCCGATATTACCGGCAATGGCGATGTGAAGAGGAGCCAGTTGCTTTTTGGTAGGTGCATACTTTTCGACGGATTTCACGGTTGCGCCTTTTGCGGAACTTTTACTGACAGTTTTCGCGGAAGACTTTGTCGCGGTTTTTCGCAGGGTGGATGACTTAGAGGCCATGTGTTTATGCTTGTTGATCTGATTTGTGTTTACCATGCGAAACTAAAAAGAATAAAAAGCCAATGAATCACTTGTTAATAAATAAAGTTGATTGTTTTCGATCCTGGCGTTTTTAATGCTGCCATGCGATGGAAGCAGGATTTCCCGCTCATTGAGAGTCTTAAGGTGAAAGGCTTTAAGTTTATCCTCACTCACGTAGAGTACTTCATGCTCAATAACCTGGAATGAAGTTATTTCCCCAAGCGGGATTCTTTTATGATACGTTCCAAAACGGTCAAAGACGAACAATCCATTACGCGGATCCTTGAGATAAACCGATCCATTATACTCTGTAATAAAATCAGGATTCACATCCATGCCTGTTACATTCATCATCTCCCCGCTCTGAACGGTGATCTGTAAATTGAGATCCACTTTCTTCAGTTGAAAATCCTGACGGTCAAAGATCCAATATCCGCCATAAGCCGATCCACAGGCAAGCATAGGCTGATAGATGCCGATCTCTTTCAAATGAACGACGGACTGAACAGCCAATTGCGAATTCAGAAGGATAAGCCTTCCGAAATCCGGATAGAACAGTATTGTTTTCAGGGGATCTGAGGCATCGACACTTCTCAGCTCACCGAGTGTACTTTCACTGAAATTCTGATGCGGTTTCCCCTCGGGATTGAACCGTAATAATTGATTTCCGGCAATAACATAGGCATTGCCCAGATTGTCGGTTGTAAAAAATCTTGCTTCTGAGAAAGGAATGGAATACTTGAGCTTATACTCGCCGGACTGAAAACCCAGCAAACACAGGAATAGAGAAAAAAACAAGATTTTTTTCATGTTGTCAGCGCCTCTCAAAACCTATCCTGAGAAGCGAAAGTATCTCATCAACGATCTCGCGGTTATTACTCAGTCTGGGCACTTTATATTGCCCGCCCAGCCTGTCCTTACTCTTCAGCCATTGATAAAAGCTTCCCTCTGCCAGGCTGTGAACAAGAGGAAGACGTAAAGCCATATCCTTGTACCGCTTTGCTTCATAATCGGAATTTACCGCCTTCAAAGCATTGTCCAGCACGGTGGTGAAATATTCAAGATTCAGTGGCGCTTTTTCAAACTCGATAAGCCATTCGTGCGCTGCATTATCGTTTTCCGAAAAATACAAGGGAGCGACAGTATAATCCTTCACCAGCGAACCGGTCTTCTCGCAGGCAACCTTAATGGCATGTTCCGTGTTCTCAATGATTACTTCCTCCCCGAATGCGTTAATGAATAATTTGGTTCTTCCCGTTATCCTGAAGCGGTAGGGATTTTTATTCGTGAAGCGGATGGTGTCGCCAATTACGTACCTCCACAAACCTGCATTGGTACTGATCACCAGGGCGTAATTCTTATGAAGCTCCACATCTGCGAGCTGGATCGTCTTTGGATCATCTTTTCCTGACTCCTCCATCGGCATGAACTCATAAAAGACTCCATAGTCCAGCATCAACAGCATGTCATCCGCTACCAGCCTGTCCTGAATACCGAAAAAGCCTTCTGAGGCATTGTATGTTTCTACATAATGGAAGGTGTCTGAGGGGAGCAATTGCCGGAATTGTTCTTTGTAAGGTGCGAAACTCACCGCACCATGAATGAATAATTCAAGATTAGGCCAGACTTCAAGCAGGTTTTTCTTTCCGGTAACTTCCAGCACTTTCCGCGCAAGAACCAGAGTCCATGTCGGCACTCCACTTAGATTGGTAACATTCTCTTTGATGGTGACCTCCACCATTTTTTCAATCTTCTCCTCCCACCGGTCCATCAGAGCAATGGAAAGATCCGGGGTTCGTATCATTTGCACCCAGAAAGGAAGATTCTGCATCAGGATTGCCGAGATATCGCCATAAAATGAATCGTTGCTTTCAATATTCAACTGATGACTTCCTCCCAGACTCAATCCCTTACCTGAAAAAACACGCGTTTCCTGGTAGTTATTACAATAAAGTGAAAGCAGGTCCTTTCCTCCCTTGAAGTGACATTCTTCCAGTGCCTCTGAACTCACGGGAATGAATTTACTTTTCCCTGCTGTTGTTCCTGAAGATTTGGCGAACCACCTCACATCCGATGGCCATAAGATATTTTGTTCGCCTTTCATCAAACGGTCGATGAAAGGTTTCAGACTCTCGTAATTCTGAACAGGAACACGGTTCTTAAAATCTTCTACCCTTCTTATCGATTTAAAATCAAAAGCCGTTCCCCACTCCGTATTCCGTGCAGATTCAATCAGTCGCTGAAACCAGTCCTGTTGCACTTCATGCGGATACTTAATAAACAACTCGATCTGATGAATTCTTTTCTTCATCAGCCAGCTGATAATGGAGTTTAAGATAGGCATTATCGCAGGGCTAACAGGTTATTCATGCCGAGAGGGCTTCAATCTCCTTATTGATTTTCTTCACAAGACCCTGCAATACTTTGCCAGGACCAACTTCTATAAACTGACCCGCACCGTTACTGACCATGTTACGGATGGTCTGTGTCCATCTGACAGGCGCGGTAAGCTGACGAATGAGATTGTCGCGAATTTCAGCCGGATCAGAAACCGGCATGGCATTTACATTTTGATATACGGGACAAGTTGGCCTATGAAACTGCGTCGAATGAATTGCTTTGGCCAGTTGCTCACGGGCAGGTTCCATGAACGGTGAATGAAAGGCGCCACCAACACTAAGCACCAATGCACGCTTGGCGCCTGCAGCTTTCATCTTCTCACAAGCCATGTCTATTCCTTTGATCGAACCGGAAATAACGAGTTGACCGGGACAGTTATAATTAGCAGCAACTACTATTTCACCCGCATCGCTTACTTCCGCACAAATTTCTTCCACCACAGCATCATCCAGATTTAATACAGCGGCCATGGTGGAAGGCACCAATTCACAGGCCTTCTGCATTGCTGAAGCGCGTTCGGATACAAGCCTGAGCGCATCTTCAAATCCAAGCGTACGGTTCGCGACCAGGGAAGAGAATTCACCCAGCGAGTGACCTGCTACCATATCCGGTTTCTGAAGCTCCTTGAGCGTTTCAAACAGTATGACAGAGTGAAGAAAAATGGCCGGTTGCGTGACTTTGGTCTGCTTCAGATCTTCCTCGCTTCCGGAGAACATAATATCGGTGATTTTGAAACCCAGTATTTCATTGGCTTTTTCAAACATCAGTTTCGCTTCCTCATTGCTCTCATACAAATCCTTTCCCATTCCCGGAAACTGTGAACCCTGGCCAGGAAAAATCAGCGCGTTCTTCATGTGATGAATTTTTTAGGTTCAGCAATATAAGAAGGGCACCAGAGTTATCAAAGAGTGGAAATCAAAATATTTGGCACAAAAAAACCCCGGCTGTCCGGGGTTCAGAGAAGATTATTTTTCATTATTCGCGTCTTCCGCCAAAGATCCTTAAGAGTGCGAGGAAGAGGTTAATGAAATCCAGGTACAAGGTGAGTGCACCCAAAATACTCATCTTTGCCGTGGCCTCAGTTCCGTTTTCTGCAGTTGCGCCGATGTTCTTCAGTTTTTGAACATCATATGCTGTAAGACCGGTGAACACGATCACCGCGATGAAACTTATCGCGTAACTGAGGCCCGGACTTTTCATGAACATGTTTACGAGACTGGCAATGATAATTCCAATCAGAGCCATGAACAACAGGCTACCCATTTTGGTGAGATCGGTTTTAGTTGTATAACCCACCACCGCCATAGTACCGAACATCGCTGCGCTGATGAAGAACACCTGATAAATTACACTTTGTGCATAAGCCAGAAAGATAAAACTAAGACTCACTCCCATCACAATAGAATAAAGGAGAAAGACAGCGGTGAGAGCTGTCACCGAAAGCCTGTTAAAGCCCATACCCATCAGGAGTACCATACCAAGCGGTGCGAACATGACCACGTAGCCAATACCTGACATACCACCGGTTTCCGTATTGATCAGATATCTCATATAAGACATATCCGTTCCGAAGACATAGGCAGTGATGGCGGAAATTGCCAGAGCAATACCCATCCAGGAAAATACCGACGAAAGGAATGATCTTCCTGTAGTGGCAGTCTGTGCCAGTCCGGGTTGATTGCTGATATTAAAATCCAATTTGTTGTTATCCATTTTTTATCAAGATTTTCGTATGCAAATTTACGTTTAATTTCCCGTTTAACAAGAATTGTGCTAATCCCCTTCTGAGACTTTATGTCATTAAACGGAAATGTGTTTTGTCAGTTGCATTCTTTCAGGAAAGATTGGCAGATATCAGCCTGAAAAACTCCGCTCTTGTTTTTTCATTTTCAAATTCTCCGGTGAATGCGGATGTGGTTGCTACTGAATTCTGTTTCTGGATTCCGCGCATAAGCATGCAAAGATGCTTGGCTTCGATGACCACGGCAACTCCCAAAGGTTTCAAGGTTTCCTGTATACAATCGCGAATATCCGTTGTGAGGCGCTCCTGAACCTGGAGACGGCGGGCAAATGCATCAACCACCCTCGGGATCTTGCTCAGACCAACAATGGAACCATCCGGAATATAGGCAATGTGTGCCTTTCCGAAAAAGGGAAGAAGGTGATGTTCGCACATGGAATACAACTCAATATCCTTAACGATGACCATTTGCCGGTAGTCGTCTTTAAAAAGAGCTGATCTCAAGATGCCTGCCGGATCAAGGTCATATCCATGGGTAAGGAACTGAATTGCCTTTGCCGCCCTTTCAGGTGTTTTAAGGAGTCCGTCACGATGAACATCTTCACCTACGTCGCTAATGATATTCCTGTAATGCTCAGACAGCTGACGGATGGTTTCAGGATTATACTGATCCAGTTTGGCATATCCATCCATATCATTTTCACGGATCATGTTCTTATCTATACTCATGGCTGATCTATTTGCCGAAATATTCAACTATATTTTTTTCTGTTTCCTGAATTCTTACACTGTGAAGAATGCATCCAAGTTTATTAAGCGGGCTCTCAATTTGCTTCCAGATCTCAATGGCCAGGACCTCAGTCGAACTGTACTTCCCTTTCATAAAATCAACATCCAAGTCCAGATTTTTGTGATCCAGTTTGTCAAGTACATATTCTTTTATAATCAGGCTCACATCAGACAGGTTTGAAACGAAACCTGTATCAGGATTCACCTCTCCCTTCACCGTTACCCAAAGTGTATAATTATGCCCATGCCAGTTCTTGTTGGAACATTTGCCGAAGACTTCCTTGTTCTTTTCCTCCGACCAGTCAGGCCGGGATAGCTTATGAGCAGCGCTGAAGGTCTCCTTTCGGGTAATGTAAACCATTTGACGGGGATTATGTTCGCAAAGATACAAGATTCATGGCAAGAAGTGTCAATTCGCTTTATCTTTACCCAATGAAAATCCTGCTTTGCGCCGCAACCGAAGAAGAGATCGCTCCTTTGCGCGAGATCTGGTTTCGTAAGCATAAGGTTGAATTTCTGGTCAGTGGTGTCGGGATGCTTGCCACAAGTCACAGGCTGACGAGGGCTTTCAGTGAAAAAACTTTTGACCTGGCTGTAAATACAGGATTGGCGGGAGCTTTTGATAAGGATATTAAGCTGGGTGAAGTGGTAAGGGTAACCGAAGATATACTGTCAGAACTGGGAGCGGAGGATGGGGAAGATATATTAAATCTGAAAGATCTCGGACTCCCCGGAGAAGACGTTTTTATCAATATGGATGAGATGAGAGTACCTGAACTGGAACAATACAGGAAAGTGAGGAGCATTACCGTGAATACAGTACATGGAAATCCGGAAAGTATAAAGAGAGTCGTAGCCCGGCTCCATCCGCACATTGAGACGATGGAAGGCGCGGCATTCTTTTACGTTTGCGGTCAGTACGAAATTCCCGCACTCCAGCTCCGGGCCATTTCAAATTATGTGGAAAAAAGAAACAGGGATCAATGGGAAATTCCTCTGGCGCTTCATAATCTGAAACAGTCGCTGGCAGTCCTTCTCGAAAAAATCTAACCGGAAATAAAATGGATGAAAGAACCCGTTTCTCACTCGCATATTCACCCTGCCCGAATGATACCTTTATTTTCGACGCCTTGGTGAATGGCAAGATTGACACCGAAGGCCTGAGCTTTGAAGTGACGCTGGATGATGTGGAGAGTCTGAACAGCAAAGCCTTTAAACCGGTTTACGACATCACGAAAATCAGTCTTTTCGCTTACGCATTCGTGAGTGATGTGTACCAGCTGCTTCGTTCCGGCGCTGCCCTTGGAAAGGGTGCAGGCCCTTTGCTGATATCGGATCATCCCGTCGAAGATCCATCCTCACAAATTTCTTCTGTTGCAATACCGGGAAAATACACTACGGCTAACCTGCTTTTATCCTTATACTATCCCGGCTTTTCCAACAAGAGGTCAATGTTGTTTTCTGAAATAGAAAATGCAGTTCTGCGTAAAGAGACCGATGCGGGAGTTATCATTCACGAGAACCGTTTCACCTATGAACAAAAAGGTCTTCTTAAAGTAGCGGATCTGGGAGAAATGTGGGAGAATGATACCGGTTTAGCTATTCCCCTGGGCGGCATAGCCGTTCGCCGGACTTTGCCTGAAGACCTGAAAATGAAAATAAATTCTCTGATCCGCAAAAGTATTGAGTATGCTTTTGAAAATCCCGGTTCTTCTCTCGCTTATGTAAAAGAAAATGCACAGGAGATGAACCCTGAAGTGATCCGGCAACACATTAATCTCTATGTGAACAGATCAAGCCATAACCTGAATGAAGAAGACCTGAAGGCTGTGAAGACACTCCTTGAAAAAGCTGCGGGCTTAGAACTCATCCCGGCAATTACCCAGCCTCTTTTCGTGGAAGACTGCACACCTGCTCCTGAAGGTCATACTGGATAATAAACCTTGTTCATCCATGGTTTTTATCAATCGGATGTTTTATTTTTCTTTGCATCACAAATTTGAATTTCACTCATGATTATCATCACAGGAGCTGCAGGGTTCATCGGAAGTTGTCTGGTAAGAAAACTTAATGAAGAAGGATTCAATGACCTGATCCTTGTTGACGATTTCTCAAAGCACGAAAAGGTCAGAAATATTGAAGGAAAAGAATTCAGCGGTAAAGTTGAACGGTCCGTCTTTCATGACTGGCTGAAGTCGAATCACAAGCTCGTTCAATTCGTTTTCCATATTGGCGCCCGCACCGATACCACAGAATTCAATAAAAAAATATTTGACGAACTGAACCTTGAATACACCAAAACCCTCTGGAATATTTGCGCAGAATTCGGCTTACCGATTGTATACGCTTCTTCAGCCGCTACCTACGGTGCCGGTGAATTCGGTTACCGGGACGATCACGCGATTGTACAACAGTTAATACCTCTCAATCCTTACGGAGACTCAAAAAACGATTTCGACAAATGGGCGCTTAGCCAGGAAAAGAAACCGTACTTCTGGGTCGGATTGAAATTTTTCAATGTCTATGGGCCAAATGAATACCACAAAGGACGTATGGCCTCCGTTATATTCCATGCTTTTAACCAGATCAGGAATACCGGCAGAATGAAACTTTTCCGCTCGCATAATCCGGATTTCAGAGACGGGGAACAACTGCGTGATTTTGTTTACGTAAAAGACGTGGTTGAAGTGTGTTACTTTTTTCTCCATCACAGAAAGGATTCAGGACTGTACAATCTCGGCTCCGGTAAAGCCAGAACCTTTCTTGACCTGACGAAGAATACTTTTAAGGCAATGGGGATTGCACCGGTGATAGAATTTACAGACACACCGGAGGACATCAGAGAAAAATATCAGTATTTCACCGAAGCCGATATGAGGAAACTGAGAGGCATTGGTTATGACAAAACATTCCACACCCTGGAAGAAGGGGTGAAAGACTATGTATGTAATTACCTTGAGAAAGGAAAATGCTGGTAGAAATGCAATTTCTAATTTAAACTCTGCCGGTGTTGTTCGCTGAGCGGAATGCTGTCTGGACTGGGATTTTTGGGATTACTGGGATTAAGTGATTCATAGGTTTAGTAGGATTAGAAAAACTAAATTCAACAGATTTATTTTTTGAATTTTAATTTTAAAACCAGTAAGGATACAGACCTTTGAACTGAAATTAACCAAAAGTCATAATTGCTAATATTAATCTGACTAAAATCTATTTGCCAATGGTACTAATTTTTTTCTTTCAGTAAACCCGGCAATCTCAACATCTCACCAATCTCAAAAATCCCAGTCCAGACAATATTACCCCTTCACAAACCTCTTCAACACCTTTCCTTTCTCTGTAAGAATCTCTAAAAAATAAACTCCCGGTAAAATTCCGGATGTGTTTACTTCAAAATACTCTCCCTGATTGATAAGAGAAACCGGAATACTCACCTGCTGAAGCAGCGAATTATAAATACGAATCTCTTTTTGAGTGTTTGATGCCTGATTTCGGACATATAATATATCCTTCACCGGATTGGGAAACAAAACAATCTCCTCTGCTGTAGATTTTACCAGGCCTCCAATATCCGTTGGCAAACTATCACAAATGCTTGAACCCAAGGCCCCCAGGTGGTAATTTGGATGATTGGGTATAGTGGTAAAATTATACGCTGGAAGGCTGATACAATGCTGGCATACATTACAAGCCAGGCCCAAACTGTCGGGATATTCAATCACATGCATGGAGAGAACACCATTTGTGCTACTGATATAGATTTTATTATCTGGTGCAAGCTGGGCAAGATAAAATGTAGTGGCAGCAGGCGGATTGGGAGAATAATAACCATCCCAGACCGCCACCGTAGTTTGGGTAGCCGGGATATTGGCTGCTTCCAGATCAAACTGATATACATACTTAGTAGAGGAAACATACAGCAATTTGGAACTGGCTGAAAAGGCCACCCCCCCTCCATGGGCGCTGTCATTAATGGCTACGTGCAGGTGATTGCTGAATATACCGGCACAACGGTCAAAATCCAGGAGGTGAAGATCATTTCTATGATCGTACAAAGCATAGCGGCTTCCATCTGGTGAAAAACAGCCCTGACCCTGCTGCGCATAAAGTACTCCTCCGATCTGCTGTATGTTATGCAGGTGAACACCCGCGGGATTCACTAGGTAAATAAAATACTTATCATTCTTTCCTCCGTGAAATACCACCCACCAATCTCTTCCGTTGGCATGTTTAACGGCAGTCAGGTGGCCATAAAGCAAGGTATCTGCATATAATACGTTGTTTTTGCTTGTAACTGCACCTAAGCCTCCATCCAGACTCATGTCAATTTCAGAATAGTAGGTTCGATAGGAATAAGCTATGCTGTCATCCACTGTATTATGAAACAAGTAAAACTTTGAAGCCGAACCCGGCCAAGGAATGGCGAGTGCAGCCTGTGGTATAAACAATCCAAAGGGTCCTTCCACATCCGTATAATAACTCGGACTCAATCCCGAACCGTTCATCATCGTATCATCCTGCGCATTGGCAATGTATGCACCGTTGCAATAAAATAGGACATTACCTGCAGAATCGCAATGCGTAACAGAGGTCATGCCCATGTTCATAGGTCTTGGTTGATAGTTCAAAACCATGCTCCCTGACCCAAAATTCATTTCCATTCCCCCGAAAGGTATTCCGGCATAACTTGCATAACCAAACATCCAAATATTATCAATGCCTTGCCCATAGCAATACAGTTTGCTCATTGTAATGACTATACAAAGCAATACTCGTTTCATTTGTTTAGTTAAATGAACTTACCGGATGATTACTAATTTTTCCTGATGCAATAAATAATCTCCACTCAGGAGTTGCACTGTGTATATGCCATTGCTCAGGTTATCTAATTTTATTTCCAGCTCTTGTTCTTCTGAAGAAAGGACCGAGAAATACACATATTGCCCAATGCTATTTCGGATCACTATTTGTGATTTCTGTTCTTCAGCTATATCATAGCGCAATGTAACGCTTTCATGAGCGGGATTCGGATACAGACTGAATGCAGATTGAAGTTGCTTGGGCTTCTGCTGACGATAAAGTATTCCCTGGTTCAGGCATATCAACTCATCGTTATAGGTTTTTTCCGGATCAAGCAAATTGTCTGCACTGGGATTTTTGGGATTACTTGGATTGCTGAGATTCTTAACTCATGTGGGATAAAGTGTATGCAAGTTAATAATGTCCGGCGGTTCTGCACTTAGCATTCTATAGAAGCCGTTAATATTGTCTTTCCTGATATTTTAAATTTTTAAACCGGTGAAACTGAAGACTTCTTGATCCGAAGTTAAGCAATAGGCCTATTTCCAAATTATACGCTTCAAGGTAATTCATGGCTTGTGCAAAATGAACAGGCTCCAGTTCTGTGACCGCTTTTAATTCAACAGAAATAAAATCTGAAACCAGGAAATCAACTCTGCGAGTTCCGATTTGTTCGTTTCTGTAATAAATCGGCATCACAAATTCCCGTTTGAACTCAAGTAAATGAATGCTCATTTCTATTTCCAAAGCCCTTTGATAGATCACTTCCTGAAACCCATTTCCCAGGGCTTTGTGTACTGTCATTGCGTACCCGATGATGGCTCTGGTTAATTGAGCATATTTCATTTAGTGCTTTTGTACATGCTAAAATATGCCCTCCTATAAAAAATTACAACCACTTAATGCGGGATAATACTCATTTCCATCAACCTGGGTTTAATTTGGATTTCGCAACCCTGATTCTGAATAAATTTCCATTCCCAGTAATCCCAAAGATCCCACTAATCCCAAAAATCCCAGTCCAGACAATATTACCCCTTCACAAACCTCTTCAAAACCTTTCCTTTCTCTGTAAGAATCTCTAAAAAATAAACTCCCGGTAAAATTCCGGATGTGTTTACTTCAAAATACTCTCCCTGATTGATAAGAGAAACCGGAATACTCACCTGCTGAAGCAGCGAATTATAAATACGAATCTCTTTTTGAGTGTTTGATGCCTGATTTCGGACATATAATATATCCTTCACCGGATTGGGAAACAAAACAATCTCCTCTGCCGTAGATTTTACCAGGTCTCCAATATCCGTTGGTAAACTATCACAAATGCTCGAACCCAAGGCCCCCAGGTGGTAATTGGGATGGTTGGGTATAGTGGTGCCATTATACGCAGGTAGCGCAATACAATGCTGGCATACATTACAAGCCAGACCCAGACTATCCGGATGTTCAATCACATGCATGGATAAAACACTGTTCTGACTACTGATGTAAATCTTGTTATCCGGGGCAAGCTGGGCTAAGTAAAAAACAGTTGCTGCCGGAGGACTTGGCGAATAATGACCATCCCAGACTGCCACCGTAGTTTGCGTAGAGGCGATGTTGGAAGAGCTAAGATCGAACTGGTAAACATATTTGCTCGAAGAGACATACAAGA
>CAZJDX010000027.1:0-38617 GCA_964544885.1 uncultured Flavobacteriales bacterium
AGATTTACGATTTTCAAAGCGTTTAGTTGCAAAAATATGGTTTTCATGGTTTCAGTCTCTGAAACCCTTTTCCTCATTGGCTTTCAGCGGTCTCACCGGGAATGAAACGGTGTATTCCGGGTGTATAATTACGGTTGATAAGACGCAGAATTTCCTCGTAATGTTCTGAATTTGATACAAAATCAATGTTATTTGTGTCCAAAACCAAAATTCGCACTCCCTGCAGGGTTTTAAAGTAGTCCCAGTAAGCTCTTTCAAGGTCCTGCAGGTACGCGGCTGCAATATTCTGTTCATAGTCTCTGCCTCTCTTCCTGATATTTTCCTGAAGAGTTGGTATGCTTTTGTGCAGATAGATCAGCAGGTCCGGTTTAGGTAAGTGCGGGTTCATGATATGAAAAAGCCGCTGGTAGAGATCAAACTCCTCTTCCTTAAGTGTTATGCCTGCAAAGATCAGCGACTTACTGAGAACATAATCCGAAACGGTCTGTGTCCTGAACAATTCCTTGTTGTGCAGCTGATCCATCAATTGCTGATACCGGTCGGCCAGAAAGGATAATTCGAGTGGAAAGGCATAGCGGGACTGATTCTCATAAAAACGCGGAAGGAAAGGATTGTCGGCAAAACGCTCCAGGATGAGCCGGGTACCGTGATCCTCGGAAAGTTTGGTGGCGAGACTGGTCTTTCCCGTGCCAATATTCCCTTCGACCACGATATAATCATATCTCAGACTTCCTTTCATCCCAGTCTTTTCACCTCCAGTGTATCTTCAAGTTGTTCCCAAATTTCCATGATCAGTTTTCCTGACCTCGGATCTCTGTAATCCGGCATCAGCTCCAACAAGGGAGCAAGGGTAAATCTTCGCAGATGAAACATGGGGTGTGGTATGATCAGGTCCTCCTGTTCGATGATCTCATCACCATAAAACAGAATATCAATATCTATGTTCCTGGCCTGCCATTTAAGTTTTCTTCGCCTTCCCATATCTTTTTCGATATTCAGGATACGTTTCATTAATTCCTCCGGACCAAGTTCCGTGTAGCCCTCAATAACCTGGTTAAGAAAAGCAGGCTGGTTCCTGTTACCCCAGGCTTCCGTTTCATAAACGGATGATTGTCTGCTGATCTCCGCTATGTCCGTACCGATCCTTTTCATCGCCATCCGCAACCAGGCAGCCCGGTCTCCCAGATTGGCGCCAAGGGAAAGGACAAAACGTTTCATTTTTTTTGTCAAACCTAAGGAAATCCACCGACAGGGCAAACAGATTTGAATAGTCTTTTACCTTTGTACTTACCCAAAAATATATGTTATGAAACAATTCTTTAAGTTCATGTTCGCATCGATGGCCGGATTCCTGCTGGCTATCTTCTTTTTCTTTCTCTTCATCATTTTCTTTTTCTCCATTCTGATGAGTTCGGTCTCGAGCGAATCCAAGGTGAGCATTCAGAAGAATTCGGTACTTGAACTGACACTGGACCATCCCATACCTGAGAGAACAACCAACAACCCTTTCGACGAATTCAGTTTTGAAGACTTCAGCAGCGAGAAAAATCTTGGACTGAATGACATTCTCAAAAACATTGAAAAAGCGTCGAAGGACGGAAACATCAGCGGAATATTCCTGAACATGAGGAGTATTCCTTCCGGACTGGCAACTGTGGAAGAAATACGCAACGCGCTTTTAAAATTTCGCGAAAGCAATAAATTCATTTATGCCTACGGTGAGGATATAAGCCAGGGAGCCTATTACCTGGCATCTGTCGCCGACAGGTTCTATCTGCATCCTGAAGGCAGTATAGATTTCAGAGGATTCAGGGCTGAAATGCCTTTCTTTAAAGGCAGCTTTGAAAAACTGGGCGTTGAGCCACAGGTGATCCGTCACGGTAAATTCAAAAGCGCGGTCGAACCTTTCATCAACGATCAGATGAGTGACGAGAACGCGGAACAGATCAAAATCATCATCACATCCTTTTGGGATAATGCCCTGCGGAATATTGCCGCCTCCAGGAACCTGAGCGTACCGGACCTGCAAAAGGCAGCTGACGAATTTACCGGCAGAGACGCTAAACTGGCTCTTGAGGCAGGATTGGTTGACTCACTGGCTTACTTCGACGAGGTAAACCAATTGATGAAAGAGAAATCCGGTTCAGCGGATAAGCGATCGGCTCAGCTGGTTCCCTTGAAAAAATACAACAAAGCTTTTGTCAAAGGTCTTACGGAATTCAGCAAGGACAAGATCGCTCTGATTTATGCGAACGGAGATATTGTCAGCGGTGAAGGAAATGAGAATCAGATAGGTTCTGATCGTATCGCGGGAACCATCCGCAAGGCAAGACTTGACAGCAGCTATCGCGCAATCGTGCTGCGGGTTAATTCTGGAGGCGGCAGCGCCATGGCCTCTGATGTCATCTGGAGGGAAGTTGTTCTGGCAAGGCAGTCCAAACCCGTCGTCGTATCCATGGGAGATTATGCGGCTTCAGGCGGATATTACATTGCCTGCGCGGCAGACAGCATTGTTGCCCAGCCCAATACACTCACCGGTTCTATTGGTGTATTCGGCCTGCTGATTAATGCAAAGGAAATGTTCAATCAAAAACTGGGGATAACTTTCGATACGGAGAAAACGGCAAGGTATGCAGACCTGGGAACCATTTCCAGAAGCCTCAGTGCCGATGAAAGGAACCTCATTCAGCTGCAGGTTGAAAAAGTCTATGATACTTTTATTTCCCATGTCGCGGAAAGCCGGAATGTAAGCAAAGAATATGTGGACAGTATCGGTCAGGGAAGGATCTGGAGCGGCGAAGACGCAGTCAAGCTGGGACTGGTTGACGCCATCGGCGGTATTGACGATGCACTCAGGATAGCCTCAGGAATGGCTGGTCTGGAAAAGTACCGGATCGTGCAGCTTCCGGAACAAAAAGAAATTTTTGCAAAAATTCTTGAGGACATCAATGCGGAAGCCGGAACATGGTTCGCCAAACGTGAACTGGGAGAGCAATATCAATATTATGAACGGATGAAAACAATGCTCGTCAATCAGGGAATTCAGGCAAGAATTCCGGTGACACCTGAGATCCGCTAAGGTCTTTTCCATACTCCGGCAACAAGCGCAGATGAAAGTAAAAAAAGAAAGTTTCAGCAATAAGGACATAGCGCGTGCATTCAGGCTTGCAGCATCTCTGCTGGAACTTCACGACGACAATCCTTTCAAGGCAAGGTCCATGCAAAATGCCGCATTCAAAGTGGAGAGGCTTCCCGCTTCTCTTTCAGGTATGAGCGAAGAAGAAATTATCGCACTAGATGGTATCGGCAAAAGTATTCAGGGAAAAATCAGGGAGTATCTTGATCATGGATCATTCGATGAACTTGATTCACTCCTGGAGATGACACCGGAAGGTGTTGTGGAAATGCTGAACATAAAAGGTATCGGTCCGAAAAAGGTAAGAGTATTGTGGAAAGAACTGGGCCTTGAATCTCCGGGAGAATTGCTCTATGCCTGTAATGAGAACCGGCTGCTCGAGTTGAAAGGTTTCGGAAGCAAAACCCAGGAAAGTATCCGGAAGGCCATTGAATATTCGATGAGCAATGAAGGTAAATTCCTCTATGCCGTTGTGGAAGCGATAGCCGCCCGGCTACTGAGAGAAATTCAGGAGAAAGGTCTGGCGGAAAAAATTTCTTTCACGGGGGCGCTGAGAAGAAAATGTGAAGTGCTGGAATCGCTTGACCTCGCGCTGGAAACTGATGATTTGACAAAACTGACAGGCTTCCTCAAAAAACATGAACTGTTTGAAAATTCCGAAGTCAGCCTGAGCGAGGGATGCGTGAAAGCTACCCTTGCCGGGACGTTGTCCCTGAACATTTATTGCAACAAGGAAGAAAGTTTTTTCAGCCTTCTCTTCCGAACAACAGGCAACGAGGCCCATCTGAAGAAACTGAAAGAAGATTATGGATGGACAGCAGACATCCATTCAGCTTCGGAAGAGGAAATCTATGCCGGGGCCGGACTTCCCTACATAGAACCGGAACTCAGGGAAGACTTTATAGAATTCGAGCTGGCGAAAAAAAAGAAGATGCCTGTTCTGGTAGGAATGGATGATCTGCGGGGAATATTGCATAATCACAGTACTTACAGCGACGGGGAACACAGCCTGGAAGAGATGGCATCATACTGTAAGGAACTTGGCTATGATTATTTCGGAATATGCGATCACAGCAAAAGCGCCTTTTATGCCAATGGACTGCAACCGGAACGCATTCTTCAACAACATGAGGAAATTGACAGACTCAATCAGGAAATGTCGCCCTTCAGGATCTTTAAAGGCATTGAATCGGACATCCTGACCGACGGATCGCTCGATTATCCTGATGAGATCCTGCAAAGCTTTGATTTCATCGTAGCTTCTGTTCATTCAAATCTACGGATGGACAAGGAAAAAGCGACGAAACGACTCATCAGCGCAATAGAAAATCCATTCACCACAATTCTGGGACATCCCTCCGGCCGGCTCTTGCTCGCACGAGAAGCTTATCCCCTTGACTATAAAAAGATCATTGATGCCTGTGCCGCTAACGGGGTAGTCATAGAGCTTAATGCGAATCCATACAGACTTGATATCGACTGGCATCACCTGCCCTATGCCCTGGAAAAAGAAGTGATGATATCGATCAATCCGGACGCGCACAGAAAAGAAGGCTTCAATGATATGTACTACGGCGTTTGCGCAGCCAGAAAAGGCGGACTGACAAAAGAAATGACTTTTAACGCCCTTGATCTTGCTCAGATCAGCAGACACTTCCAATCCAGAAGAAAATAATAATCAATAGCGGGACCCCTTGATCTCCCTTAAAAAATTGTGTTCAGCTTTTCCTATGATGAATACTGATTACTCAGGCTTTTTTGTTTCCTCTTTCTCCCTGATCACAGCAGTTGTATCGTTGGCAACCTTGCGCACTTCACTTTCAATTCCGCCCATGGCGTCCTTGAACTGACGCATTCCTTTTCCAAGCCCGCGTGCCAGTTCGGGAATTCTTTTGGAACCGAAGAAAAGAAGGACAACCATCAGGATGAGAAAAATTTCTCCCGCTCCCAGATTCATGAATAATAAATCCATTGCTTGATATTTATATGTAAATGTACTCAATTTTCACCAGCCTTGTATGAACTTTAATTAAAAAAGCCTGTACGATAGAGTCATACAGGCTTTTATTTGAGTTTTAATAAATCAGCTTTTCTTCTTTTTAGCAAAGTCAATAACGATCGGGCTTGCGATAAAGATAGAAGAATAGGTACCGATGAGTACGCCCAGCAGGAGCGCGAAACTGAACCCACGGATGACCTCACCTCCAAAAATGAAGATGGCAAGCAATACAAAGAACAGAGAAAGCGAAGTATTAATAGTCCGGCTCAGGGTTGCATTAATGGCATTATTGAATACCTCTTTCTGGTTTGATGCATGATGATGAACCCCCACAAACTCACGAATCCTGTCGAAGACAACCACGGTATCGGTCATTGAATACCCCATCACCGTAAGTATGGCGGCAATAAAATGTGTATCAATCTCAAGAGAGAAAGGAAGAATACCGTTGAATATGCTGAAGATTGAAAGTACAATCAGCACATCATGCACCAGGGCGGCTACTGCACCCAGTCCGAACTGCCAGCGTTTAAATCGCACGAGAATGAAGAGGAAGATCAGTACACAAGAAGCGAGAATCGACCATACCGCTGAAGACTTAATATCGTCGGCGATGTTAGGTCCGACTTTTTGGGAACTTAGGATTTCATGCGTATAACCACTGATTGAATTCAGGCCTTCATCCATTTTCAGCTTCACCATATCATCCGCATCCTGGGTATTTTCATCAATGAGATAACTGGTGGTGATTTTCACCTGATTGGAGGTACCGAAGGTCTTGACCTCCGGCGCTTTCGTCAAGGGGCCTTTGAGGGCATCAATCACTTCAATGGTGGTGATGGGTTTGTCAAAGCGTACTACATAAGTCCGACCTCCCGTGAAATCAACTCCGAGGTTAAATCCTTTGGTCACGAATGATGCAATACCTGCAAGGATGACAAGTCCTGAAATAATATAGAAGGTCTTGCGACGACCGACGAAATTTATGTTGGTATTGGTGAAAACTTCTTTAGTGGCCTTTGTCCAGAAAGATATGTTCTGATTTCTTCCCAGCATCCATTCAAATATGAGTCGGCTGATAAATATCGCACAGAAAAGAGAACTGAGAATACCGATAATGAGGGTGGTCGCAAAACCCTGGATGGGGCCTGTTCCGAATGAATAAAGGATCACACCAAGGATAAGTGTTGTCAGGTTGGAATCAATGATGGATGAGAAGGCATGCTTGTATCCATCACTGATGGCCAAACGCGTTCCCTTTCCTTCCCTGAGTTCCTCCCTTATCCTTTCAAAGATAAGGATATTCGCATCCACCGCGATACCGATAACCAGTACAATACCCGCAATTCCGGGAAGCGTTAGCACAGCTCCCAGAGAAGCCAGAATTCCCATGATGAAAAACATATTCACGAAGAGGGAAATGTCGGCAACCAGACCTGCTTTGTTATAATAAATGAACATGAAGAGAAGGATCGCCAATAAGGCAATCACAAAGGACATAAGACCGGCATTAATGGCTTCCTGACCCAGGGTAGGTCCCACCACGGTATCTTCCACAATACGCGCCGGCGCGGGAAGTTTACCAACCTTCAGGATATTAGCCAGGTCATCGGCCTCTTCAAGGCTGAACTGACCGGTAATACTTGAATTGCCCCCTGAGATTTCCTGGATCACATTCGGATAGGAATAGACATAATCGTCCAACACGACAGCAATGGATTTATTCACGTTATCATGGGTGAGTCGCTTCCAGATTCTGGCTCCCTCGGCATTCATTGCCATGCTGATTTCCCAGTTGTCTGTGAACTGCCCTTTTTGCTTACGCGCATCTACGATAGCAGAACCATCCAGAGGGGCCTGACGGTCTCTCACCGGCATGCGGATCGCGATCAACTGGACTACCTTGCCTTCGGTATCGATTGGTTTCACTGACCACAAGCCCTTAAATTCACGAGGGAATTTGGCACGCACCTGCTCCATTTTCAGGATCTCATTAATACGTGCGGTGTCTTTTACAAATGCTGAACCCACAACCGGTCCTTTTCTGAGCTGACTCTGATTTTGTTCGTTCTGTTCGACAGAGGGCTGTAGCAAGGCGAACAATGGATTGTCCTGTGCGAATTGTTCAAAGGTCTGGGCAGCGGAAGATGTATCTCCGGTGGCTGTATCCGTCTGACCTGCGCTCAGCTGATCCATAAGACCTTTTGCTGCTGCGGTATCTGTACTGAGGGCTGTTTCGCTTTTTAAGGTATCCTGCCTTGGAGCCAGCTCATCCGATGCGATCGTTGCGATGCCGGTATCGGTGACCGTAGCTTCAAAAGCCTGAATACTCTTCAACACCTTATTGGCTTCTTCAAGGGCCGGATAAATCTCACTGTTATCATAGGTTTCCCAGAATTCCAGCTTGGCTGTTCCCTGGAGTAGTTTACGGACCCTGTCCGGTTCAGTGATCCCCGGCAATTCCACGAGAATCCTTCCATTGGCAAGTTTCTGCACGTTCGGAGAGGTGACGCCGAATTTATCGATACGGGTTTTCAGGATCTGATAGGTACGGTCAAAAGCTGCGGTCGCTTCTTCTTTAATCACTGCTTCAACCTGGCCATTGGTGGAATTAAAATTGATTCTGTCCTGCAATTCCTTCGTCGCGAATATCGCCGCGAGCCTGGCATTGGGATCAAGTTTAGTGAACTCTTCGACAAACAAGGTCACATAATCCTTCTGGCTGTTGGACATTGCTTTTTGTGCATTCTCCAGGGCCTTGTTAAAGGTGGGATCATTGCTGTTATTGGCCATGGAGCGGATAAGATCCACCAGACTTACCTCCATGGTAACGTTCATTCCACCCTTGAGATCCAGTCCCAGATTTAACTCATTCTCCTTACACTTCTTGTAGGTAAGACCAAGCACCGGATAAACCGGCTGAGTGTTTATGGAATCGAGATATTGTCTTTCTTTAACCGGATCTCCATTTGCATATTCTTTGGCATCCTTTTCAACTCCGCGTGTCACGAAATTGAATGAAAGCTGGTACAGACATACCAGAAAGAGGAGAATTGCAAATAATTTAATGGCACCTTTGCTTTGCATGTTCAATAATTGATTAAAATATGTTGATTAAGGATTTAGCGCTTTTTTAAGAGCGTGCAAAGATAAAATAAGCAGCCTAATTTCCAATTTAGGGACTTATGGCAATTTTAGGGATTTCATGCGGAAGAATTTCCCCCGGGTAAAGTTGAAGGAAGAAGAATGAGCGAAGAATTAAAGGACATAAATTCAGGCTTCTTTATGAGATTGTGCAGAGATGATTAAAATATATGGTTGATTATGAAAACTTTAAAGCTTTTCCGGAATTCCGCTTAAAAAACCGGTGATTCAAGCTCATTCAGCTTGCACAGCCGGACTATGCTTTTCGTTCTGCTCCCGTTGCGCAGTGTTTCCCGTTAACAGACTTACAGCAAAAAACAAGAGTATATAAAAAAGGACTACGCCAATCCGGTAAATGATCTTTTCAGGACAGCCAAGGATCTTCTTCTGGAAGGCTTCAATCATGAAATGGTTCGTGCCGGACTCTTTCATAGACGGATGATTTTTAATTTATACCCGTTTCTCAGGCTCATGTCACCTGCACCGGAGTAACATTCTTGCAATTGTAAGATTCGCCGCGATGTACATAAAAATACTGAGAATGGGTTGAAGCCGGCCATAGGCGGCTGTGTCAGGCTTCGGTCAGGGTAAGCCATAATTTTGTATAGTGAAAAGGACATGGAAATAAAGCAGACTAAAAATTACGGATTACATTCCCGGTGTTTCGCCCTGCAGGCCGTTGCAGATCCGGCCGCTTCAGCCTTCACTTTATTCCACAATGAAATACAGCAAACTCATCAGTACGAGAAACTGAATGAGCAGAAAAGATATCTTGAAACAGAAGGCTCTGTAGCGTTCCGGGTGTTTATTCATCTGGTAAGGTTGATTCATGTTATTTTTTCTCTCAAGATAAATTTTTAAGAGGGAGGCGGTGGACAAATTGCCTCCGCCTTCTTACAAAAAAATATCAGCAGAGGGATCAAAAGTAATTTCAGATTCTGTTGTCAGAATTAAGAATTATACTGCACATTTCTTCCGCCATCTCTGTCAAATTCGTAAATTGCGGCGGTTTAAAACAAATACCATGGCATTTGACTTAGAAATGATCCAGGCCGTTTATGCCCGGATTGGCGCCAGGATATCCGAAGCCAGGAAAATGGCCGGACATCCCCTGACCTTAACCGAAAAAATTCTTTACTCGCACTTGACGGAAACTCTTCCGGCGAAGGAATATGTCAGGGGGCAATCCTATGTGGATTTTAATCCTGACCGGGTTGCCATGCAGGATGCTACCGCACAGATGGCCCTGTTGCAATTCATGCAGGCCGGAAGACCACGCGTGGCAGTACCTTCCACGGTACATTGTGACCACCTTATCCTGGCGAAAGAAGGAGCGAGGGCAGACCTTGATTCGGCGCTGGATAAAAACAAGGAAGTATTTGAATTTCTTTCTTCCGTTTCCAACAAATACGGCATTGGTTTCTGGAAACCAGGTGCAGGAATCATTCATCAGGTGATCCTGGAAAATTATGCATTCCCGGGCGGCATGATGATAGGAACTGATTCACACACGGTCAATGCCGGCGGATTGGGAATGATTGCCATTGGTGTGGGTGGCGCTGATGCCTGTGATGTGATGGCCGGTCTTCCCTGGGAATTAAAATTCCCTAAACTGATTGGCGTGAAACTTACAGGCAAGCTCAGCGGATGGACCTCTGCCAAAGATGTCATCCTGAAAGTGGCCGGTATACTTACCGTAAAAGGCGGCACAGATAAGATATTGGAATACTTTGGTCCGGGAGCCGAATCCCTTTCCTGCACGGGTAAAGGAACTATTTGCAATATGGGTGCGGAAATAGGTGCCACCACTTCAATCTTCGGATTTGACAAGAAGATGGCAGACTATCTCCGTGGCACAGGTCGTGCGGATATTGCCGCAGCAGCAGAGAAAGTGTCGGAGCATCTCCGGGGTGATGATGAAGTGTATGCGAAACCTGAAAAATATTTTGACGAAGTAATTGAAATTGATCTCAGTCAGCTTGAACCTCATATCAACGGACCATTTACCCCGGATCTGGCCTGGCCTCTTTCAGCCTTCGCCGATGCGGTGAAGGAAAACGGCTGGCCGCGTGAACTGGAAGTAGGATTGATCGGTTCCTGCACCAATTCATCGTATGAAGATATTACCAGGGCCGCTTCACTTGCCTCACAGGCCGTGGATGCAGGGATAAAAGCCAAAGCGGAGTTTACAATCACACCCGGTTCCGAACAGGTCCGCTATACGGTGGAACGCGATGGCTATCTCAGCACATTTGAAAAAATGGGAGGGCTCGTTCTTGCCAATGCCTGCGGTCCATGTATCGGTCAGTGGGCAAGACATACCAATGATCCCAATAAAAAGAACTCAATCATCACCTCCTTCAACAGAAATTTTGCGAAGAGGAATGACGGAAATCCGAACACACATGCCTTCGTTGCCTCTCCGGAGATCGTGACCGCTCTTGCCATTGCGGGTGACCTCTGCTTTAATCCTGTAAAGGACAGTTTAAAGGATTCGAAGGGTAATGATTTCAAACTTTCTGAACCTCTTGGAATTGAAATGCCGATCAAAGGATTTGCCGTTGAAGACGCAGGATATCAGGAACCCGCGAAAGATGGCAGTAAGGTAGTGGTAAAGGTTGCACCGGATTCAGACCGTCTGCAATTGCTGGAACCTTTCAGACCCTGGGAAGGAACTGACCTGACCGGTTTGAAACTGCTTCTCAAAGCGAAAGGGAAATGTACCACCGACCATATTTCCATGGCCGGTCCATGGCTCAAGTACCGTGGACATCTGGATAATATATCGAACAACATGCTCATAGGCGCACTCAATGCCTTCAATGAGAAAACCGATTCCGTGAAGAATCAATTAAACGGTAAATACGACTCCGTTCCGGCGGTACAAAGGGCATACAAGGCTGCAGGTATCGGCAGCATTGTTGTCGGAGATGAAAATTACGGAGAAGGTTCTTCCCGTGAACATGCTGCCATGGAACCAAGGCATCTCGGTGTGAGAGCCATTCTGGTAAAATCATTCGCAAGGATCCATGAGACAAACCTGAAAAAACAAGGAATGCTTGCCCTGACATTCTCTGATAAATCTGACTATGATAAGATCAGGGAAGATGACACTATAGATATTCTCGGACTAAAAGAATTCAGCCCTGACTCACCTCTCAAGCTCAGACTGAATCATGCTGACGGTACAAAGGATGAATTCTTTGTCAACCATAGCTATAATGAAAACCAGATAGAGTGGTTCAGGGCAGGCGGAGCCCTCAATATCATCCGGTCGCAGGTAGGTGCCTGAAAAGGTTCCTTCCGTTTTGAATTCAATCCTTAGCCGCCGGTAAATTTTATGCAGACAGGTAATCCGCACTCAGTGGCCATCATCGGTGGTGGCTTATGCGGAGTTCTCAGTCTTCTCCAGCTGGAGAAGCAATCTTCCCGGAAACTCAAAGTAAGTATCTTCAACAAAGAACTTCCGCTGTTCAGAGGAAGAGCCTATCAGACCTATTCAGAAAAACATTTATTGAATGTAGCAGCAAGGAACATGAGCGTGTTTCCGGACAGTCCCGGACATTTTTCAGACTGGGCGAAGAGGCAAAAGAACTACGCGGCGATCGAAAAAAAAATCCTTGATTTCAGCTACCTGCCCAGGAACCTGTACGGTAAGTACCTGGATGAGATCTTAGAGGATTTTTATCAATTCAAAAGAGAGGATTTAAACACGGAAATTTTTGAAAAAGAAGTTGTATCCCTGAAAAAAGAACAAGGGATGTTTAAGATCGGATGCAGCGATGGTTCGTTCCGGTATGCAAAAAAAGTCATTCTGGCCAGTGGGAACCAATTGCCACGCAGTCCTCTTCCAGACTCACATTCTTTCAATTCGTCGTCTCTTTATATTGGGAATCCATGGACGGAAAAAGGCATCAGTGGGCTGTCGGGTAATGAGCCGGTTCTCATCATCGGAACAGGGTTGACAATGGTTGATGTGGTACTGGGACTGTTGGAAAAGAATTTCCGTGGAAGAATATTGGCTATAAGTCCGAAAGGGTTTCACATTCTCCCCCACAGACCTTACCATCCCTATACAGGAATTCTTGAAGAGATCCGTAAACCCTATGATCTCGCCAATTTGTTCAGCCTGTTCCGCAAACATGTCAGGCTGGCAAGACTTGAAAATAAATCAGGCGAGACGGTTGTGGATGCGATAAGACCGGCCACACAGGAGATCTGGCAACACCTGAGCCTCAGAGACAAGAAAAGTTTTATGTCGCATGTGCGTCATTTATGGGGTGTGGCACGGCATCGTCTTCCTTCAGACATTCATCTAACCATCAATCAGCTCATGGCTGAAGGGATGCTGGAAATCCATGCCGGAAGAATAAAGGATATCCGTGAAGAAAATGGTCTTGCTACCGTAAGCGTCAGAATGAGAGGAGAATCGGAAAGCAAAGACTTTAAGGTTCAACGGGTAATTAATTGCACCGGACCCGAAGCGGATCCTGAGAGATTTGACTCAGAACTTTTCAGACAACTGCTGAGGGAGGGTATTCTCGCAGTGGATGAAATGCGTCTTGGTGTCAGGGCCGACTCCTCTTACAATGCTATTTCATCTGAAGGCGAAGTTGATCCCGATCTTTATGTCATAGGTTCCCTGCTTCGGGGAACACTCTGGGAATCGACAGCAGTTCCCGAATTACGGGTACAGGCATATGCTATCGCCGGAAGGATAATGAACACCTGAATACTTTCAGGTCAATGCTGCACCACTAATTTTTTCACGAGGTTCACCGAATGGGTGCGCAGTTGGACCAGGTAAATACCGGAAGAAAGTTCTGAGGTCCTGATCACTTCAGCGCGTCCTGTAAATTCACTCGACAATATGTCAGAGCCCGTCAGGCTTCTGATCGTCAGGAAGACCTTTTCGTTTTCGCTGAATCCGTTCACAAACAAGGTGAAACTTTCCCCGGCAGGATTCGGAAAGCACTTCACATCATATTGTTTCTCCTCTGGTTCCGATATGGAAACCGATGGATCAATCTGATAATAAACCTGTACCCCTCCGGAAGAATAACCAATCACCAGGTCAATGAGTTGATCTCCGTTCAGGTCGCCACCGCTTACACTCAGGTTGGTTTTAATTCTGAACGATTCCGGCATCGGCATTACGGAATCAACAAGCGTAAAGCAACCGTTCAGATTCCCGTCAATATTCAGGTACTGTACGATATTTCCTGTCAGGTTGCTTACCAGCAAGCGTGTCTTACCCAGGCTGTCGAAAGCAAAAGGTACGGTGAAGCCATCCGGAGAACTCGGCAGCTGACGGATAATACATCCCAGGGTATCGTTGCTGGGTACAGATGAAAAGAATGGACTGGAAACGGAACCCGTGTTCTCGAAATAGTTGATGAATCCGTTCTTCTCACCTATCAGCAAATCTTTCTTTCCGTCTTTGTTGAGATCAAAAACCTGGGGAGCGTTCGCATTTCCGACGTCGATACCCATGAAGTTTGGAAAAGCGAGCTGGAAGCTCGGCAGGTTGCCGGCTCCTGCCGAATTGTTAAAATATTGCAGCGTACCATCTTCCAATCCGATCAGCATATCAACATCACCGTCATCATCCATGTCACTGAAGGCAGGATACATCGGAGATGCATATGAAAAGGTGGAAATGCCTGCATAATCATCCGTTACAAACTCAAACGACGGAGCGTTGAGGGTCCCGGTATTTCTGTAAAGAAAAAGGCTGCTTCTGAATTGAACGGTCGAAGGTTGGTACACGCTTCCCGCCACAACCAGATCTTGTAAACCGTCATTGTTGTAATCGAACAGGACAGGTGCTGCATTCTCCCCCACATCGATCATGTCTTCCTGCAGGAAAGCTCTGCTCTGCCAGTCAAGTACAGGCGAAGGATTACTCAGAGTGTTCTTATACCACCATATTCCTTCCCTGTTCTCATACTCGCTTGAAAAAACAATTAGATCCTTCTTCCCGTCATTGTCCGCGTCGATATAGGCATGAAAGTGAAAGCCGTTAAAAAGTGCGCTCACATCAGAGGAAGGGAAAGCCGTATCCTGACTGTCCATCTCAGCCGCAGTGGGGCTACCACCATTGTGGATCATGAGTGTATTGTCGCTGGAAATATCTCCAATCAGCAACTCCTTATCACCATCTCCATCCAGGTCAAGTGCAAACACACTGGATATGGTATCATCGCGCCTGGCTGCCTCTGAAGGATCATAAACCACCGGATCGAACTCATCAAAGCCGGCATGAGGCGGAGCTTCACGACAGGGACAATGAAAGCATTGCACCGAGTTGGTACTTCCTATCTTTAATGTGAAATTCCCAAAACATCCCGAGCGGTATTCGAACTTGAGTGAATCGCAGTGCCCGAAATTATCCATACTGAGATTCCTGTGATAAACAATTCTCCCGTCGGGAACGGAATTATAGCCAAGGATGTCCATGTCTCCATCGTTATCAATATCGGTAAAGGTCGGTATCGATACACCGCTGGCGAAAATATTGGTGGTGATCGTGGCGAAGGTCTCCTGAAGAAAAGGACTTACCATCGTAAAGCTCAGCCCACCAGGCAGACTGAAGTCGTTTCTGTATGCTGTGATGCCTGATGGTGGCGACGTAGATAAAGTGAACATATCCTTTTTACCGTCACAGTTGTAGTCATAGAACAATACCCATTTGTTCACGATTGGAAACCTGGATATGTATTGAGGCGCATAGTGCCAGGCATCGGTACCGGCAGATCCGTCATTGATAAATGGCAGGAGCCGGTTATTGTGCATGTCAAAAACGATCATGTCATGGATTCCGTCACCGTTGATATCAAGTTCCGAAATCAGGGGTGAATTGATCCCCCCGGCCCATGGATTCAGGAGAGTTGAGGCACCCACACGTACCGGAATATTGGTCACTCTGTTGAACATGGCTTGTGCAAACGCTCCATGAATGAAGATGTACATGGCAAAAGTGATGAGCAACAGAACTTTTTTCATTTTACAAAGATAGGAGATTTCAGCACTTGGCTGCAATCATGCCGGGTTCGCAAAGTCATTCTTCATTGAACTTGAGAAGAATGACTATCTTTGGATAATTCCATACCACTCAATTCATACCCTGCCATGCCGTCATTTGACATAATCAGTAAAGTGGATATTCAGAAACTGGACAACTCAATCAATGCAGCTACCAAAGAGATTGTCAACCGATTTGATTTTAATAATTCCAAAACCACTATAGAATTAGATAAAAAGACCATGCAGATTCATGTTGTTACCGAAAATGATATGAGAATGCGAACCATCGAAGGAATTATCATTGGACGGCTTGTCAAACAGGGTATCGACAGCCAGTGTCTTGATTTCGGAAAAGAACTTTACGCTTCCGGGAATATGGTAAAGAAAGATATAAAACTAAAAGAAGGTGTTGACAAGGAGAGCGCGAAGAAGATAGTAAAGATCATCAAAGATAGCGGGCTAAAAGTTCAGCCATCCATCATGGATATGCAGGTACGTGTCCAGGGTAAAAAAATCGATGATTTGCAGAAGATTATGTCACTGCTTGACAAAGCAGGACTTGGCATTCCTGTCCAGTACGACAATTTCAGAAACTGAACTTTTCAGGATTTTCTGATTACCGCTCCCACTTCCTTTTCAAGCGCAGCCATCAGCTTTTCCATTGCTTTGTCAATATGTTTATCCGTCAAAGTCTGATGTTCATCCAGTAATATGAAGGTAACAGCGTATGACTTCTTACCTTTTTCAATCTTGTCGCCCTGGTAAACATCAAACAGGCTGATCTCTTTGAGCAGTTTTCTCTCTGCGTTGAATGCCACTTTCTCAATATGTGAGAAATGTATATGGCTATCAATCATCATGGACAGATCCCGGCGTACGGAAGGATACTTGCTTACTTCTTTTACTCTGACAGGGGATTTATCCGCATGTTTCAGCAGCGCATTCCAGTCAAAATCAGCATAAAAAACTTCGTTCCCGATATCATACTTTCTCAACATTGCTTTTTGCAGGGATCCCAGCCTGAGAAGCACCGAATTGTTAAGCTTGTACTCCAGACCCTGTACCAGATTTTCATCTTTCAGTACACGTTGATGCAGGGCGGAAATAGTTATCCTGCAGCACCGGAGTACATTTTCAGCAAATGATTTGGCAAAATAAAAATCGACAGGTTGCTTGTCGCCATTCCAACTGATCTCGAATTTTCTTCCGGTAAGAAATACTGCAAGACGGTCAGATTCGGCATACTGTTGAACTTCCCGCCGATATGTTTTTCCGAATTCAAAAAGCCGCAGATCGGAATTCTTCCGGTTCCTGTTGTAGGCGATTACTTCGAGACCATTGTGCAGAAGATCCTGTCTCAACGCGCCAAGTTCCTGACTTAGCGGATTGAGAATTTTTATCTCGGCGTCATTCAGGCTCCCGCCTTCCGGATTGCACAAAGGAACCAGTGAATTGGTAAGAGTCTCACAGAATCCGTTGGCTGCCAGGTATCCTGAAACTTTCTCCCTCAGGTATTCAGGATTAAAACCGGTGATAGCCGGTGGAGATGAGTACATTTTCGACGGAACAGGGATGCGGTCATATCCATAGATCCTTAAGATCTCTTCGAGTACATCCACCGGCCGGGTTACGTCAACTTTATAAGCAGGAACGCGAAGGAACAATGAATCCCGGTCCTCCTTGAGAATGCTGATGCCGGTGGAGCTGAGTATTGACTTTACTTTCTCACGATCGATACTCAGTCCGCAGAACTTATCCAGATAGTCAAAACTGAAAGTGAATTCAGCCGGCTGAATTTTTTCCGGATAAAGATCGGTAATCTCTGAAGTAACCTCAGCACCGCTGATCCTGCAGATAAGATCTGCAGCGCGTTTCAAGGCATAGACCGTGATCTCGGGATCTGTACCTCTTTCAAACCTGAAAGAGGCATCCGTTTTCAGCGCATGATGCTTGCTTGTTTTTCTGATATGAACAGGGTTGAAGCTGGCACTCTCAAGAAAAACTTCCGTGGTGGATTCACTGATGCCGCTTTCTGCCCCTCCAAATACACCGGCGATACACAAAGCTTTCTCGCTGTCGCTGATCATCAGGTCTTCCGGAGTCAAGCTGCGCTCAAGTCCATCGAGGGTGATGAACTTTTCCCCGGCTTTTGCATTTCTTACTACTATCTTTCTGTCACGGATTCTGGAAAGATCAAAAGCATGCAAGGGTTGTCCGCATTCATGCAAGACCAGGTTCGTAATGTCGACAACATTATTAATGGGAGCCAGTCCGATTGACCTGAGTCTTGTTTGGAGCCATGCAGGCGATTCGCTCACTTTTACTCCGCTGAGACAAAGTCCGGAATAACGTGGGCAGGCCAGTGCGTCTTCTACCTCTACAGTGACCGGCTTTTCAACTCCCTTGACTTGAATCTCAGGAACCGCCGGCAATTGAAGGGACGAAACCTGATGTCCGTTAGCCAGGAGAAGGGAGTACAGATCCCTTGCCACACCCAGGTGGGATGCCGCGTCAGCCCTGTTTGGAGTCAGACCGATCTCAAAAATACTGTCTTCTGTTATCTTGTAAAATTCCGCGGCAGGCATTCCCTTTACAGCATCCGCCTGTAGCACGATGATCCCTTCATGAGACCGGCCAATACCGATTTCATCTTCAGCACAGATCATACCCTCGGATAATTCGCCCCTGATCTTAGACTTTTTGATTTCAAAAGGCTCGCCTTCCAAAGGATACAGTGTGGTACCCGGAAGAGCAACGATCACCTTCTGACCCTGGGCAACGTTCGGTGCACCGCAAACGATCTGAAGAACTTCCTTACCCGTATCCACTTTCGTAATGGTCAGCTTATCTGCATTCGGATGTCTGTCGCAGCTAAGTACTTCAGCGATGACAAGCCCATTCAGGCCACCCGGCACGGACTGAAAACGTTCAATGCCTTCCACTTCAAGTCCTCCATACGTGAGTAGTGTGGCTATCTCTTCCGCGGGAAGCTTGAAGTCGAGGAATTCTTTCAGCCAGTTATAGGATATTTTCATAGGATGAAATCAGTCATGAGGCCATGAAAGCAAATCATAAGAACAACTTATCGGCCAATTGTGCTGCAAATATAGATTTCCCCTGGCAATTAATCATTCATGTAAAAGAGATCGGATTGAATCAACTGATCAGGCTCCAGTTACCCGATTTACGCAGAATTTGTTCAAGTTTTTCTTTAACAGCCCTGTTCTGCTGCGAATTCAGCCGAGGGTCCTTCTTCAGAATATCCAGCGCAACTTCCCGGCTTTGAACAATGATATCCTGATCCTTTGTGATATTGGATAATTTCAGGTCGAGCATTCCACTTTGCCGGGTACCTTCGGCATCTCCCGGTCCTCTGAGTTCAAGGTCGGCTTCAGCGATAAGAAATCCGTCGTTTGACTCGCACATCGTCCTGATTCTTTTTCTTGCGTCATTACCCAGCTTATCGGAGGTCATCAGGATACAATATGACTGATCGGCGCCACGGCCAACCCTTCCCCTCAACTGGTGCAATTGTGATAACCCAAATCGTTCCGCATTTTCGATGATCATCACAGAGGCATTCGGTACATTCACACCCACCTCGATGACCGTTGTGGCAACCATGATCTGCGTCTCTTTGTTCAGGAAACGGCGCATTTCAAATTCCTTTTCCTTTGCTTTCATTTTACCATGTACGATGCTGGTTTTATAGTGCGGCAAAGGAAAATCGTGAAGTATCCCTTCATAACCTTTCTGAAGATTTTTCAGATCAGACTTTTCAGACTCCTCTATCAGCGGATAAACAATGTAGATCTGACGACCCTTCGCGATTTGCTCCCTCACAAAACCCCACAGTTGCAGGCGGTCAGCGTCTTTCCTGTGAACGGTAAGCACTTCCTTTCTCCCAGGAGGCATTTCGTCGATCACGGAATAATCCAGATCTCCGTATAAGGTCATCGCGAGAGTTCTCGGAATGGGAGTAGCGGTCATAACGAGTACATGAGGAACATGCGTGTTCTTCTTCCAGATCTTGGCCCGTTGTTCCACGCCGAAGCGATGCTGCTCATCAATCACCACAAAACCAAGTTTACTGAACTGAACCTCGTCTTCTAGCAGGGCATGAGTGCCGACAAGAATGTCTATCCGGCCTTCTTTCAGTTCTTCGAGTAATTGTTTTCTCTTCTGCCCTTTCACCGAACCCGTCAGCAAAGCCACCGTAAGCGGAAGTTCTTTGGCGAGTTCCGAAAGAGTTTCCGCATGTTGCGTGGCAAGGATCTCCGTTGGCGCCATGATGCATGACTGGTATCCGTTATCGGCCGCAAGCAGCATGCACATAAATGCCACAAGGGTTTTTCCGGACCCGACATCACCCTGCAGCAAACGGTTCATTTGCTTCCCGGCTCCGCAATCTTTCCTTATCTCCTTAATAACTTTCTTTTGTGCACCCGTCAGTGGAAATGGCAGGTGCACGCTGTAAAAACCTTTAAACAACTCACCAACCTTTTCAAAAACGATTCCTTCAAGCTTCTCAGACCTGAGCTGCTTCAGTTTCAGCAACTTTAGCTGAATATAAAATAACTCCTCAAACTTTATCCTGAATGCGGCGCTCTGTTGGGTTTCAATCGAAGACGGGAAATGTATTTGCAAGAATGCCTCTCTCAGAGACATGAGAGCATGCCTTTTGATGATATCATCGGATAAGGTTTCAGGAATGTTGACAGGCATTTGCTCCAATAAGGCTCTCTGAAACCTGAGCATACTCCGGCTGTCCAGTCCGCGTCCCTTCATCTTCTCCGTGGTATTATACAGAGGCTGGAGTGCAGTGGCGTTGTGTGCCTTCGTATCCTGCAGCAATTCCATTTCAGGATGTATGATATTAACGGAACCATTAAACCAATTAGGTTTACCGAACATTATATAAGGTGAATTCAACCTGAGTGAAGAATTAAGATAACGCAAACCCTTGAACCACTTCAATTCGATTACACCGGTATCATCTTCGAATTTACCGGTCAGGTACATCTTGTGCTTCTCGCCTTTGAGGACAAGGGAACGCAGCTGTCCTTTGATCTGTATGAATGGAAGATCAGCAGTGGCATCACTGCAATGGTAAAACCTGGTCCTGTCAACATAGCGATATGGAAAGTGATGAATAAGATCATAAAAGGTATGTATGGCTAATTCCGTCTTCAAAATCCCGGCGCGCTGCGGACCGACCCCTTTAAGAAACTCAATACCGGTGCTGAAAAAGTCCTGCTTCATAGTGTCCAACAAAAATACAACCGAAATAATACTCGCCGAAAACTTTTCACCGGATTATACGTATCTTTCCTCCGGTTAATTGCAAAGAAGCGGGAAATTTCATTCCCTGAGAAATCATCATTCAGTTCATCCTACAAGATTGGTTCCGGTTATAAGTAAAACCTATTTAAATCTTCCGTCAAATGGAACACGGTGATCAGGAAAAGACCAAGGCCGTGCATGATGATTATACCAGTCTGATCAAAAGTCTGGTTTTTCCTTTCACTTTTGTCTTTCTGTTGTGGTTGATAGAGTTAATTCAGGTAATTTTCTCCACGAGGTTTATAGCTTTCGGCATCATTCCCCACAGGATAGAGGGACTTACCGGAATTCTCACCTCGCCTTTCATCCATGCAGGTTCAGATCATCTGCTGGCCAACACCCTGCCCTTACTCATTGCGGGCACAACGCTGTTTTACTTCTATCCCAGTCTGGCAGGCCGGGTGATAATGCTTGTTTGGGTACTCTCCGGCATCTGGGTGTGGATCGCCGGACGTGAGACGTCTCATATCGGTGCAAGCGGACTAATCTATGGATTGGTTTTCTTTCTCTTCTTCAGCGGGATCCTTCGTAAAGATCCGAGGCTTATATCGATATCACTTCTTGTCACCTTTCTTTACGGTAGTCTGGTATGGGGTATTTTTCCGATTGATGAAAGCATGTCATGGGAATCGCACCTCTTCGGGTCAATTGCAGGAATAATCTGTTCATTTTATTTCAGGAAAGAAGGGCCGCAGCGTAAAAAAGCCCAATGGGAGATCGATGAGGAATTGGAAAAGGATAATGCTGAAAACAGGATTGAAAATGAAAATTCCGGAGAAGGCGAGGTGAACGCTAATGTAAACAAGGAAGAGAATCCTTCGGTTCAGATAAATTACCATTTCCGTGAAAGTGGCGAAGCAAAGCAGGATGAGAAATGAGAGTCGTTCTTGGAGATTCTTGTTTTTCTTTCTGTTCTTTTCAACATTAACAGATTGATAAGTTTAGACTGAAATCCCCGTGATTTTTAATTCGCGGTGTAACTTTACACTCAGAAAAATTCAAACCAAAAATAAAATCATTAAGCCGATGAAAAAACATCCACTTCTCAAGACATTTCTGTTCGTGCAGATCTGTTTTCTTTTAACTTTCAGTACGGTCTTTGCGCAAACCGATATAGGGGCTTTGTCAATCCTTGAACCGACAAACCCAATATGCGCAGGATCACAATCCGTCCAGGTGATCATCAGGAATTACGGCGCCACCGACATCACCAGCGCTACGGTAGGCTGGGAGGTCAACGGGGTGGCGCAGACCGACGCCTCCTACAGCGGACTGATTCCATCCGGCACCAACGATACGGTGACGCTTGGCACCTTCAACTTCCTGTCCTCCACAACGTATGTGTTTAAAGTTTACACCTCTGCTCCTAACGGCGGCGCCGATAACAATACCTCTAACGATACACTGAACAGCGCCATTTACGGCGTAAGATTGAATGGCACCTATACAATCGGTGGTGCGAGTCCTGATTTTGCTACCATCGATGACGCTGTCGCGGCCCTGAATTCACAGGGGGTGTGCGGCCCGGTTGTTTTCAATATCAGGCCAATGACCGATACCATCCAGGCTGTTCTCACTCCTGTCAGCGGTGCCAGCGGCACCAATACCATCACGTTTCAATCCGAAAACGGCGACAGCACCAGTGTAAATCTCCTCTTTCCTTCCGAGCCTGCATTTACACCAACCAATTACCTGATCAAACTGGACGGGGCAGACTATTTCACATTCCACCAGCTAAGTCTTATTCGTACAGGAATTGAGCCCTATGCCAGGATCTTTGAATTCACCGGCACCGCCACTTACAATACGATCAGCCATTGTCGTCTGATCGGAGCGGTGAACAATGTTACCAACAGTCTCTCCGCATTGGTATATTCAACCAGTGCCAGCGCGAGCAATGATTCAATGAATACCTTTTCGAATAATCTTTTTGAAAACGGTTCCCTCGGAATCTACATGAATGGCACAAGCAACGTTTCACTCGAAGGATCAACCGTTATCACCTCAAATCATTTCATTAACCAGTATTCAAAGGCTATTCAGAATTCAAGCCAGTCCAATACACTTATCAGCAGTAATATCATCAACAGCACTTCCACTTATTCCGGATATGCGGCCATTCATCTTACCAGCAGTATGCAAAGTCAGCTTGTCACTAAAAACAAGATCAGCGGTATTACCGGAACGGGAATCTACCTGGAAGACTGCAGCGGCTTTAACACTGTTCCCGGTATCGTTGCGAACAACTTCATCCAGTGCGACGATACAACAGGTATAGCTGTGGTAAACGGAGATTATCAGGATATCGTCTTCAACAGTGTTCACATGACCGGAAGTAATACCAATTCGGCAGGACTTTCCATGCACGGTGTCATGTCAGGAATGGTGATCAAAAACAATGTACTGTCGAACAACGGTGGCGGCTATTGCTATACAGTCTCTGCTGCAGCGGCCAGCGGTATTTCCAGTTCCGACCATAATAACCTCCATTTTACCGGAGCTGAACTTGGAAGATATGCCGGTTCGGATATAAGTACTCTCATCGACTGGGTTGCCGATACAGAGAGTGATACGAATTCGATCAGTGTTGATCCCGGATTTTTATCAGCTACGGATCTTCATGCCACTTCAACCGCCATGGATAATGCAGGAACCCCCAGGGCTAACGTTACCGAAGATATTGACGGAACCATCAGGAATGTCACCAATCCCGATATAGGGGCAGACGAATTCACCGGAGTCACAAGGGATCTCGGTGTCAGCGCCATCTTAAGTCCTGTCAACGCTTCCTGCGGCAGTACCGTAAGTGAAGTGAAAGTTATCGTTTCAAACAACGGAGCCTCTACTGAAACAAGTTTCAATGTTGTCTGTGAAATAACAGGTGCCATAGGAATAACCCTTAACGATACTTATTCCGGAACGCTCCTGCCCGGCAATACCGATACGCTCACATTCAGCACAAGCATCAACACCTCCGCTGGCGGAACATTCAACATGGTATGCTATACTTCCTTTGCTCTGGATGTGGATCATAGCAATGATACGGTGAGCGCCAGCCGGACCATCAATGCGATCCCGGCTGCGCCTGTCGCAGTTTCCGACAGTACCTGCGGGACAGGCGCGGTTACACTTACCGCCAGCGCTTCCGATTCCCTTAACTGGTATGCGGCAGCAAGCGGTGGCACTGCACTGGATACCGGCAGCAGTTTTACCACACCTGTATTGGTGGCAACAACCACCTATTATGTGGAAGCAAAAAATGTATGTCCAAGCGACCGAGTGGCAGTCGACGCGGTAGTTCTTCCTTTACCTTCGGTAAATCTGGGTAATGACACGACCATTGCTACCGGCAACTCAGTGACTTTCGATGCCGGAGCCGGGTTTTCAAGTTATCTGTGGAGTCCGGGCGGAGAAAGTACCCAGACAATCTCCGCGAATACCAGCGGATGCTATTCAGTTGTTGTCAGCAATAATTTTGGTTGTGAAAATTCTGATACGGTTTGTCTGACAGTCCTTTTACCCACTGATGTCGGCATACTTTCCATAGCCTCACCTCTCAACGGAGACTGTGAAAATGCAAATGCTGATGTAAGTGTGGTTGTAAGGAATTTCGGCGCCAATGATGCAAGTGGAGTCATTATTCAGGTGAATATCACCGGAGCGGTAAATACGTCTTTCACCGATACCATCACCGGAGTTCTTGCATCAGGAACCAGTACAAACCTTTCACTGGGCTCTATTTCCACACTGGGAGGCGGAAACCTTACTATACAGGCTTACACTTCTTATGGCCCTGACCTGGACAATTCAAATGATACCATCGAGGTTACAAATAATATTGTGGTTCCTCCTGCTCCTCCAACAGGACTTGGTGGTTCGAGGTGCGGTGCCGGCGCCATCGTGATCAGCGCTGTTGCCAGCAATACGGTTGAGTGGTACGATGCACCTGCAGGTGGTACATTGTTGTTTACGGGTAACACTTACAGTATCCCGAATCTTACAGCAACAACCACTTTCTACGCTCAGAACGGAAACTTCTGCAATAACCAGATCAGAACAGCTGTTGTCGCCACAGTAAATCCACTCCCTGTCGTCAATTTGGGCCCTGACACTACGGCCATTACCGGCCAAACGGTAATTCTTGATGCCGGCGCCGGATTCAGCAGCTATAACTGGAATACCAGCGCGACCACACAAACCATCAGTGTGACCACGGACGGAACCTATATTGTAACGGTAACAGATACTAATTCATGTTCGAATTCCGACACAATACAGGTTCAATTCAGTGTGGGTATCAATCAGCTGAGTGCATTATCTTATCTGAACGTCTATCCGAATCCTGCAACTGATAAGGTGACACTTCACCTGTCAGCCAATGAAGTGAAAGCGGTCACGATCAGCATACAGGATCTCAACGGCAGGGTTCTCATTGAAGATTCAAGAACACTGAACCTTGGTGAGGTGCGACTTGAGTACAATCTTGACCAGCTCAGTCAGGGTGTGTATCTCGTCAGGATTCAAAGCCATGATGGACTCAGCGTTCGTCGCCTGATTATTCAGTAATCATTAATGATTCAAAAAAAAATCCCGCCGGGTTGGCGGGATTTTTTTTTGACGGAAGCCGGACGGCCTTAGACAGATCCTTCACCCAGAAGTATCACAGGATTTTCCAGCAATCCTTTTAAGGTTCTCAGAAACTCTGCTCCAGCCACTCCATCCACAACGCGATGATCGCAACTCAGGGTAACTTTCATCACCTGTCCGGCAAGTACCTGACCATTTTTGACGACCGGCTTTTCGAGAATGCTGCCAATTGCCAGAATGCAGGCATCCGGCGGATTAATAATCGCAGTGAATTCCTCTATTCCGTACATCCCGAGATTTGACACCGTAAATGTATTCCCTTCCCAGTCGGCCGGTTGCAGCTTTTTGTCCTTTGCCTTCTGTACGAATTCCTTCACTTCGGAATTTATCGTCCTGAGCGTTTTTGAATCGGCAAAGCGGATAACCGGAACAAGCAGGCCTTCTTCAACGGAAACCGCCACTCCTATATGTATGTGATGATTCGTTCTTATCTTATCCCCCAGCCAGGAGGAGTTTATCTTTGGATGTCTTCTCAGCGCAGAGGCGACAGCTTTAATAACCATATCATTATATGAAATCTTGGCGCCGGTAACTGCATTAATACTTTCTCTTGCGGCCACCGCCTGCTGCATATCGATCTCCATCGTGAGATAAAAGTGAGGAGCCGAAAATTTACTTTCCCCCAATCTTCTCGCTATAGTCTTCCTCATCTGACTGACGGTAAATTCCTCAAAGCTCTCTTTAGTGAGTGCCGGAACAGATGCGTAAGCGGTTGAAGGCATAGTTCCGGGACGATACCAGTCTATATCTCTTTTGACGACCCTTCCCTGCCCCCCTGATCCGGAAACTTTTGAGAGGTCAATTCCTTTTTCACCGGCAAGTCTTTTTGCAAGTGGAGATGCTTTGATCCTGTCATCACCTGCAGTGGCTTGTACAGGAGCTGTTACAATCCGTGGAGCCGGGGCCGGGGCCGCCGTTTTCACCACCGGCTCAGACGTTGGACTTTCCGTTGAAGCAGGTGCAGCCTCGGTTCTGGCTTCAGCATTTTTACTTTCACTCTCAAGTAAGGCCTTGTAATCTTCACCCTTCTTGCCAAAAATTGCCAGTACTCCATTCACCGGCGCGGATTTGCCTTCTTCCACTCCCTGGTAGAGCAAGACACCATCCTGATATGATTCAAATTCCATCGTTGCCTTGTCCGTTTCGATCTCGGCAACCACATCACCACTCTTTACGGTATCACCAATCTTTTTGTGCCATTTGGCAACAACACCTTCAGTCATGGTGTCACTCATCTTTGGCATCCTGACAATTTCGGCCATGTGTCTTTTATGATTTAAACTCTGTTATGAAAAAATATTTACCTGTTCAATCCATGATATATGGATAGTCTGACTGAACATACACATCTGTATATAATTCAGAAGGATCAGGATACTTTGATTCCTCTGCAAATGTAACTGAGTCTTCAACGATATCACGCACTTTTGCCTGGATAGCGTCTATTTCCTTTTCAGTGGCATACTTTTTCTCCAGGATTGTTTTCAGCACCATTTCAACAGGATCTTTAGCCTTGTAAGATTCGACTTCTTCCTTCGTTCTGTACTTGGCAGGATCACTCATGGAATGTCCCTTATACCTGTATGTATTCATCTCCAGCAAATAAGGTCCTTTTCCTTCGCGTGCATGGCTGACCGCCTTTTCCATCGCTTCGTGTACCGCCTCAACACTCATTCCGTCTACCGGTTCTGAAGGTATGTCATACGAAAGACCCAGTTTATACAAATCGGTAACATTACTTGTACGTTTCACCGAGGTACCCATTGCATAATTATTATTTTCTATGATAAACACTACAGGAAGGTCCCAGATCATTGCCATGTTCAGCGCTTCATGGAAGGCCCCTTGTCTGACAGCCCCATCTCCCATATAACATACCGTCACATTCTTAGTGCCTTGATACTTCTCCGAAAAAGCGATACCAGCGCCTAAAGGAATTTGTCCTCCAACAATTCCATGGCCGCCGAAAAACCTGTTCTTTGCGTCGAACATATGCATTGAGCCGCCTTTTCCTTTTGAACAACCGGTTTCTTTACCGTACAATTCAGCCATCACCGCCCTGGCGCTGGTTCCTTTAGCTAACGCGTGTGCATGATCCCTGTAAGCCGTGATCATATTATCCTCGGCTTTCAGCACCGTCATGGCGCCGGCAACTATCGCTTCCTGTCCAATATACAAATGACAGAATCCTTTTATTTTCTGCATTCCGTAAAGCTGGCCTGCACGTTCTTCGAACTTCCTCATCAAAAGCATGTCCTCATACCATTTCAGATAATGCTTAGCTGTAAATTTTGACTTTGCCATAGGTTTTCAATTGCTTGCAAAGATAAAATTTCATGGCAAAGATTACATTTTCAGAACTGATGCGAACCGGTAAGATGAACGCTGTACCATGCACATATCCGGCCTTCACTTCCTGATGCACAAGGGCTTAAAGCGCTGTTCCAGATACGATTCATGCTGATTATTTACCTATCTTCGCATGCTTTCAACCCCCAAAAATGAAGAAAATTCAGATGGTTGACCTCCTGGGTCAGTATAATAAGATCAAGGCTGAAGTGGATAAAGCGATCCTGGATGTAATCAGCTCCACTGCCTTCATTAATGGTCCTGAAGTAAAAGCCTTTCAAAATGAGTTGGAGAAATACCTTGGCGTGAGGCATGTTATACCCTGCGCGAATGGTACGGATGCTTTACAGATCGCTTTTATGGCTTTGGGCCTGAAGCCCGGCGACGAAGTAATAACCGCGGATTTTACCTATGTGGCAACCGCGGAAGTGATAGCGTTACTTCAACTGAAGCCGGTGCTTGTGGATGTATTGCCCGACACTTTCACTCTGGATCCACGCGCGGTGGAGGCTGCCATCACCCCAAAAACCAGAGCCATTGTACCGGTTCACCTCTTTGGCCAATGCGCCGATATGGATGCGGTAATGGACATTGCCGGACGATTTAACCTGCACGTGATTGAAGACAATGCACAGGCCATTGGCGCTGATTTCCATTCAGACAAAGGGAAAACAGTGAAAGCGGGAACTATCGGTACCATTGGCTGCACTTCCTTCTTTCCTTCCAAAAACCTGGGATGCTACGGAGACGGTGGTGCCATTTTTACCAATGACGATTCGCTTGCCTCTAAACTGAGGATGATCGTGAACCATGGACAGAGTGTTCAGTATTATCATGATGAAGTAGGTGTAAATTCAAGACTCGACAGTATTCAGGCAGCCATTCTCAGGATCAAGCTGAAACACCTGGACGAATATGCGGCAGCAAGAAGAAAAGTCGCTGATAACTACGACCAGGCCTTCAAAGGTCATCCTAACCTGGCTATTCCTGTCCGTTCTGAGAAATCCACTCATGTTTTTCATCAGTACACACTGAAACTAATAAATGCAGACCGTGATGAACTTCGTAAATACCTTGCATCCTTTGAAATTCCCGCAATGATCTATTACCCGGTTCCACTTCACTTACAGAAAGCATACAAGGATGAACGTTACAGCGAAGGCAGTTTTCCGGTGACTGAAACATTATGCAGACAAGTTCTCTCCCTTCCAATCCATACTGAGATGACAGGGGAAATTCAGAATTTCATTATCTCGAAAGTGCTCGATTATTTTAATCAATGACAACATTATCTGTCAATGATCCGATGAAGAAAAAATAATATGAAAATTGCCGTAATCGGAACAGGTTATGTCGGACTGGTAACCGGCACCTGTTTTTCAGAAACTGGAAATCACGTAACATGCGTTGATATCAATTCAGAAAAAGTTGAAAGTCTCAGGAAAGGTGTCATTCCGATCTATGAACCTCACCTTGACGTTTTATTTGAAAGAAATATTAAACAAGGCAGGCTGCATTTCACTACCCATCTGACTGAAGGCATTAAGGACGCGGAAATCATATTTCTCGCCCTCCCCACTCCTCCGGGAGAAAACGGTTCCGCCGATCTGAAGCATGTGCTGCAGGTGGCTGAAGAGCTTGGTCATCTGCTGAAGGAATATAAAGTGATCGTAAATAAAAGCACCGTTCCGGTCGGTACCGCTGATAAAGTGAAGGAGATAATCGCCAGAAATTGCAAGGTTGAGTTCGATGTTGTTTCCAATCCTGAATTTCTGCGCGAAGGATTTGCCGTGGATGATTTTATGAAACCCGATCGCGTTGTAATCGGCACCAAATCGGAAAGAGCAAAAAAAATCCTGCTGGAGTTGTACGCGCCTTTTGTCAGACAGGGAAATCCGGTGTATTTTATGGATGAACGAAGTTCAGAGCTAACCAAATACGCTGCGAACGCTTTCCTTGCCACCAAGATCACCTTTATGAATGAAATTGCCAACCTATGCGAAAAAGTTGGAGCGAATGTAGATCAGGTCAGAGTAGGAATCGGTTCAGATGACAGGATTGGTAAACGGTTTTTGTTCGCAGGTATCGGATACGGGGGTAGTTGTTTTCCAAAAGATGTTCAGGCTCTTGTCAGAACCTCCGAAGAAAATGATTATGACTTTCAGTTACTCAAATCAGTGATCAGTGTGAATGAAAAGCAGAAACTGAGCATGGTAGAGAAAATGAAGAAGCACTATGGAAATTCATTGAAAGGAAAGAAGGCTGCGCTCTGGGGGCTCGCTTTCAAGCCGGACACAGACGATATCAGAGAAGCTCCGGCCTTGTACATCATTGAAGAACTGCTGAGATCCGGAGTTGAAGTAAGGGCTTATGATCCCGAAGCCATACAAAACACGAAGAAAGTCGTTGGCGGGAAAATCACTTACGGAAAAGACCCCTATGAAGTACTGGACGGGGCCGACTTTCTTGTTATTGCCACGGAGTGGGCTGTCTTCAGAACTCCCGAGTATGACAGGATGAAAAGCCTTATGAAGGAGAAAGTGATTTTTGACGGAAGGAATCTTTACGATCCGGTTCAAATGAAGGAAAAAGGATTTGTTTACTACAGCGTAGGAAGACCTTCCTGAAGCAAATGAATTATCAGCTGCATTCAAGGGACGCTCTAAACATAACATCATGAAAAGGATCCTGATTACCGGCGCGGCCGGATTCCTCGGTTCACATCTCTGCGATCGCTTTCTCAGGGATGGCTACCATGTCATTGGAATGGATAATCTGATAACCGGTGACCTTAAGAACATAGAGGATCATTTCAGAAAAAAAGAATTTGAATTTTATCATCACGATGTATCCCGTTTCGTTCACGTGCCGGGCAATCTCGATTATATTCTCCACTTCGCTTCACCTGCCAGTCCTATCGACTACCTGAAAATTCCTATACAGACCCTGAAAGTCAGTTCACTTGGAACACACAATCTTCTGGGACTTGCCAAATCAAAAAATGCACGAATCCTCGTAGCTTCCACTTCGGAAGTATATGGCGACCCGCTCGTACATCCACAAAACGAAGACTATTGGGGAAATGTCAATCCGATCGGACCGCGAGGCGTTTATGATGAAGCCAAGAGATTTCAGGAAGCAATTACTATGGCATACCACACTTTCCATGGACTTGAAACAAGGATCGTAAGGATTTTCAATACCTATGGACCCAGAATGCGTCTGAATGATGGCCGTGCACTTCCGGCCTTTCTTGGACAGGCGTTGAGAGGAGAGGATCTGACTGTTTTCGGTGACGGCAGTCAGACACGCTCTTTCTGCTATGTGGATGACCTGGTGGAGGGTATCGTACGACTTCTGCTGAGCGACTATTCGATGCCGGTTAATCTGGGTAATCCTGATGAGATTACGATAAGGGAATTTGCGGAGGAGATCCTGAAACTGACGGGGAGCAAACAGAAAATAGTTTATAAGGAACTTCCGACCGATGACCCGAAACAAAGACAACCGGATATCAGCAGGGCGGAACAAATTCTCGGATGGAAACCGCGGGTTTCAAGGGAACAGGGATTGAGATTAACCTACGATTATTTTAAAACCCTTTCAAAGGAGGAATTGTATAACTCCTCACACAGGTTTGAGAAATCAGCTCTAAGTTGATTACAAATACCTGCATTTCAATATTATACCTAAATATTCCAATTTCGTACCTTCGTATTAAATCAGGCATTTTTATATGGAAAAAGAATATTTCGCACACGAGACGGCAGTAATAGATGAGGGGGCCAGGATCGGAAAAGGAACGAAGATCTGGCATTTCAGCCATATTATGAGTCAATGCATCATTGGCGAAAATTGTAATATCGGACAGAATGTAGTCGTCAGCCCGGAGGTGGTTCTCGGAAAAAATGTGAAAGTGCAAAACAACGTTTCCCTTTTTACCGGAGTGATTTGCGAGGATGATGTATTTCTCGGACCCTCTATGGTATTTACCAATGTGAACAATCCCCGCAGTGCGATCGTACGCAGAAATCAATACGTGAAAACCCATGTCGGGAAAGGCGCCACCATCGGAGCAAACGCCACTATTGTATGCGGTCACAATATCGGTGAGTATTCTTTTATCGGTGCCGGATCAGTGGTGACCAAAAATGTACCGGCTTATGCGCTGGTAGTTGGAAATCCTTCCAGACAGATCGGCTGGATGAGTGAATACGGCCACCGTTTGAAATTTGACGCCCTGGGAATAGCGATTTGCCCTGAGAGCAAGCAGGAATACAAACTTGAAAGCAACAAGGTGAAACGCCTGAAGTAAATCAAGATGGAAGAGAACAGGAAGGTACGGTTCGCAGTTGTCGGGAGCGGACATATAGGAAAAAGACATGCGGAAATGATCCGCAGAAATCAGGAAGCCGAGTTGATCGCCATGTGCGATATTCAGCCCAAAGAAAATATCGGGCTCTCGGATCTTGAAGTTCCATTCTTCCTGAGTATGGATGATCTATTCGCCTCATCACCGGATTTTGATGTGGTTGTTGTCTGCTCTCCGAACGGCTTGCACGCAGAGCATACACTGAAAGCACTTGAAAAAAAGAAAAATGTCGTAATCGAAAAACCTATGGGCCTCACCGTAGCGGATTGCGAAAAGATAATCTTCAAAGCACTCCAGGTTTCACGTCAGGTATTTTGCGTGATGCAAAACAGATACTCCCCCCCTTCCATCTGGATAAAGGACATCATTGACCGACGCATAATGGGTGATATCTATCTGGTTCAGCTGAATTGCTACTGGAACAGGGATGAAAGATATTATACCGGAAGGAACTGGAAGGGAAACAATAAACTGGATGGTGGTACACTCTTCACACAGTTCAGTCACTTTATTGATATTATGTATTGGCTCTTTGGCGACATAACAGATATCCAGGGTAAGTTCAGCGATTTCAACCATCAGACACTGACTGAATTCGAAGATTCGGGATTTGTAAATTTTCAGTTCGTGAATGGAGGAATGGGCACCATCTGTTACTCTACTTCTGTCTGGGATAAAAACCTGGAAAGCAGTATGACGATCATTGGAGAAAAAGGCAGCGTCAAAATCGGCGGACAATATATGAATGAAGTGGAATACTGTCATATCCGGGATTATATAATGCCTCAACTGCCTCCCGTAAATCCCGCCAATGATTACGGACACTATAAAGGATCCGCTGCAAATCATCATTTCATTATTGAAAATGTAATTGACACCTTGAAAGGACGAACGACAGCAACCACCAATGCCCTGGAAGGACTCAAGGTAGTGGACATCATAGAAAGAATATACTCGCTGCGAAACCTTAAGAAGATAAGGTCCTGAATAAATAGCCTCATTATGATTTCAAAAGATATTATAGATAAAAAAAAGAAGATCGCCGTTCTTGGACTAGGCTATGTTGGTCTTCCTATTGCGCTGGAATTCGCGAAAAAGGTTAAGGTAATCGGATTTGACATCAGTGAAGGCCGTCTTGATAAAATGAGACAGGGAATAGATCCGAGCGGAGAACTTGAAAAGGAGGATTTTGAAAATACCGATATTGAATTCACTTCCTCGCTGGATAAACTCCGCGAAGCGAATTTTTTCATTGTCACGGTTCCCACTCCCATTGATGAGCACAACCTTCCAGACCTCAAACCCATTCTCGGCGCTTCAGGTTCCATTGGTAAAGTGCTCAAGAAAGGCGACTATGTCGTTTACGAATCAACCGTCTATCCGGGATGCACGGAAGAGGACTGCATACCCATCCTCGAAGAACTTTCAGGATTGAAATACATGGAGGATTTTAAGGTTGGATACTCCCCTGAACGGATTAATCCGGGAGACAAAGAACATACCATAACAAAAATACTGAAGGTGGTATCGGCCTGCGACGAAGAAGCCCTGATGAATATCTCAACCACATACGAGATCATCGTCAAAGCGGGTGTCTTTAAAGCCAGTTCAATAAAAGTTGCCGAAGCCGCGAAGATCATTGAGAACACGCAACGGGATGTGAACATAGCCCTCATGAACGAACTTTCCATCATTTTCAACAAGATGGGAATAAATACCTATGAAGTACTGGAAGCCGCGGCCACTAAATGGAATTTTATCAATTTCAAACCGGGGCTTGTCGGTGGACACTGTATAGGTGTGGATCCGTATTATCTAACCTATAAAGCACAGGAACTCGGATATCATGCCCAGGTAATCAATAGCGGAAGATATGTTAATGACAGTATGGGATTTTATATTTCCAAACAAACCGTCAAGAAGATCATTGGAAGTGGAAAGGACCTTTCAAAAAGCAGGGCACTGGTGATGGGAGCTACCTTCAAGGAAAACGTTGATGATATCAGAAACTCCAAAGTCGCCGATGTTGTCAAAGAACTGAGTTCTTATGGCGTACAGGTTGAAGTCACTGATCCGCGTGCTGATTCGGAAGAACTGAAACATGAATATGGCTTTGAATTGATCAAAGAACCGGGCAGAAACTATGACGCGGTCATCGTGGCGGTGAATCATACCGAGTATCTGAAGCTGGACGAAGACTGGTTCAAAAATATTCTCGCGCCTGACGGCATGCTTGTGGACATCAAAGGTGTTTACAGACAGAAAATTAAAAATATTAACTACTGGAGTTTGTAAGATGAACATTCTAGTTACAGGCGGCACCGGTTACATAGGCTCTCATACAGCCGTGGAACTTGCCAGACAGGGTTTTAATCCCATCCTGATTGACAACCTCAGCAATTCGAGGGAGGATGTCATACATTCCATAGAAAAGATAACAGGCAAGCCGGTACAATTCTTCAATATTGATCTGTGTCATAAACCAGACCTCGCGAAATTCTTTTCAGCCTATGACATAAAGGCCACCATTCACTTCGCGGCATACAAGGCGGTCGGAGAATCGGTTCTTGACCCCTTGAAATATTACCGAAACAATATCCTTTCACTCATAAACCTGCTTGAAATTTACAAGGAAAGAAACCTGGATAATTTTGTATTCTCAAGCTCCTGTTCCGTTTATGGTGATAATGAGCAGCAACCTGTCAATGAGAATTCCAGTCTGGGAGAAGCCGAATCACCTTATGGATATACTAAACAGATCGGAGAAAAAATATTATCCGACCTTCTGGCTGTCAGCCATTTCAAAGGGTGTGCGTTGAGATATTTCAATCCGGCCGGAGCGCATGACTCGGCCATGATAGGCGAATACCCATTGCAATCACCAACAAACCTGGTTCCTGTCATCACTCAAACCGCCGCAGGTCTTCGTGATTCTCTGACGGTTTTCGGCGGAGATTATAATACTCCCGACGGTACCTGCATCCGCGATTATGTGCATGTGATGGATATAGCGGATGCGCATGTAGCCGCCATTAACCGGCTCATCAACAAAAAGAACAAGCATGCGTTTGAGATCTTTAACCTGGGTACAGGGAAAGGCAACACCGTCCTTGAAGCTATCAGAAATTTTGAAAAGGTAAGCGGCCAAAGACTTAAGTACAACATGGGTCCGCGTCGTCCGGGAGATGTGGAAAAGGTCTGGGCGGACACAAGCAAAGCTAACGGCGAACTTGGCTGGAAGGCAAAACGAAATCTTGAAGACATCATGCGAAGCGCCTGGGCATGGGAACTTCACTTAAAAAATCCGGGCATTGAAAAACCCAACCTGCATGCCAACATATAAAAGAAATATCCTGATCACCGGTGGAGCCGGTTTCATCGGTTCGCATCTTGTCAGGCTTTTTGTAAACAAGTATCCGGATTACAAGATCCTCAATCTTGATAAACTTACCTATGCAGGCAACCTGACCAACCTCAGGGATATAGAGAATCGTACGAACTATGAATTTCTGAAAGGCGACATTATTGACGCTGAATTTGTCAACCAACTGTTCAGCGAAAGAAATTTCGACGCCGTTATCCACCTTGCAGCCGAGTCACATGTTGACAGAAGCATCTCTGATCCGATGGACTTCATCATGACCAATATTGTTGGCACGGTCAATCTGCTGAACGCTGCCAGACAAAGCTGGCTAAAGGATACTTCACAGGCAGACAAGGGTGTAAGAAATATATTTTATCATGTTTCAACAGATGAAGTATATGGTTCACTGGGCAAGACAGGTTTTTTTACGGAACAATCCCCATATGATCCTCATAGCCCCTACTCCGCCTCCAAGGCCGGATCCGATCACCTGGTGCGGGCTTATTTTGACACTTATAAATTACCGGTAGTTATCTCCAATTGTTCGAATAATTACGGATCACATCAATTTCCCGAAAAACTCATCCCACTCGCGATCAACAATATTAAGAATAATAAGCCGGTTCCGGTTTACGGCAAAGGTGAGAATGTCCGTGACTGGCTGTATGTTGAAGATCATGTAAGTGCCATCGATGTTTTGTTCCACAAAGCAGAGCCAGGTTCTACCTATAACATTGGCGGACAAAATGAATGGCGCAATATTGATCTGGTACAGTTACTTTGCAGGATCATGGATCAAAAACTTAAGAGAACTTCCGGTGAGAGCGCAAAACTTATAAGCTTCGTGACCGACAGGGCCGGTCATGACCTTCGGTATGCAATCGATTCTGCAAAACTGCAACTTGATTTTGGCTGGAAACCTTCTTTACAATTTGAAGAAGGACTCGAAAAGACCGTCGACTGGTATCTGGCAAATGAAGATTGGTTGGATCAAGTTACATCAGGTGAATATCTGAAATACTACAATCTTCAATACGCACATCGCTGAGAAAATTTTAGTTCTAAACATAAGATCTATTTTAAGCAATCATGTCAAACCCCGTTTTTCATTCCGAAGATCTTAGTAAAAGCTCTTTTCTTATCACAGGTGGCTCAGGTTTCATAGGTTCCAACCTTGCAGCCTATCTCGTCCGGGCAAAGGCGGGAAAAGTCAGGATACTCGACAACCTGCTCACCAGCACTATTGAAAATATCCGCTCCCTCCTCGATTCACCCAATGTGGAATTCATTGAAGGAGATATTCGTGACACAGAAACCTGTAAAAGAGCCTGCAAAGGGATAGATTATGTCTCTCATCAGGCCGCTTTAGGCTCAGTACCCAGGTCAGTTAAGGATCCGCTTACAACTCATGCTATCAACTCCACCGGCTTCCTCAATATGCTTGAGGCTTCTAGGGAAGCGCGCGTGAAGAGATTTGTTTATGCCAGCTCTTCATCCGTTTATGGTGATCATCCGGATTTACCTAAAAAAGAAACAGAGACCGGCAATCCGCTCTCCCCATATGCGGTAAGCAAAAAGACCAATGAACTTTATGCAAGGGTCTTTGCCGATACGTACAACATGGAAATTCTGGGCCTGCGATATTTCAATGTATTTGGTCCAAACCAAAGTCCGGACGGACCCTATGCGGCGGTTATACCTCTTTTTATCCAGGCTGTACTCGATCACAAACCCCCATTCATTGATGGCGACGGAGAACAAACCAGGGATTTCACCTATGTAGATAATGCCGTTCAGGCGAATGTGAAAGCCTTGCTTGCCACACTTCCGGATGCCAGACATCTTGTTTTCAACGTTGCGGTAGGTGAACGCGCTTCCATCAATCAATTGTTTGAAAAAATTGCAGGCCTTTGCCATTCGGATCTTAAGCCCATACACCGTGAAACAAGGGCAGGGGATATCCGGGATTCACTGGCAGATATCACCAAAGCAAAATCACTGCTTGCATACAGTCCTTCAGTTGACCTGACAGAAGGGCTGGCTAAAACCCTGGAATGGTTTCGCAAATCAATGATCAAAGCAAACTGATATGGCTTCCCTGCGATCATTCTTTTCAGGCAAATCCCGGGAAGCGGATTATCCGGCACTCAGCGATTTTTCCACTATCGGTACGGATATCCATTCACACCTGATACCTGGAATTGATGATGGTGTGAAAACCCTGGAAGAGTCAATAGATATGATCAAGGCCCTGACAGCGCTTGGATTCAGAAAACTGGTCACCAGTCCCCATATCATGAGCGACTACTTCAAAAACACTCCTGAAGTGATCAGAGAAGGACTTCTGAAAGTAAGAGAAGAAATTACAAACCAGGGGATTCAGGTAGAACTGGAAGCTGCGGCAGAATATTATCTGGATGAGGGCTTCCTGCAAAAGATTAGAAATGAAAGTCTGCTGACTTTTGGCGACAGATTCGTACTCTTCGAAGTATCTTATATCAATCCACCAGACACACTCAGCAGCATCATCTTTGAACTGAATATCAGAGGGTATAGACCGATACTTGCCCACCCTGAAAGATATCCCTACTGGTATAATAAATTTGAAGAATTCCATAAGATCAAAGAGTCGGGTGTTTTGTTCCAGCTGAATACCAACTCTCTGACTGGATATTATGGAGGACCCGCTAAAAAGATCGCTGAAAGAATGATCGATGAAAACATGATTGACCTCATTGGCAGCGACCTTCACGGTCAGAGACACCTTGACGCGCTGCGGAAGGTCGTTAATGAAAAATATTTTTGGAAGCTGGCGGCGCAGGGAGTAAAAAATACCGAGCTTTAAGACCCTGATTGATTTTACCACTATTAAAGACCATTAAGAAATTTAGGTCCCGGCTGTGCGGAATGTTGTGTGAAAGGCAGGCTTGTGAGGCCCTTCCGCTTTGTCCTATAAGACCATTAAGGAATGAAGGCAATTAAGCAAAATGTTAATCGCTTTCAGGGCAAGCCTAATCTGCAGAGCAGAATATTGTGTGGAGCCAGGCGTGTATGGTCGTTCCGCTTTGTTCCTTAAGACCATTAATGAATGAAGGCAATTAAGAAAAATTGTTAATCGCTTTCATGGCAAGCCTGATCTGCAGAGCAGAATATTGTGTGGAGCCAGGCGTGTATGGTCGTTCCGCTTTGTTCTATAAGACCATTAAGGAATGAAGGCAATTAAGAAAAATGGCTAAT
>CAZJDX010000028.1:0-37522 GCA_964544885.1 uncultured Flavobacteriales bacterium
TTTATAAGCTCTTTTCCTATTCTGCAAGTTAGACATTTTTTTTCTGAACAATATCGCTTCTTCAGTTCCAGCAATGCCTGTGACTCCAGGGCGGAATGCGCTTTGATGCCGATCTCCGACCAGGCTTCCATCCGGGAATTCTTTTCCGGAGGAATCTGACTGAGGAGAAGCAATGCCTCTTGTTCACGTTTCACTAAAGAGTTACGAATTCCATAGCTGAACATGGCGGGAATAATGACGTTGATGAATAAATTTGCGATCGAATCCTCACCCAGGGATTTGACGACTGCGGCAGAACTTTTTCCAAAATGATAGTGCCGGTCCCAATAAGCGGAGGCATGAATATTAAAAAATTTCTTCCCGGTCGTCCAGTCCTTCAACTCAAGCATAGAAGAAAACAGGTTTGAAGATTTAACAAGCAGAGCTGACAACTGAGCGATCCGTACCGTTGGAAAATTTACCGGTCGCAGTCGCATGAATTTCCAGTTTGAGATATCAAGCTGCTCAAGCCGGTAAGCACTTCTGAAAAAATCAAACTCATTTTTCAGCAGCCTGTAATATTCATCCCCGGACTTCTGATCCAGAAACCCGGAACAGCCGAACAGGATCGCTTCCACTTTGATCAGATTACTCCTGTTGCGTTGAATAAGCTGCCATGGAACCATTCTGGATAATATGGAGAATGGAAGATTATTTACCTGAAATCCAAATCCTGTACATAATGACTGGAACATCGTTAGTTCCCAGTCGGAATCATTTCTTTCCAGTAGCCCGAGGAATTCCTCCGATCGCCTGACCAATCTTTCTGAAACGACAGACTTCAACCAGTTCCTTAGCACAAGACTGTCAACTTCTCTTATTCTGTGGGCACAGGGAATCCAACTGTCGGTTCCCATGAGCTTACAGAAGTTATTCCATGCCCTGACCGGCAGCAACTCCTGCAGTTCAAGACAAAATATTCTTGATCCTTTTGTATTGAACACCTCCGCATCACTTTCCAGCACCACATGCAGGATACAATTGTCATAGGCTGCATCTTCATGGTGATGATGTTTTCTCCATTCGGATGACCGGATATGAATTTCCACCGTACCTGCCCAACAGGTCTCCGCGATCCTGATCCTTGCATTAAAAAAATCCGGTCCGGAATGATGATTATGTTCTCCGGCATGGATTACACTGATCGTTAATCCGCAGGTTGTTTTCAGACCTGAATTTTCAAATAATTGATTCTTCCATACATAATGAAGGAAAGCCTCTGTCATCCCTGAATTTTTGTTCAAGGTAATCAGCTTCACGAGGTCCGGCTGTTTACTATAAGCTGTTTTCTACAAATAAAGAAAAGAACCAGCCAAAATTAAATCATCTGAAAATCCTGAACAGCCAACGGAGAAGGCATCAGAATTTAATTCCTTCCAGGTGTTTCTCCATTTCGGATCTGAGTAGTTTCGCTTCTGAGCGCGCCTTATCTGCAAAATCCTCGCCGGATGAAGCATAAATAATCTGCCTGGATGAATTCACGAGAAGCCCGCAGGTTGAGTTAAGACCGGCTTCTGAAACATCCGCGAGGCTTCCACCCTGAGCACCCACGCCGGGGATAAGCAGAAAATGATCGGGGACAATTTTTCTTATCCGGTGAATCAACTCAGGATGAGTGGCTCCCGCAACATACATCATTTCATCCGGACCTGCCCAGGAACTGGATAGTCGTAATACATGTTCGAAAAGTTTTTCACTTTCCTGATCACCTGCCCTTAACACTTCAGCAAGTTGAAAATCCATAGAACCTGCATTACTGGTCAACGCCAGCAATACCGCCCATTTTCCCGGTCTAAGGAATGGCTTCACTGAATCATGCCCCATATAAGGAGTGATGGTAAGGGCGTCGAAACGGTAATAATCAAAAAAGGTGGAGGCATACATCTCTGATGTATTTCCAATATCTCCTCTCTTTGCATCCGCAATAGTAAAAAGTTCTGAAGGTATATACTTAAGTGTACGTTCAAGACTTAGTAAACCGGCCGGACCTCGGGATTCATAAAATGCCAGATTAGGTTTGTAAGCAACACAAAACTCAATAGTTGCGTCAATGATTTGTTTATTAAACTCAAATACCGGGTCTTCGTGTTTTAGAAGATGTCTGGGAATTTTATTGATATCCGTATCAAGGCCAACACATAAATAGGATCCTTTCAACGTAATCTGTTCAAATAATTGCAATCTGGTCATGCGGCAAAATTACAATTTGTAAAACGAAATTCGTTTATTGAGACCTTGAATTAATTCAATTTCATCAAATGTCCAAAGACAAGGGATTATCAAAGCAATTATCTCTGTTCGATTCAACAGCGATCATCATCGGATCAATGATCGGTTCCGGAATTTTCATCGTATCGGCAGAGATTGCAACAAAAGTCGAAACGCCGGGAATGTTGCTCATGGCCTGGGTCGTAACCGGTATCATCACGATACTCGGCGCATTGAGTTATGGTGAGTTAGCTGCAGCTATGCCAAAGGCGGGTGGCCAGTATCTTTATCTCAAAGAAGCATACGGACCCATGTACGGCTTTCTGTATGGCTGGACCTTGTTTACTGTCATACAGACCGGCACCATTGCCGCCGTGGCTGTGGCCTTTGCAAAATTCACCGGTGTTTTCTTTCCGGAGATCTCAGCCGATACCCTCTTAATGAGTATGGGAGCCTTCCAGATCAACACACAGCAATTACTCGCAATAAGTGTGATCATACTGCTTACCCTGTATAATTTCAGAGAAGTAAAGGCAGGCGCCATGTTACAAAATGTTTTTACAGTGGTAAAAGTCGCTTCATTACTCCTGCTGGTGATACTTGGTTTGTATTTCGGGTCGCAGGTGAGCGGAAGCATTGAAAATTTCAAACCCGTATTTCCGGACATTATCACTCTGACAACCATCGGTGTTTTCGGGGCAGCCATGACAGGGTCTTTGTTCTCGGCAGATGCATGGAATAATATCACCTATACCGCCGGTGAAGTAAAAAACCCGCAGAAGAATCTTCCGCTTTCCCTGTTTCTCGGAACCAGCATTGTCATCCTTCTGTACATTCTGGCCAACATTGCATACCTTTTTGCTTTGCCTATTGAACAGATCAAAACCGCTGAGAGTGGAAGGGTTGCGACACTAATGATGAAGACCATCCTGGGTGATCAGGGTAAATTTTTCATGGCAGCTATGATCATGGTCTCAACCTTTGGCTGTCTCAATGGTATCATACTCACCGCTGCAAGAGTCTATTATGCTATGGCAAAAGACGGACTCTTCTTCAAAAAGGCCGGCGAACTGAATAAAAATCATGTACCGGCAAGATCCCTGGGCATGCAATGCATCTGGGCTTGCCTGCTTTGCTTTTCAGGAACCTATAATGATCTGCTGAATTATATCATGTTCGCCGTAATGATATTTTACGTCCTTACCATTAGCGGATTGTTTGTACTCAGAAAAAACCGTCCGGATATGCACAGGCCTTACAAAGCATTCGGGTACCCGGTATTGCCATTCATCTATATTGTACTGGCGGCTCTTGTAGCGCTGAACATGCTGATTTATCAAAGCGCTTTCAGCCTCTATGGTTTGCTGATCATTCTGCTTGGAATACCAGTCTATTTCATTTTCAAAAAGTATTCAACCGGAATTAACAGTAACTGATTTCATTCTCAGTATGATTATAAAAAAGAGGCTGTCTCAAAAGGGGGCAGCCTTTTTTGTTTATAACGGGTTAATAAAAGAAAAGAGCCCGAAGGCTCTTCTCCTTTGCAAGCTGTTATACTTGCATTGTGACCACTTCAAAAATAGTCTTTAAGACTTACACCCCCAAGCAACTTTTGTTGGTTCCGCCCTCTTTTGATGAGCTGATAGAACTAACCCATCCGGTAAGAATAGTCGACCAGGTGGTTGACAAACTCGATCTGGAATTATTAATAAAGAAGTATAAAGGCGGTGGTACATCGAGCTACCATCCCCGGATGTTGTTAAAGGTTCTAGTTTACAGCTACCTTAATAATATTTACAGCAGCCGAAAGATGGAGGAAGCATTAAAACAGAATGTCCATTTTATGTGGCTGTCGGGAATGAACACTCCTGATCATAATACATTGAATCGATTTCGTTCAGATAAGCTGAAAAATGTATTGAAGAAGATATTTTCTCAAGTAGTCTTACTGCTAAGTGAAGAAGGTTTAGTGAGTTTGAAAACCGTCTTCATTGACGGAACTAAAATCGAAGCAAATGCTAATAAATACACTTTTGTATGGGGGAAAGCAATACAAAAAAGTAAAGAGCGGATTGCTCAGCAGTTGGAAGAACTGTGGAGCTATACCGAGTCCATTGCAGCAGAAGAACTACAGGATTCCACAGAGTTAACTTTTGATAAGATTGACGCAGAGAAGGTAAGCAAAACCATTGCGGCAATTGAGAAAGCATTAAAGGATAAGCCTATTGATAAGAAGGTGAAGCAGAAAATCAAGTATGCAAAAAAGAACTGGCCTTCGAATTTACAGCGTTATGAACAGCAATCTGAAGTTTTAAACAATCGCAACAGCTTCTCTAAAACAGATCCGGATGCCACCTTCATGCGGATGAAAGAAGATCACATGTTGAACGGTCAATTGAAGCCCGGATATAACCTCCAATTGAGCACCAATACTCAGTTTATCGTCAATTATTCTTTGCATCCGAACACGAATGATACGACTACTTTACGACAGCATTTATCAGAACATGAAAATCTGTATAATGAACTTCCCTGCCAGGCTGTTGCTGATGCCGGATATGGCTCAGAAGAGAATTATCTCTTGCTGGAAGAAAAGGGGATCGAGGGTTATGTGAAGTATAACCATTTTGATAAGGAACAAAAGCAAAAGAAGAGAGATGATCCTTTTGCCATCGAAAATTTACATTACGATGAAAAGCCCGACCGATACTTTTGTCCAATGGGTCAACCTATGGAAAGGATAACGGATCGCAAACGTATTACCGCTTCCGGCTACGTACAGCAGAATAAAAGATATCGCGCCGTTCGATGTGAGGGTTGCCCTTTACGCGGAATGTGTTTTAATGGGAAATATGATCGGATAATAGAAGTAAACAGCAATTTGAACCGTTTAAAAAACAAGGCGCGTGAAAGATTGATCAGTGAAGGAGGAGTAAAATTACGTAAACAAAGATGTTGCGATGTGGAACCGGTGTTTGGCCATATTAAATACAACAAAAAATTTAAGCGATTTAATTTGCGGGGCAGCAAGAAAGTAGAAGTCGAGATTGGGTTGATTGCAATGGCCCACAACTTGAAAAAGAAAGCAGCATAAAAGGCCGTTTTTTTTAATTTTTACCTCCCAAAGTACCTACATCCTTTGAAACCGAGATTCCAGGAACCCTAATAGCGGCAATTGCTATTGATTATGGCGGCTCTTGAGAAATAGAAATAAAAAAGAGGCCGCCTTTTGAGACTGCCTCTTCTATGTTCATGGTTTGATGTGAATCATCACTTGACAAATTTCGTGGTCGCTTTTCCATTGTTCCCGATGAGGGATATAAAATAGGTTCCGGGTGACAGCGCACTGATGCTTACAGGTATGCGATGTTCTCCCGGCAGAAGAGTTCCGATCTCCTTTGCGTAACACTCTTTTCCCATCATGTCTGTCACTACAAGTTTAACATTGTCACGATCAGAAAAATTGAGATCCACGAAGAGCTGATTGCTGGCCGGATTGGGGAATACTGAAACATTATAATGTCCGGATACCGGATCACTGATGCCAACATTAATGAGAGGCTTACTGTTTGCATTCATGATCGCCTTGTGCTCAAAATCAATCAGCAGGATGTGGGCTTTCATATTGGCAGGATTGTAATTGGCCGGAAGAGTATAGGCAGGGAAAGAATAGGTATAGACCCCACCGGCTGTCATGGATGCAGGAAGGCTTCCGCTCTGACCATTAAAACCACCCTGGATAGTCCGTGCAACGAAATCATATTCCATGATCGTTGCGGGAACCGGATTGGAAGATGCTGCCCAGTCATGACCGGCTCCACTCAAAGGTCCCGGCGGAGTATAGCCATTGGCATTATTCCATGCAACAGAATAGTAATTCACCTGATCGAAGTCACCTGTGATGCTGTTGGTTCCGTTACCGGTACCTGTTACATTATCTTCAGTATAAACACAAGCCAGTCTGTAGTCCCCGTCTATATTAACTGCTGAGGTGATGGTTGCAGTTGCCACCGCCTGTCTGTTCAAGGCATTATAATTAACCGATACATCCACATCAGCAAGTCCAAAATCATTGGTATGTGCATTATACATGTTGAATACATCGGAAGGATCATCAGCATAAACACGGTTTACGAGAACATGCGGATGCCCCGGCACAAGAGGAAGAATTCCAGCGTCATACGTGGTAACCCGCATTGGCTCACTGGAACTGCCACCGTGTACGGCAATGGGTACAACTCCATTCGGGAAAGCATGTGCGATGGAATCCATATACACTGTACCACGCGGACACCATCCGCACCAGGTACCGGTGGCCTCCTCTACAACTACTTTGTGAATATCAGGTTTGTTATCATAAATAAAAACCTTGGCATAAAGTGTATCATTAGCTGGATTCTGATCGTTATTTCCATCAAAATTATCTGCCCAAACCTTGATACTGTGCCAACCCGGTGAAGCAGGGGCCCATTGAACAGGATGGGTGTAATTATAGCAACGGCCAGACAACAGATTGGCCATAATGGGCGGAGAACTAACGACGGCACCACCGTCAACTGAATAATTCAATACAAGATCAGTGATATTCTGTGTACCCAGGTTTGTCATGGTTCCGGAAATTGGAAAAGGACCGGTCAGGTAATCTTTGTAGGGATAAACACTCTGGAGAGTAAGTGTCTTTGCACGAACATCATAATCCAGCAGGTTCTCCCCAAACTCATAATAAACATTATCCGTTGCATCCGTATTTCCGGTATTGGTGGTAATAACATTGGAAGCAATGTTTGGCGAGCCCGCTACCTGGATGGCTGAAGTGGAATCAAACTGAATTCCCAGTGTCAGCGATAAACTTCCTGAAGGTGCTGTACGTTGATCAACTATGTAGATTTTATTAGTGGTCTCTTCGAGTACAATTGACCAATACGTATAACCTGATCCTGTGCTGCCGGCTCTGGACAGGGAACAAAACCATACCCAATGCTGACGGTTCGGCGCCACACCAAAGGTTTTCGATCCGATGGAATCGTTCCAGCTTCCGGGTCTGGCTGTGATACCCCATACACAAATGGAATTATCCGGTATGTTGGGAGAAGGCAAGGCGACATTGTTTGAGTCAGGAACAGCGCTGACGCCTGTACTGAAAGTCAATATACCAGTGGTGGAAACCTTGTAGGTGGTATACGGATTTCCGTTAAACTGAAAAGTAAATGGAAGGGTCTGAACAGCGGACCACAGTGGCACGCTTGAACCTCCAAGCAAACGGTTCCATCCCAGGGAATACAAGGCGGGGTTCTCCTCATTGTTATTAAGGTCACCGGGATTTTGGTTGTTACATGTCTGCTTAACTTGCGAATATTGCGCAAATACCAGAACATTTAAAAACATACTTACAACTACGAGTGTAATTTTTCTGATCATTTCTGATAGGATTTTATACTAAGGGTTATTGTTGGATTAAAAGAATAAGCTAAGGTAAAAAACAAAGTCCGGTATTTGACTAATAATTAGTGTTATTCAGGTATAAATTTGTGTTAAAATTTCCTACATTTACCTGTTCCTTTGAAAAAACAATCAAAATGAAGAAATTCCTAAGCCTGCTGTGCCTTCTCCAACTTACCTTAGTGGCTGTTCAAGACCTTCGCGCCCAGTCAAGCTTCCATTCATTCGATGCCACTGCCTATGTGTATGGTGACACTTCTTTGCAAAGTTCTTCCGTCAAGATTGTCAACACGGGAACTTCAACCATTAGCGCTAAGGTCTCGCAGAATGCTTTTTCCGCCGTTCCCGGACATGTAACCTATTTCTGCTGGGGTGTTATCTGCTATCCGCCAACGGTCACCGTTTCATTAACTCCGGTTGTGTTGGCACCCGGTGATACCACCACATCATTTATTGGTTACCTTCACCCTACCGGAATTACCGGAGTTTCGGAGGTTACCTATAATTTCTTTAATGAAGCTGATGAAAGTGATTCCCTGAGTCTGATCGTGACCTATGATATCACGCTTACCGGCATAGACAACATTGAAAGAGAAGCAAGCCTTTCTGATGCTTCACCCAATCCCGCTGCCGGACTCACTTCCATATCTTATGATCTGAACACTTCGAAGAATGCGAAACTGGTGATTTATAATATTCTTGGATCCGTGGTAAAAGAAGAAAGCCTGGATACGAAACAGGGCACTGTAATCCTTTCAACCTCCGGACTCAATTCCGGCATCTATTATTATTCCATATTGGCTGATGGAAAACTTCTTCCGGCTAAAAAGCTGATTGTAGCGCGTAAATAATAATACCCTCTTCAGCAGATAAAAAGCTATTGCATTCCGAAAAGAGAATCCAGCATCCCTGCTTTCGCTCTGTTCACCAAAATTTTCTATTCAGGATAAAAACATCCAATGCAATTGGTTTTTGATTTCAGTTGCCGGGAAAGAATTATTGGTGAGAATTTTGAAATCAATTCAAAGCCACGGGAGGCAGATTGATGTATGTCTTAACATTGTGCTCCTGTCAAGCAACGTAGGCTTTTACATTACCCGAAAAACGTCAACAACGAAATACACGTACGCCTAAACTCCCCTTTTCCCAAAGCACAATTAACAGCCCTGGCAAATGCGGCTTTCCCTATCCGGAAAATAAAAGAGGCTGTCAACATTTATCTGCGACAGCCTCCTGAATATTAATTCCAGTTTTTTCTCTACCTTTTTATCTTGGTCTTTGGTTTAGTTCCCAATCCCACCGGACTGCCTACACGGGTCATGGCGCAACGGAATCCCAGGTCATTAGTGCTTTGGTTCTCATCCGTGAACCTGCGGGTACCAGGGGACAGCCAGTAGGCTCGGTCTCGCCATGATCCACCTTTGTAAACGCGTGCTCTGTCATTCACCAGGGATGTAATGCCGAAATCATACCTGATTTCTTCTTCATCACCGTCAAGGAAGTTGATATTATCCGAAAACGTGTAGTTTCTCCTGTCAACATTCTCCTCAGGTGTCACTTCCCGGTATGGAACCCTGCCCAGACTGTCTTTCTCAACGATCTGCCCTTCTTCATCACGTTGCTGCGTCTCGAATACATTACCCCGGTATGGGTTGAAGTCGCTTTTATCTTCAGGAGATAGAGGTCGGTAGACATCTTTTACCCACTCATTGACGTTTCCAGCCATATTATACAGACCGTAATCGTTTGGCCAGTACGAATGGACGGGTGCGGGAATATCGGCATTGTCATTCAGGAAACCTGCCGTACCCATATTGTCACCTCTTCCTCTTTTGAAGTTGGCAAGCATTTGTCCTTTGTATTTTTCGCCACTGTTCCTGACGATATGCCCGTTCCAGGGATACTGTCTCCGGTCTGTCACTCTTTCATACACCGTGTTGCCGATTTGGGCCAGGGCAGCATATTCCCATTCAGCTTCGGTTGGCAAGCGGTACTGAGGTAAAAAGATACCATCTTCCATCCTCACCTTGCGTGAACCATTGGTACCTGAACTGGGATTGAGATCCATCAGGTCGCTTTTTACCAAACCTTCGTATTGTCCGGCCAGGTAAGCTTCCGTATTGAAATTATCTTCATTGATCTGATTTGGATTGACACGCAGGATACCTTCACGAATGAGGATCTGTTCATTTACCCTGTCCGTTCTCCAGGCACAAAAATCATTTGCCTGAAGCCAGTTAACACCTACCACAGGATATTGCTGGTAAGCGGGATGACGAAGATAGAGTTCAACAAATGGTTCATTATAGGCAAGTTTATCGCGCCATACCAGGGTATCCGGCAATGCTTTCTTGTATACTTCGGGATAATCCGTTCCAAAGACTCTTGATATCCAATACAAATATTCGAGATAGTGAATGTTGGCTACTTCCGTTTCATCCATATAAAAGGAGCTGACCGTTACCCTTTGAGGAATGTTGTTCCAGTCCTGGGTAATATCCTGCTCGGTTCTTCCCATTGTAAAGGTACCTCCTTCGATAAGTACAAGTCCGGGTCCGGTTTCCTGTTCATCATAGGGTACTACCTCGAAGCCTCCATTTTTAGGATCGTTATAGTTCCAGCCGGTGACGGCTGATTTTTCCTTACCACAAGATGTGACAAGCAGTACTAAAACGATCAGACTGAAGCTGTTCCAACTGATTTTTTTCATTGGGGTGATTTTGAAAATTTAACGGATGCCAAATGTATTTATTTTATTTAAAAATTAAAAGGCCGGACACTTAATCGTCCTGAATCTCTTCTTTTTAGGCGAACAGGGGAATTGTAATCCCACTGATAATTCATGCGATCCGGCAGATGATTTGGCAAGCTTTGAGACCGTTACGTCATAGCTGTATCCAAACTTGAAAACTCCCTGCTGAAGACCTACCAGAAGGATGAATGCATCTTTACCGCGGTACCAAAGTCCACCGACCAGTGGCGCCTTGGCAAAATAAACTCCTATATTGAATTGCTCGAAGTCACGTTGTTTCTGGTACAGAAAATTCGGGGAGAAATAGGTTGCACCATCCCTGTCATTACCTAGCGGAAGTACAGCCCCAATATGTCCGGTGATCTTCATGGGAAGCCTGCTTCCCGGCGCGGCTTTGATATAGAATTCCTCCGGCTCGGTGAGGTGATTTACAGCGACTCCCCCATAGACTTTATTACTGTATCCGAGAATTCCCGCAGAGAAATCCCAGAAGCCCTTATTCGTGTTTGGTCTTACCTCCTGCGTCTCATAAATGAATCCATAACGAGGATCGATCATGTCACCGAAGGTTAGTTTATCCCAATCGAGTTTTTTCTGAACATAGGTACCCTGCAAGCCAAACTTGACGGAGAACTCCCGCGTCACATTCAACTGATAGGAATACATACCGCTGATGTTGGTAGTGTTCAGCGTATTTTCTCCGGCTTTATCATTCATGACCAGCAGACCCAGTCCGCCATTCAAGGCTTCAACGTGTTGGTCATATGATGCAGAATAGGTAACAAAAGTTCCTGTAAGCGCCGGCCACTGATTACGATAATTCAAATTCACCCTTGGACATCGCGCGGTTCCGGCGAAGGCAGGATTCAGATAAAGTGGATTGGCGTAAAACTGTGTGAACTCAGGATCTTGTCCTGTAGCCACACCGCAATAGGCTATCATGCATGCCAACACAAACTTCCTGAACATCCTGAATTTAATTGGTTTTCCTCTTACGGGTGTTAAGATACATTGTTTCACTGTAATTTGAACGCATAATCGCTGTTGCAAACCAAATGTAAGTTTTGGACACAATTTTAATCAAATTTATCCGTAACCTGGTGAAAACGAAAATATTTTAACAATATTCGAATCAGCCATTGTCAGACTTTGGCAAGACTCAGCATTCTTTGTGAAGGGTTTTACTTATACGGTACTTTTTACAGATGAATCACCTCTCTGATAACAATTCCGGTAATCTTTTTATAGGTAATTTTGTTTGATACAATAAGCGGCAGATCTTTGCGTTTCGCAGCTAAGTTCTGATGATCCCCATTGTTTAATTCATGCCCACTATGAAACTCCTGCATAGTTTTCTTTTACTCCTGTTCGCAACCGGTTCCGGCGTTTCAGCCCAATTTTCAGCTTCACAAAGAGCCGATAAAAAGATCAACTGGACAGGCGCTTTTGAAAAAAAACTTCCTGACGAAAGCACGTTCAGGTCTTTGGATTTCGAGGGGGCTGTACTCAATGAAAACCTCTTGCCTGTGGTAGTTGAAACACTCCCTTTACCCGGAGGAGCAAAAGACCTTAGTATTGATCTTCAGAACATAGTTACGGAACCACTCCATGAAGCTGCGCTCATCCATCATCCTGAAAAGATCAGTGAACACTTTGAAGTAAGCAGCAAGATCATCAAACACAAAAAAAACGCTTCCGTTTCCGTAACGATTATTCCTGTCAGGAGAAAAGGCAATGCCTATGAAAAACTTGTTTCTTATACACTGAACAGCACACCGGTTCCAGGAATTCAGCCCCGTCTTGCGGCACGTTATTATGCGGCCAACAGCGTGCTCGCTTCCGGGGAGTGGTACAAAATCGGCATTACCAAAAACGGAGTCTATAAGATCAGCTACCAGAATCTAAAGAGTTTCGGGATCGATATCGACAATACCGATCCCAGAACCATCAAACTCTTTGGCAATGGCGGTGGTCAGCTGCCTTTTGCCAATTCCGCGTTCAGACATGATGACCTGCAGGAAAATCCCATACAGGTTTCCGGGGAGACAGACGGTGTGTTCAATGAAAATGATTATATATTATTCTATGGCAGTGAACAGACACGCTGGAAACAAGAATCTGGAAGTGGAAAATTTGTCCATCAACTGAATCCATACTCCGACACCACCTATTACTTCATTTGCATTTCTGCCGGAACAGGAAAAAGGATTCAGACTTCCGGCAGCACATCCTCTCCGACACACCTCGTTGATACTTATGATGACAGGTTTGTCTATGAACCCGAACTGGTTAATCTTCTCAAATCAGGACGTGAATGGTATGGGGAGAGTTTCGATAATATTTCAAATCAACGGACTTTCAATTTTTCTTTTCCGAATATTTCAACAACCGACACGGCTTTTCTCAGACTCAACCTGCTGGGAAGATCTTTAGCCAACAGCGGACCAAACAGTAATGCCTTCAGGATAACCATTGGAAACTCAAGTCCGGCTGTTCAACCGTTCAACGGTGTAGGTTCTTCCCCACAGGATAATTACGCGAGTCCAACGGTTTACAGTACCAGCTTATTTCCCTCTTCCCAGGATATCGCTGTGAACATTCAGTATACATCCGCGGATCCAAATGGATTAGGATGGCTGAACTCTTTCGTATGGAACGTCAGAAGGAATCTTGATTTTTCAGGTTTAGCGTCTCAACTTGAATTCCGCGATACAAGATCGGTGGGGCCGGGAAATATCGCCGAATTCAGGATCAGAAACATTCTTGCCGCGACCACAGTTTGGGATATCACCGATCCGGTTAACGTCAGCACCAGAACGGCGCAGGTTAACGGCAATGAGCTTAGTTTTATTGCATCCTCAGATCAGTTAAGAGAATACATCGCATTCAACAATACTGTTTTTCCAAGCCCTGTTTTCCACGGCAGGGTCGGAAATCAGAACCTTCACCGTCTTCCCAATGCAAAAATGATTATAGTTACCCATCCGGGATTTTTATCGCAGGCAAATCAGGTAGCGCAATTTCACAGGGAGAAGGATAACCTGAGCGTAAATGTTGTAACAACCCAGGAAGTGTTCAATGAATTCTCTTCGGGCTCGCAGGATGTATCAGCCATACGTGATTTTGTAAAAATGTTTTATGACAGAGCCGTGTCAGCAGCCGATCTTCCAAAATACCTCTTGCTGTTCGGTGACGCATCCTACGATAATAAATACAGAATTTCAGGTAATACGAATTATGTTACTTCCTTTCAAAGTTCCGGTTCACTGAACCAGACTCAGACGTATATGTCCGATGATTTCTTCGCACTCCTGGATGACAACGAGGGCGAGTGGACAAGCAGCGAGGTTGTTGATCTGAGTGTTGGCCGGCTTCCGGTTCGTTCAAGTATTGAAGCCGACGCCGCGGTAAGGAAGATCATCCATTATGGTGGAGGAAATGCCGTCGCCATCAGTCCCGGACAAAATAACCTGGCCACCGTCTTCGGAGACTGGCGCAATACGGCAACTTTTGTCGCTGACGACCAGGACAGCAATACGCATTTCAAACAATCCGATACACTTGCCAGAAGATTACTGGCATCCGACCCCGCCCTGAATATTGAAAAGATCTATCTCGACGCATACAATCAGGCCACCACTCCCGGCGGACAAAGATATCCCGATGCGCAAAAGGAAATCATTGACAGAGTACAAAGAGGTACTTTGTTGTTAACCTATATCGGACACGGAGGAGAGGTCGGATGGGCACATGAGAGAGTTCTTGAAGTGGCTGATATAAACGCCTGGACTAATTTCGACCGGCTCGCAGCATTCCTTACCGCTACATGCGAATTTACGAGAGTTGATGATCCCGGAAGGACATCGGCAGGTGAACTGGTCTTTCTCAATCCCAACGGAGGCGGAATTTGTCTTTTCACTACTTCAAGACTCGCCTTTTCAAGCTCAAACTACAATCTCTCACAGAAATTCTTTACGCATGTTTCCGAAGAAATAAATGGCAACATGCCAACCATCGGTGAGATCTTCGAAAGAACCAAAATTGATGTGTATGCAGACCAATACGTCAGAAATTTTCTTCTCATAGGCGATCCCGCACTGAAGATGGCCTATCCGCAGTTTCATGTAAAAACGAAAACGATCAACGGTGTAAGTATTACGCAGGCCACGGATACAATGAAGGCGCTCAGCCGCGTTACCATCACCGGTGAAGTCCAGGATAAAAACTTTCAAAAGCTCACATCTTTTAACGGCATTCTGTATCCAACCGTTTACGATAAATCATCAACTTATTTTACTTTAGGAAATGACCAGAACATCACGAACGATCCATCCTTCCCTGCCGCCTTCCAACTCCAGAAGAACATCATCTACCGAGGCAAGGTGTCGGTGGTGAATGGCGATTTCAGCTTTACCTTCGTTGTTCCCAAGGATATTCAATTCGCATACGGTAAGGGTAAACTCAGTTACTATGCCCATAACGGACTCAGCGATGCAGGGGGCTACTACTCCGAAGTAATAGCCGGAGGTTATGACGCTTTCGTTCCGGCTGATAACCGCGGACCTGAGGTTCAGTTATATATTAATGATGAAAAGTTTGTAAGAGGCGGGATGACGGATAAAGATCCTTACCTGTACGCCATTGTGAATGACTCGAGCGGAATTAATACCGTCGGAACCGGAATAGGACATGACATGACCGGCGTACTGGACAATCAAACCAACAAAGCCGTTGTGCTGAATGATTATTACGAAAACGACCTGAACAGCTTTCAGAAAGGAAGGGTAAAGTACCAGTTCAAGGATCTGGAAGCTGGTCCGCATACCCTGCATTTCAAAGTCTGGGACGTTTACAATAATTCAAGTGAAGCAACGACAGATTTCATTGTCGCTGAAAGTGCCGAACTTGCCCTTAGTCATGTGCTGAATTATCCCAACCCATTCACGACACACACCACTTTCATGTTCGAACACAACAGGCCATTCAATCAACTGGATGTGCGCGTACAGGTGTTTACCATTTCAGGAAAACTTATAAAAACCATCAGTGGTCAAATATTTTCAGAAGGTTATCGTTCTGATGACCTGAAATGGGACGGACTCGACGAATTTGGCGATAAAATAGGTAAAGGCGTGTATATTTATAAATTACGCGTCAAGACCCCAACAGGCGAATATGCCGACAAATTTGAAAAACTCGTGATTCTGCGATAAGCCAAACTATTTTTATTTAATCCCGTATATTGGGCATCTTTCATTTATCAAAAAAACATGCATTTTAACTTAAAAAAGGTCTATTTCCCTGCCGTTAGCCTGATGCTGATGTCAGGTTCTGCGACTGCCCAGATCAATTCATTCAAAGATTCATTGCTTGGGCAAATCAACACCATCACCACCGCTGTCCCTTTTCTGCAAATTGCCCCTGATTCAAGGGCAGGCGGAATGGGCGACTATGGTGTTGCTACATCACCGGATGTGAACTCTATCCACTGGAATCCATCAAAACTGGCCTTCGCTGAAAAGGAATTCGGGTTCGCCATTTCCTATACACCCTGGTTACGGGCATTGGTAAACGATATTAACCTTGCCTATATATCAGGATATAAAAAGCTGAAAAATGATCAGGCTTTGGGAGCCTCTCTCCTCTATTTCTCCTTGGGGAATATCGATTTCACCAATGAAAATGCGGAGAAGACCGGCTCTTTCAATCCTAATGAATGGGCTTTTGACCTTGCGTATTCAAGAAAACTGGGAGAAAAATTCAGCGGCGGTCTGGCCCTCAGATATATTTATTCCAATCTCACGGGAGGAATATCCATTCAGAACAATACGATTTCAACGCATGCAGGAACTTCTGTCGCGGCTGACCTGAGCGGCTACTACCTAACAGACCTGGAAATATCCAACAAGGATGCTAAACTTGCCCTCGGTCTGAATATTTCAAATATCGGCGCAAAGATTTCCTATACCGATACCAAATCGAAAGATTTTATTCCCACCAACTTCCGCCTGGGAACCAATTTATTGATTGAACTGGATGATTATAATTCCATTTCCTTCGGAGCGGACGTGAACAAATTGCTGGTACCTACTCCTCCTGTTTATTATAAAAATTCTTTAGGAGGTGATAGTATATCGAGTGATAATGAAAAGGTTATACAGGCAGGGAAAGATCCAACCAATATTTCCGTTGCATCTGCTTTGTTCAGTTCCTGGGGAGACGCTCCAGCCGGCTTCAAGGAAGAGATCAAAGAATTCACATATTCTATCGGAGCTGAATACTGGTATGACAAGCAATTTGCCATCCGTGCCGGATATTTTCACGAGGCGGAAACAAAGGGTAATCGAAAATTCTTTACCCTGGGAGCAGGGTTAAGGTATAACGTATTTGGACTCGACTTTGCCTACCTGATCGCGTCGCAAAGAAACCCGCTGGAAAATACGCTCCGCTTTACACTCACTTTCGACTTTGAAGGTTTGAAAAAAGAAATCGATGAAGGTGCAGGAGAATGATCTTTTTTAAAAGAATCAGGACGGGTGCTAAAACACCCGTTTTTTTTGTGCTCATGCCTGGCAATTGCCTTTCTTTGTATTTTGAAAATCACCTCAATCTGATTTAGCTATGCGTATAGGTGTTGGATTTGATGTTCACCAATTAAGTACCGGTAAAAAGTTATTCATCGGAGGTATTGAAATAGAACATTCTAAAGGAGCCGTAGGTCATTCCGATGCCGATGTTATGATCCATGCAGTGTGCGATGCCCTCCTGGGCGCCGCCAATCTGGGCGACATCGGATCACACTTCCCGGACACTTCTTCCGAATTTAAAGATGTCGACAGTAAAATACTCTTGAAGGAAGTTTGCCGTCTTCTTCGCGAAGCTTCCTATGAGATAGGAAATATTGACATCACCCTTTGCCTCCAAAAACCAAAAATCGCTCCTTACATCAGTGCGATGAAACAAACTATGGCAACGGTGATGGGAATTGATATACTTGACCTGTCTGTTAAAGCCACAACAACGGAAATGATGGGTTATGTGGGCCGGGAAGAAGGAATCAGCTGCTATGCAGTTGCTTTGATTAAAAAAGCGGAGTGAAATGTTTTTACCTTCCGGCTGAATTCCGGAATTATCAGCCAATAAGAATCAGGATTGATCATTCAGGTCCGGCAGCTTGATCTGTTTCTTGACTGAAAAGGGGAAATAAAGAAAATGAATGATTCGCGTATTTTGTAATTATCGCTCATAATCCTCCAGGAAACGTATCTGGTACTTCAGGATTATACTAAAAAGAATAAGTGTAGCCCAGCCCGATCACATAGTCGATCGTCTTCTTTTCAAGGATATCACTTTGAATCAGGTAAAATGGATTCAATGAATGCCTGCGGTTGAATTTGTAATCAAATCCTGCTTCATAACGGATCTTATCAAAAACATTATCTTCTTCATTCAGATTATCTATCACATAGTATATTTCTGTCGAAATATAGGGTGCATACTTTTTATCAAGATCAAGTTTTAAGCTTAATTTAGTACGTGAATACCATTCGGGAATTGAACCGTTCTCACTGGAATTCAATGCTTCCACCTGCCTTTGTACCCTCTGTCGAATACCCACAACCAGTGGTTTCAGCTTATACCTGTATGATAAATCTACATAGAACCGGTGCCGGGTCATGAAATAAGTCTGCTGATTTGTAGATGACAAGCGGTAATTCAGTGAAACACGGAAAGATTCACTCAATTCGTATTGAACACCGAAATCCGTAAAAAACTGGTCTACATCAGAAATATTCTGGTACATCCTCAGTTGTTCACTCACACTGGCTGAAATTTTCCGAGTCAACTGATGCTCAACAGTGACACTCGTCCACAGGCCGGCATCCTTCTGCTGCGCGTTCGCAGTAATCGAGACGGCAGCAATGCTGCAGACAAGCATGAGAATCAGTTTTTTCATCGACGCTGACTAAACGACCCCGCTCAGGCCTTGGGTTCACGGGAATTATCATTCACGGGTAATGTGGTCTTGTTTCGGTTCGTATCCTCGTAATAATAGACATTAACCTGTGCGACATCTTTCAAAAAGTCTATCCTCTTGACGGTAACCTTATGGATATCCAAACCGGTACGCGCACGAAGATCTTCCACAAGGGCATTGTAATTCTCCGGTTTGATCATTTCAATGTTCTCATAGAGGATTGATTTAATCATCTCATTGCGGACAAGCCAGTTTCCGTCCAGCATATAGGTAAATGCGATGAGGATCAGGTTGATCACGGCCAGTTCGAAATAAGTCGCTTTGCTGACAGCGCAAATAAGACCTATGGCAATGACAATAAAGAGATAGGTCATATCCTTTGTGCTGATTCCCTCTGTCCGGTAACGCAGCATGGAGAATACTGCAAACAAACCGAAAGCTGCCCCCATTGACATATCAACTTTATTCAACAGGTAGGTGATGATAAAGATGATAATATTAAAGAGAAAGAAAGTAAACAGATAGTCCTTTTTCTTGTATATCCTGAAGTAGATCAGACGAACAATGACCAGCATCGCCAGGATGTCGATCAGAAGGCGCCAGAAAAACTTATCCGATAGTTTATCAAATAATTCGAAGTAAACGAAATCGCTCATGATGCTTTTAGAAGTTTGTTCAAATATAACAGTGTAGGTTTAAATCTGTTTCTTTTAATCTCGGGGTGCAGTGTAATTACACCCAGGCAATACTTGCTGATCGACCGCTGGGCGACGTTGTGAGATTTCATCAGATCAATGAAATGACTCTTGTCCCTGCTGCTACCCTGCTTCACTTCCGCAATGACCAGTCCCTCATATTTCTTTGTTTGCTTTTCATCCTTGAAAGTCAGGAATGTATCTATGGTCAGTCTTTCATGAGAATCCTTTGCAACAAATGTCATACGCAGATAATTGACCCAAAGTTTAGGATGAAGAGTTGCCGGATCGACATTGGAGATACTTTTCACCAGCTCCAGGGACTTGTCCCTGATGGTTCTTTCAATTTCCGGCCTCTTTATCCGGTCTTTGATGGTCCTGCCTTTATTATTCTTAAACTTAATTTCAAAAAAATGAAGGTCGGATTCTACGTATCGTCTTGATCTGAATTTGAACCGGTTCAACTTACCGTTATGATGTTTGATATACAGGTCGAACGTTTGTGTATCGAAATACAGCGTCTCGTAATTATTGTACCTGTTTCCTTCAATCTCCAGCACTCTGTAATAACGGCTCATTTCCCTGAAAAGCAGGGGCAGCAGATTATCACGGAACATGAACTTGGTATCGACCCTGTCCTGCAACTTAACCGAATCCATTTCCTTGAGTGAAATAGGATCAAACTGAGTTAATAAATCCCTTAATTTATTCACTTATCTAAAAATATTCTACACTGTACTTACGAACCTCCAGCACCGTACCTTTGGCATCTGTGGTCTTGCTTTCAACCTTCACTCCCTTTTTATCATAGATGTGAAACTCCTTCTTCAGGACATTGTTTGAGGCATCCATGGTAATTTCTGTGGTCTTTTCACCCTTTGCATTGTAGGTATAAATCTCCTTGTTGATGAAATTTCCTTTCTCGTCGTACCGGACTTCTTCCGTTTTATCTCCATTGGCATTATACTTCATTACCGTTTTCCTTTCGACCTTTCCTTGGGGTGTATAGATGATCTCCTCCATCACATCTCCTTCCTTATTGAGTGTATAACTTTCGTGCTGTTTTACTTTTCCTTCCTTATCGTAATCTATGAATTCCAGCAATTCACTGTTTGAATCATACCTTTCGAAAGACTCAGGCACTTTCGTTTCAACACCGTTCTTATAGGTAACGAGTTCCACCTTGAGGGATTTGATCTTATACTTCTTGACATCCTTCTTGCTTTGTGCATGGCTTCCGTTAAGAGAAAATAAAATACCACAAACCAGGAGAATGGTGATTCTTCTTTGCATATCAGTTTTTGGTTTGAAGAATGAAAATTTCGGGAACAACAACACTTTGATTCTTGTCTGTTATTTCCACATCAGCAAAGACCGGAAGTTCCGGTCTGTATTGTGTTCCGGCCGTTCCGTTATAGGCACCGGTTGAATCTTCCGTATAAACAAAGATACGATACTTTCCCTTTTGAAGATATTTGAATTCATAGGTACCATCGAAAGTGGTTTTGACATCGTCATCAAAAACCGCCCCTTCACCGCCATAAATAATGAAGACATCCTGATCACGGGCTGGAAAGGTATCCGGACAGCACTGAAAGCCGTTGTTATCATAATTGTAGACGGTAACCTTACCTGAAATGGTGGAAGTGCCGCCCTCACCTGCCTCCTTTTCACAGGAAATAAGAGAAGAAAAAAGAAGAATGCCTGTGATGGTGGCTGCCAGAATATTAACCTTTCTCATATCTATCAGAATGCTTTTTGTGCAAATATGGCAATATTTTTAGAGGCAAATTTGTACATAATCTGTAAATGCAATAATGCTACGAATATGCACCACAAAAGTTATTATGCCGTTGAACTATTTCTTACAGAATTCAGATGTAAGGCGTGGCCTTAAGCAAATATTACGCCAGAATTACACGCTGCAAACTTCCCTTTCATCTGACGCTACTTTAGACTAAAAATCAGCAGTTTAGCAATTATTTAAAATTTGAACCTGTAGTAAAGAACGGAAGTAATGGAAGAATATTGCCGGCCTTGCCCCAGCATCAGGAACAGAACAGAGCTGGCCCTTTGTGATCCTGAACGGGTTAATTCCCCGCCTGGATTCCTGATTAATTTGTCTGAATATATGTACCTTGTAGCAAATTGATCTATGAAAAAAGTTACAATAATTTCTGAGTTCGAAGAGTTCGAAGATGTGAAAGATCTGCCGCCGGAAGATCAGGATTTGGTAAAAGCCGCGAGGCAAAGCGTAAGTAAAGCATATGCGCCTTATTCCAGGTTTCAGGTCGGCGCGGCGGTTTCACTGGAGAATGGGATTATCATGCGAGGTAATAATCAGGAGAATGCCAGTTATCCTATCGGACTGTGCGCCGAAAGGGTGGCTATTTTCGCAGCAGGCGCTAACTATCCGGGAGTAAAGATCAAAGCAATTGCTGTGACCGCCCTCTCCGATCAGTTTCTGATCGACAAACCCATCACTCCCTGTGGTGCCTGCAGGCAGGCTATCGCAGAGTATGAACATCGTTACCATGGACCGATCCGCCTCATCCTTGTGGGAGAAACCGGAAAGGTACTTGTATCGGATACGATCAGGCAATTCCTTCCCTATCAGTTCACGGCTGACGACTTGCACCTCAAGCACGCTGATAAGTGAGATTTGTATTTCAATACCTGAGTCATAGCTTTACTCCGCCAATCCGCTTCCTTCAAATCCGAATTCAGAAAATGTCCAGAGCCTTCCTGATCCTGATCTTAGGTTCACTGCCTCTCCTGGCATCCTCACAAAAGAATATCCGGGACTCTTCCCTTGTCTTCCCGATGATCGGCGCTACCGGCGCCTGGATGATTCCCGGAGGAGACCTTGCAGACAGGTTTGGGAATAATTTTACCATCGGCGGTGTCTTCCAGTTGAAAACAAGGAACAATCTGGTAGTCGGACTGGATGGCCAGTTTCTCTTTGGTAATAAAGTAAAGGAAAACACCATCCTGGATTCACTCATTACCGGACAAGGTGGAATCATATCCGCACAAGGTGAATTTGCCGATGTGGTCTTGTATCAAAGGGGCTTCAAATTCGAGGTCAAAGCAGGTAAGATTTTCCCGGTGCTGGGTCCAAACAGAAATTCAGGACTCTTCACCAGCCTTGGCGCAGGCATTCTGCAACACAAGATAAGAATCGAAAATACGGGCAGTTCGATACCTTCTATAGAGAAAGACTACAAAAAAGGTTATGACAGACTGACTAATGGTTTCTGTTATACTTTGTTCGCCGGCTATATGAACTTCAGCAATAACAGGTTGGTAAACTTTTACGCGGGGTTTGAATTCACTCAGGCCTTTACGGTAAACAGGAGATCATTCAATTTCGATACCCGGGAACAGGATCAGAAACAGAGGAAGGATATGCTTTTCGGAATACGGGCCGGCTGGGTTATACCGATTTATAAACGCGCCCCAAAAGATTACTATTATAATTGAAAGCCGCACATGAAACTAATATACCATGCCGGCATTTATTTATACAAAGTACTGATAAACCTGGCTGCGCTGGCGGGAAATAAAAAAGCCGCTTCCTGGATTGAGGGAAGAAAAAACTGGAGAAATAAATTAAGTGCTTTTCAGAAGAAGGCGGGAGAGACAATTTGGTTCCACTGCTCTTCTCTCGGGGAATTTGAACAAGGCAGACCCTTGATTGAAGCTATGCGGGAAAGAGACAAAGACAGTAACATTATTCTGAGTTTTTTTTCTCCCTCGGGCTACGAAATCCGGAAGGATTATCCGCATGCTGACCTTGTCTGTTACCTGCCTCTTGATACTCCGTTTAATGCAAAAGATTTCCTCGATATTATTAGTCCGGATGCTGCCTATTTTATCAAGTATGAATATTGGTATAATTATCTTAACCTGCTGCACAGCAAAAAAATACCCGTTTATATCGTATCAGGAATATTCAGAGAATCGCAACCTTTTTTTAAATGGTATGGAACTTTCTGGCGTGCTATGCTTAGAATGATTAATCACTTTTTTCTGCAGGATGCGGCTTCAGGCAGATTACTTAACTCTATAGGAATCAGCTCTCATTCACTTAGCGGTGATACAAGGTTTGACAGAGTGATCCAGGTAAATAAAATCGCTACTGCCATTCCTTTGCTGGATTTGTTTTGCCAGGACTCCATGGTGATGGTCTGCGGAAGCACCTGGCCTGCGGATGAGAAAATTTTACTCCAGCTTGTTGAGAGACCTGATTTACAGAACTTAAAATTAATTCTGGCCCCTCACGTAGTGGACGCAGACAATATCCGGAAGACCCTCCAGGAATTTATGTCAAAACTTATTTCTTCACCGGTCTGCGAATTTTCAAAGGCAAGTCCGGACACAATGAAACAAAGTAAAATCCTGATACTTGACACCATGGGGCAGCTCTCCTCTGTTTACCGCTATGCTCACATAGCCTATGTAGGTGGCGGATTCGGAAAAGGGATACACAATATACTTGAACCGGCAGTCTACGGAATCCCGGTAATCTTCGGACCAAGGCATGAAAAATTTCAGGAAGCAAAAGATCTTATCGCTGCCGGTGCCGCTTTTTGTGTTCATGATGAGAAAGAGCTTTTTCTGATCACCGAGACCCTGGTAAAGCAAGCATCTTTCCGAGAAAATACAGGTAAAGCCGCAAGGCAGTTCGTTTGTTCAAATGCAGGTGCTACTGAAAAGATTCTTGAATATACCGCCAAACGTGCTGCCGGAAATCTCAAAACTGTTTGAGTATTCCTTTGTAATTTCAGGAGCATTTCAGAACTTTATTCAAATTTTATCCATGCACAGGCTTGCCGTTATAATGACCTTACTTATACTTCAGGTTGAGGTGCTGTCTGCGACAACTTATTACTATACCAATTCTGCATTTGTAAGTTTTAATTCGGATGCGCCACAGGAGATAATCAATGCGAGTTCTACCGCCATGCGAGGTCTGATAGACACTGAGAAAAAAACGTTTGTTTACAAAGTACTTATCAGGACATTCACCGGTTTTAACAGTGCCCTGCAACAGGAACATTTCAACGAAAAATTTCTGGAGTCGGAAAAATATCCTGAGGCAACCTTTTCCGGTAAAATTATAGAAGACATTGACTTCAGTATTCCGGGAACACATTATATCCGGGCCAAAGGCAAACTGAATATTCACGGCGTTGAACAGGAGAAGATAATCAAGACAAAAATCACGATTCAAAACGGTGAGATTGCGTTTGAATCAGACTTTAACGTTCTACTTGCGGAATTCAATATAAAGATCCCTAAAGTTGTACACGAAAAAATTGCCTCTGAGATCAGCATAGTGGTGAAGGGTGTACTGAAAAAGAAGACCCTTGAATGATATCGCCCAACATTCTTACTTTAGCACTACTGTTTTTTATTCTCCGGTCTGATCAGGGTTTTTGTCAATCTCCCCTGTTCCGGAATTTTGAAGCCAAGGCCGGCGGGCAAAAATTCCGTCTGAACACTGTTGAAACCGACCATTACAATACCCTTTATTGCGGAACAAACCACGGTGTAATGGTCTTCGATCACTTCAGCTTTAAACCCGCATTTGAGCACGACTCGACCGCTATGGCTGATGTTCAATCCCTCTATTCGGATAAGTCAGGCTCTCTTTGGACCGGTTACAAAAACGGGAATGTGGGAAGGCTTTCCAAAGGTGTATTTAAATGGTTAGTGCCAGATAGCCTGCAACCAAATGCACCTGTCACATCATTTTCACAAGACCGCTATGGTACGACCTTTATAAGCACACTTGGAGAAGGCTTATACATTTACAAGGACAACAGCTTAAACAAACTGGATGACACCGGGGGACTGAGTGACAATTATTGCTATAAGGTTTTGATCCTTCCCGATGACAGAATATGCGTAGCCACTGATCAGGGTATAAATTTCATTACCGCAGATAAAAACAAATACAGTATTGAAGTACTAAACTCCGAACAAGGTCTGCCGGATAATATCGTAAAAGATCTTCTGCTGGATAAACACGGGAAACTCTGGGTCGCACTGCATGAAAAAGGATTTTGTACCATCGATCCAGTAACCATGGAAGTAAACTATTCACTTGGCAATACGGTATGGCAATATGGTCAGCTGAATAAAATCCTGCTACTTGAAGATGAAACCTGGTTGGCAACCGATGTGAAAGGACTGTATAAACTGGAACATTCCGGACAATTGTCAGCTATACCCGAAAAAGAAAGTGGTTTAAAAGGAGAAAGCATCACCGGCATAATAAAAGACAAGGAGAGAAATGTGTGGATCGCCACCCCTTCTCAATTGATCAGGGCAAGCGGAGAGAGCTGGACCAGGCTGGAACAGACAGATAATAAATTCATAAAATACATTCACTGTATTCTGGTAGATAAAAAGGGTGATGCATGGTTTTCACCTGATCAGCAATTATTCAGAGCAAGAAAGAATGATGAGGGGCGGCATGAATACAGGAAATTCATGGTTACCAATCCTGGCAAACTCACGGATATTGTAACACTGCACGAAGATAAAAATGGAATGATCTGGATCGGGACACTTGGAGAAGGCGTTTACCTTCTGGATCCGGAAACAGAAGAAATCACAAGGGCAGGGAGAGACCAGATGTTACTCAAAGGGAACATACTTGCCATAGAAGAAAACAAGGGAATCATCCGCATTGGCGGTTTTGAGGGCATCAAATCCTTTGTGCTGAAAAAGAGGGAAGGAAAAAAAAACTATGAACTGATAGAGACTGAAAAGGAGCTTCTAAAAACACTGAACAGCAATTATATTTATGCCATCCACACGGACACAAACGGATGTACCTGGATTGGCACGGATGAGAAAGGCCTGGCTTGTTTAAAGAACGGGAAACTGGAGTTTCCGGGTGAGAACGCCGGACTTGCCAATCTAAGTGTTCTGTCTATTGTCTCTGACATCAAGGGTCAGATATGGCTCGGCACCCAGGGTGGTGGTATTTTTTCTTATAATGGTACGAACTTCACTAATTATTCTGTGAATGAAGGATTAAGTGACCCTTCTCCATCATCTGTAACAGTAGATCCACATGACAATGTTTTGATTATCCATTCAAACGGAGTCGATATTTTCAATCCTGTGAGTAAGACTTTTATTTACTATACTCAGGAAAGCGGCTTTCCCGATATCAATCCTGATCTTAACACTGTCAGTACAGGACCTGACGGAAGAATATGGATCGGTACTGAAAAGGATATTTTCATCTATAATCCTCCGGAAGATTCAACATGGTATCAACCGGGGATTCAGATATCATCATTCCTTTTATTCCTGCAACAGATACCACTCAAGGATTCAATGATTTTTGGGTATGACCAGAACAATATTGCTATCGAATATAATGCCTCCTGGAACACGGATCCAAACCGTATATCGTATTCCTATATACTTGAAGGTTATTCCAAGTCCTGGACCAGCACAAACGACCATTCAGTGAGTTTTCCAAAACTTGGTCCGGGGAACTACAAATTCAGGGTCAGAGCTTCCCTGAATCAGAATTTCAGCAGTTCATCCGAGGCTGTAATTACATTCACCATCAGGGCGCCATTCTGGCAGCACACCTGGTTCAGAATTTTATTATCTCTGTCAATAGTTGGGGTGATATGGCTGATCATACGGAGGAGGGAATCGTGGCTGAGGCAGGAAGAAAAACTTGAGCAGGAAAAGATCGAATTCCAATTTGAAACGCTACGGAGTCAGGTAAATCCACATTTTCTGTTCAACAGTTTCAATACACTCATTTCTGTAATTGAGGATGACCCGAAACTTGCAACGGAATATGTAGAGCAGCTTTCAAATTTCTTCAGGAACATAATCGCGTACAAGGATGTTGAACTTATAACCGTGAAGGAAGAAATAAGTCTTCTGGAAAACTATATCTATATACAAACCCGACGGTATGGAAATAGCCTGGCTTTATCAGCCGATATTGATGAGGAAGTTCTCAAGAACAGGCACATTCCGCCCCTGACACTACAGTTGCTTGCCGAAAATGCCATCAAACACAATTCAATTTCACATGAAACACCTTTAAGGATCGAATTATTTACTGAAGCAGACTACCTGGTGATAAAAAACAATGTAAATCCCAGGTTTACGCGTGAAAGCTCAACTGGTATGGGCCTTCAAAATATAATTCATCGCTATAAGATACTTACCGCAACTCCGGTTCTGGTCAATGATGATAAGAAGTACTTTACCGTTTCCGTACCATTAATTGAGAAACCATGAATATACTGATCATCGAAGATGAATCACCCGCAGCACAAAGACTGCAAAGAATGATCGAAGAACTTGAACCCACTTCAAAAATTATCGGTGTGATCGTGAGTATCAGGTCGGCCCTGAAATGGTTCAACGAAAATGAGGCGCCTGACCTCATCTTTCAGGATATTCAACTGGCCGACGGCTTAAGTTTTGAGATATTCAACCAGGTAAAAATAAAGACCCCTGTCATTTTCACAACGGCATTTGACGAATATGCAATCCAGGCATTCAAGGTGAACAGCATTGATTATCTGCTCAAGCCAATAAAAAAGGAAGACCTTGCCTCTGCCCTTAAAAAGTATAAATCTCTTCAATCTGATGGCAAGCATATTCCAGACCTGGAAGATCTTCTTGAGAGCCTGAAACAACCTGAAAAAAAATTTAAAAGCAGATTTCTTATTCGATTTGGAGAACATATTAAAAAGGTTGAGATCAAGGATGTGGCATATTTCTATACACAGGATAAAATCAATTACCTGCGTACTTACGCCGGCCAATCCTATCCTCTGGATATTAATCTGGATACGCTTGAAAAGACCCTTGATCCGGAAAAATATTTCAGAATTAACAGGCAGTTCATCATAAGCATTGACTCCATCGAGCAAATGTTTGCTTATTCAAAGTCCAGAGTCAAGATCAGACTGAAACCCAATATCGACATAGAGACCATTGTCAGCACGGAAAGGTCTCCGCATTTCAAGGCCTGGCTCGGGGACGAGAACTGACGGATTTGACCCCTTTATTAAATTTCATTTAAGTCGTTAAGTCTCCTGTTTTACAGGTTAATTTCAGACTTTTTGCGCTACGTCAGCGGTCGGGCTTCCTAAAATTTTCAGTATCAGCCTGCGTTTACTGAAGAATCGCTTTCTATGGTTAGGGAGTACTCAAATCAGCTGCGTAAGCTATATCCCCGTTCAGTGCCTTTTTATTCCCGTTCAGTGATTTTCGCTAAACAGACTCGGGTATGGAATATACATTTACATCGTTAATCAGGGAATGAGATCCATGAAATTCAATAAAAGTCATATGACAATAAAAACAGATCTGGTTTTAGCCGGACTTGTATTTCTGCTCACCTTACTCCTGCTGGTCACCAGTTCATGTAAACATGAACCTCAGGTTCTTCCTAAAACGGATCTGAGTTCAGAAAATGGAAGCGGGAATGGAAACGGAAATGGAAATGGTAATAGTAACGGAAACGGAAACGGAAATCAGACTTCGAACTGCGACTCGGATTCCATGTATTTTCAGAATACAATTTTGCCTTTGATCGTTTCCAGTTGCGCGAAAAGCGGTTGTCACGATGCCATCAGTCATGAAGATGGTATAGTCCTGGATAATTATCAAAATATAATGAATCATGGTGAAATAAGACCCGGCAATCCGGGTAACAGTGATCTGTTTGAGCTTATCACTGAAAATGATCCGGATGACGTTATGCCTCCTCCTCCTTTTGCACCGCTTTCACAAGCGGATATTGATAAAATCGCTTTGTGGATAAATCAGGGAGCTCAGAACAATTCATGTTCCGACGCTACCTGTGATTCGAGCTTCGTGAGCTACTCGGCCAACATCCTTCCAATCCTTCAGTCGAAATGTACGGGATGCCATAATAGTACACTGGCCAGCGGGCAGGTGAATCTGACGGGATACTCAAACGCGGTGATCTATGCACAGAATGGACGTCTGCTCGGCGCTATCAGTCATGACGCAGGGTTTATCGCCATGCCACCGGCAGGATCACAGCTTTCCGATTGCGAGATCGCCCTGGTAAGGACCTGGATCAGGAATGGTTCACCTAACAATTGAGGACATGAAAAAAATAATCAGCATGTTTATAATTGCAGGGATCTATGCCGGACTTGCGTCCTGTTATTATGATATTGAGGAGGAATTATATCCGTCTTTTGCCGCGTCAAACTGCGATACCCTGAATATTTCATTCAGTCAGGATATTGAACCTATACTAATCAACACTTGTTATACATGTCATGGCAGCGGAATCGGACTTGGTGGTGTTACACTGGAAGGATTTTCCAACTTACAGAACTATATTGCAGACGGGTCATTGCTTGGATCAATTGAACACAGTTCAGGTTTCACCGCCATGCCATCCGGAGGAAACAAACTGGGAGCCTGCAGCATAAATAAATTCAGGGCCTGGATAAACCAGGGTGCATCTAATAATTAGATTGAACATGAAAAAGAAAATAATCATCATCCTGATTCTTTGCGGCGCCATCGCGGCGGCAACAGGATTATACCTCTTTAACAAACCCAGGGAAAGTGTGGCGGACATGAAGACCGAGCTCAGATCAGAAGCCGCACTCCTTGTAGCCGACTTCGAATCGGACGAACAAAAAGCCAACGAAAAATATCTCGGCAAGGTTATTGAAGTCACGGGCGTGGTAAGCGTTTCAAACATAAACGAACAAGGTGAACTGAACGTGACGCTGATGGGAGGAGACCTTGCAGGTGTCGGATGTCAGTTTGAGAATACGAAGAAAGCGGTGAATAAAAAAATAAATATCGGCGATACAGTAACCATCAAAGGCATCTGCACAGGAATCTTGATCGATGTAGTGCTGGTGGATTGCGTTATTGCCGGCTAAATTTTAAAACAATGGTACAAGCAACTGAAAAAAAAGTACTGAGCTCTCACGCAGGACCTGTTCCCATGAATGAAACTCCGGAACATTCAAAGCGGTTCGATTCAGGAAATGATCACAACAGTCGTTTTCCGGTAATGAAAATCTCACCGGAAGGAAGAGTGATTTATGCAAACCGGGCCTCATTTCCCGTATTGAAAGAATGGAATTGCTATGCAAATAACCATATCCCAGAGACTGTTCTGAGACAATTACCCGAACTCATCAACCTCAAGGCCGATACTTCCATTGAAATATCCTTTGGAGTACACAAATTCTACTTCTCCGTCGTAGGTTTTCCTGTGGCAGGATATACCGGAGTGTATGGTTACAAAACAGAATTAAACTCAGTTCTGAAGGCGGATACTCTTGAAATAAACCAACCAATTATTAAACAAATGTATACTATGAAAAAACTTATGGCTTTAATGTTTCTGATGATTGCAGGAACCACATTGTTCGCACAAAACAGGGTCTTCACAAAAAATGGAAAGATCAAATTCGACGCGACTTCCCCTTCCTCGCCTGAAGTCGTGGCAGCTCACAACGATAAGGCGACCAGTGTTATTGACCTTGGAACAGGCGCAATTCAGTTTGCCGTTCTAATGAAAGCATTCCTGTTTGAAAAGGCGCTGATGCAGGAGCACTTCAATGAAAATTATGTAGAGTCTGATAAATACCCTAAATCAGATTTCAAAGGTAGCATCGTAAATATTTCCGAAGTAAACCTTGAAAAGGATGGCAATTATCCGGTTACCGTAAAAGGTAATCTTACCATCAAAGGAATTACCAAAGAGGTTGAATCCAAGGGTACGCTTACTGTAAAAGACGGAACTGTTGTTTCAGGGAAATCAGAGTTTGTGGTGAAGCTTGCAGATTTTAATATTGAAGTGCCGTCACTGGTGAAGGACAAGTTAAATAAAGAGGCTAAGATCAGCGTTGATATCAATTATGAGCCACTGAAAGCTTCCTGAAATTCATTTTTGTGTGTTACATGGTGTGGAATTCCTGTAAAGACCTGTAAGTCTTTGCAGGAATTGTTTTTTCAGGGCTTGCCAATGCTCAGTAAAGAATCCAGATTCCAAACATCAAATTCAGCAGGGAGCAGAAGCAATAACAACAAAAAGATGAGTCTTGGAAAATAAAACTGCATGTCCCACATTGCCTTAATACTTGAAAATGCAAAGGCGGCAAGCAACAGATCGATACTAAGAATGATCAGTCCCGCCTCTCTGAACAAACCCAATATGAGCAGAATTCCTCCGGTTAATTCGGCTATGGATGTAATCCAGGAAAATGGCAACAGAAACGGACCTGGGATCCAGCTTTTTGAAATGGGATCCTGGAAGGTCTGCACCACATTTTTAATCTTAATGTTGAAAATCTTATCGTAACCCTGAAAGAAAAAGAGTATTCCGGTTACGGTCCTCAACAGGAACAGTGCAAGGTTTGTTGTGAAATTGGCTTCTAACATAATTACGAAAATACGCTCTTTGATTGTTATTGCAAGGGGTTGAAAAAAATATGCAGGTGCATTCCGATTCCAGGCCGGGCTTCAGCCTTTGGTATTACCATGTTCTGTTGCTTAATGACAGCAATGTGCTTCTGTGGCCATCATTCCGCGAATAATCAGGAGGATTGCAACCGAAACCGCGACGAAAGGACTGACCTTTCGAAACACGCCATTCCACTTTGGTCCCCCTAAGTTGCCAATCATTGACAAGCCCAGCATCATAGGAATCGTTCCCAGTCCGAAGAAAGTCATGTACAGAGTGCTCTTAAAAACAGTACCTGAGGCAATAGCCGCAGCCAGACCCAGATAAACAAAGCCACAGGGTAAAAAGCCATTCAGTAGTCCTATGAAGAACATTGTCGTGTATGATCCTTTTCCAAATAATCTTTTAAAGCTGTTCTTCAATCTCCCTGAATACATGGAACTCAGTTTAGCCAAAGCGTCCATTCTTTTGAATATAACCGGTATAAAAACAGAAATGAGAATCAGTATTCCCGTTCCGATAGCCAGCGGCTTTTGGTAGCCCGCCAGTGAAATCGTATGCCCTGCAAAACCTGCCAGCAAACCCAGAAATGCATAAGTGGCAACCCTTCCTGAATTATAGAGCGCTTTACTCAGGATCATTTTCAAATTTACAGGCCCCTTTCCCGACAAGGCGACAGCTATGGGTCCACACATGCCGGCGCAATGTAAGCTACCCAGTAGTCCAACTGCAAAGGCTGACAAAATCCAGGCGTCCATTTTTAAATCCTAATTTTTTCCGATTTAAAATATCCCGTTGATCCGGAATTCCAGTCAACTTTGATCTCCCACCATCCTTTACGTAACTCACTGACCGGAATCAACTGAGTGAGTTCAGCGTCGGGGTTTACGTCCAGAAGAAAATCCAGGGATGCATCATCCGGTCTGAAAAAGTGAATGGATCCGGATAAATTTTCAGGACTGAAACCCGGAGGAAAAGTAAGTTTTACAGATCCGTCTTCGCGGCTGATGACGAGGTCTTGCCGGAGGCCTAGTGCATTTTCTTCCTTGTCGATATGCTGCTGATATCTAATCTCCTTTTCATAATAATTATCCGCAACAAGGTCAAAATCCACCTGTGTACATTTGTAAACAAGATTGACTATAAAAACGATAAACAAAATCAATGTAAGGAGAATACCCCAACCCCAGTTGAACTTCATGATGTTATTAATTAGGTCCCATAAAATTTGTTTTCACTTCATCAATTTCTTTCCCATCTGCAATCACACTAAACTCAATGGCTGTTTTTACCTTTTTCAGATCCTGCTTTGGCAAGACTACAAAAAATACAGCCTCCGCGATTGAATCATGCCGGACCAGGTTTAATTCGTTACCTACATAACGGATTTCACCTCGATGAGATTTGAGTCTTAGCTCAACCGGCAGGTCCTTATAGGTTTTGTTGATAACCTGGATATTATACAGATTGCTTACGTGCAAACTGTCAACCTCCTGAAAGAGTTGGCCGGGTGTTCTAAGGATCGTTGTTTCTACATCCTGTCTCATGGCCAGTAAAGTAATTAAAGTAGAAAGAAGCAGAAGCAGTATCACTGAATAACCTATAATACGCGGTGTTACTTTAAACTTCATACCTGAGGCAATATTGTTCTCACTGGCAAAACGTATCAGTCCGCGCTTAAAACCAACCTTATCCATGACGTCATCACAGGCATCTATACACGCTGTACAGTTAACACATTCAAGCTGAGTACCATTCCTGATATCAATACCTGTTGGGCAAACGTGTACACACTGATGACAATCGATGCAATCTCCTTCGGTCCTTTCCTGACCTTTATGGATCTTTCCTCTCTTTTCTCCGCGTTTATAATCATAGGCAATAACTACCGAATTCCGGTCGAGTAAGACCCCTTGCAATCTTCCGTATGGACAAACGACCAAACATGCCTGTTCACGAAAGCGTGCAAATACACCATAAAATGCACCGGCAAAAACCACGAGAGCCATGAAGCCACCGGGATGCTCTACAGGGCCGTCCACTACCAGAGAATTGAGCTTGTCAATTCCGATGACATAGGCCAGAAAGGTATTGGCAATCAAAAAAGAAATGAGAAAAAATACCAAATGCTTCAGGGATTTCTTTCTGATTTTCTCCCCATTCCACGGACCTTTGTCCAGGGCTTTTTGTCTTGTATAGTCACCCTCTATGGCATACTCAATTTTCCGGAAAACCATTTCCATAAAAATGGTTTGAGGGCATGCCCAGCCACACCATACTCTTCCAAATACTGCTGTAAACAGAATTATAAAGACAAAGAAGGTAAGCGTGGCCAGAACGAACAAAAAGAAATCCTGAGGCCAAAAGGGTATACCAAAGAGTATGAATTTACGTTCGAGGACATTAAACAGAAACATGGCATGGCCATTCCATTTCCAAAATGGCCCGGTAAAAAGCATGATCAGAAGGATAATGCTAACGATCACCCTCTTTTTATGCAGTGATCCACCGGGTTTTTTGGGATAGATCCAGTTTCTTTTACCTTCTTTATTGATAGTGCTAATACTATCACGGAAGGTTTCATCCCTGTAAATTTCCTCCGGGGTGTTGTTCACTTCTATTGTGTATTAGACGCCTGCAATGAGTCATTCGCAGTGCTGGCAGATTGGGCTTCTTCCCACTTTTCCCCTTGCGCTTCCTTGGCATCAGGAGGGTTGGTGCCTTCCATCGTAAGAATATAACTTGAAACAGCCTGAATTTGTTTTGGAGATAATTGAGATTTCCATGAGATCATTCCCTTGGCAGGAACTCCGTCCTGAATAACCTTGAAAATATTTTTTATACCTCCTCCATGTATCCAGAATGCGTCAGTCAGATTAGGACCAACGCCGCCCTGGCCTGCATTACCGTGACAGGCAACGCAATTCTTCTGATACAGGCTCATACCTTCATTCAGTGCGGAAGCTTCTGTTAGTGCCATGACATTTGCTTCGGTTATAAAGCCGGCATCATTCTTCATTCTGTTTTCCTTCTCAAGCGCCGCGATTCTTATTTCCTCATTGTATTCCGCCAGTTGAAGTTTGCCCGTACCGCTGATGTGATAATGAACCAGGTAAACTACCGCAAAGGCAATGGTGACATAAAATCCCCAAACCCACCAGGGTGGGAGGCGATTATCCAATTCCCTGATTCCGTCGTAGTCATGATCGAGCATCACATCCGCTTCCTGCTCAACGGGAACGGACCTGGTCAACTGTTTCATTAATTTTGACCAAGCACTGACTTTAACTTTCTTCACTGTACCCGCTGGGACTGCCGCCGGAATCTGCTGCTGATTAACCATTTCTGACAAGGCCTTCACAGCCCTAGACAGCGCTATAAAAACAGCAAAGGTCAATCCGATCACCAACACCCACAAATAGGTTGTGGGCTCAAAAAATACAGGGGGAATCTTTCCAGGGGTTTCTTTTACCGGTGCATCCGCTGTGGCTTGTGCCAATGAAATGAAGGGAATGAGAGTAATACCTGCAGAGGTGCTCAGGCATTTTAATAGTGTTCTGGCGCTTATCATAATTATCAATTGTTTAATTGATCTGATTTGTCATTTTTATCATCGTCTAATGGCAACTTTGCCAACTCGTTCAGCTTCCGGCTGTCTGACCTGATCAGCCAGAACATGGTAGCAAGGAAAAACAGAAAGAATGCAAGAAGGGAGAGTACCGGGTAGGTATCAATTCCCTCAATCCCTTTGAAATAGTTTTTAAACATGTTCGGTTCTTTTTAGAATTAATTACCTGTGTTCGCGGTTCTAGAGGCTTTGATATCCACACCCAGCCGTTGCAGGTACGCGATCATTGCAATAATTTCTGTGTTGTGATTCACTGTTATACCCGATTTCTTCAAGTCATCTGCGATAGCCTTGGCCTGAATGGTGAGATCTTCGTTTGCTTTCTGGTCATATCCATCCGGATAAGGTACTCCCAACTTTTGCATGACTCTGATCTTTGCTCCGGTATTGGAAATGTCAAGTTCCTTATCCGCCATAAAGTCGTATGAAGGCATGATTGAACCGGGTGACATAGAGGAAGGATCAATCATGTGATTGTAGTGCCATGAATTCGGATACTTACCTCCCACCCTGGCAAGATCCGGTCCGGATCTCTTGGAACCCCACTGGAAAGGATGATCATACACGAATTCTCCCGCTTTAGAATATTCTCCATACCGTTCCGTCTCCGAACGGAAAGGACGGATCATCTGACTATGGCAGGTATAACAGCCCTCCTGTACGTAAATATCTCTTCCATGCAATTCAAGTGGGGTATATGGTTTAACTGACGTTATTGTCGGAATATTCGATTTGATGGTAAGCATGGGTATGATCTCTACTATTCCTCCTATCAGAATCACGACCAAACTCCACATCAGCATTTGAACAGGACGTCTTTCGATCCATCTGTGCCAGTGGCCTTTGGGTTCCTGAACAAGTTTCTCAAGCGCCGGCGCTTCGGCCGCTTCTTCGCTCTGGAACCTTCCCGCAGCGGCGGTTTTCCAAAGATTATACACCATTACCAATGCACCGATGAAATACAAAGTGCCACCTACCACTCTCAGTTTATACATTGGCAGGATCTGAACGATGGTCTCAAGGAAATTAGGATATTTAAGGACGCCGTCTGCTGTGAATTCCTTCCACATGAGTGATTGGGTGAAACCTGCCCAGTAAAGCGGAATCGCATAGAATATGATACCCAGTGTGGCAATCCAAAAATGAAAATTTGCCAGTTTCTTTGAATGCAGGTTTGTCTGATAAAGTTTTGGTATAAGCCAGTAAAGTATTCCGAAGGTGAGCATGCCATTCCATCCCAAACCGCCGACATGAACGTGTGCCACGATCCAGTCTGTAAAGTGTGCGATAGCATTCACATTTTTCAGTGAAAGCATCGGACCTTCAAAAGTTGACATACCATAAGCCGTGATGGCAACCACCATAAACTTCAGGATGACACTTTCCCTCACCTTATCCCAGGCACCACGCAGTGTCAGCAATCCGTTTATCATACCTCCCCAGCTTGGCGCGATAAGCATGACAGAAAACACCACACCAAGCGATTGAGCCCAGTCAGGAAGTGAGGTATACAACAGGTGATGCGGACCCGCCCATATATACAGAAAGATGAGAGCCCAAAAGTGTATGATTGATAATTTATAGGAATAAACCGGACGCTGAGCTGCTTTGGGAACGAAATAATACATGAGCCCCAGGTAGGGTGTTGTGAGGAAAAATGCGACCGCATTATGTCCGTACCACCATTGTACAAGTGCATCCTGAACGCCGGCGAAGACAGAATAACTTTTCAGCAGACTTACCGGCAAAGCCAGCGAATTCACAATATGAAGAACCGCAACGGTAACCACTGTGGCTATATAGAACCAGATGGCCACGTAGAGATGTCGCTCCCTTCTTTTTATAATGGTACCAAACATATTGATACCGAATACCACCCACACCAACGCTATCATAATATCGATGGGCCACTCCAGTTCCGCATACTCCTTGCTAGTGGTAATGCCCAATGGAAGGGTCAAGGCAGCACAGACAATTATCAATTGCCAGCCCCAGAAATGTATCTTACTCAGTGCATCGCTGTACATCCTGGCCTTTAACAGTCTTTGCAGGGAATAGTAAACTCCCATGAAGATCCCATTTCCGACAAAGGCAAAGATCACCGCATTCGTATGAAGCGGCCTGATCCGGCCAAAATTCAGATAAGGGGCAATGTTCATTCGCGCATCGGTGAGCTGGAGAGCGGCGATCAGGCCGACCAACATCCCAACAATTCCCCACAAAATGGTTGCGACGGCAAAATTTTTAACGATGCGATTGTCGTAGTTGAATTTTTCTATGCTCATAAATCTTCGTTTGTGGTTTTTGGTGA
>CAZJDX010000029.1:0-31061 GCA_964544885.1 uncultured Flavobacteriales bacterium
TACTTTCGCGTACGGGTAAGTCCTATACGACCAGCTCCTGTGAACCTCCCCAGGCCGGGAACGGAGCAAGGATAAATGGTTGAGCGGTGCGATATAGTCAGCTTACCCGTTTTTTTATTCTTGAGTTTTGTGGTTCCCTTCGTATTCCCAGGTAAAAAAATTGAGTCCAAAGCCCGTAAAATGTACTAATTTTGTTTCGCATCAGACTGGGCTGCGTGATTGCGGGTATTCAACAATTATCCTCATGGATCCCGGTTCAACGGCCCATTAAAAAACCATCTAATATATCCTGACATGAAATTTTTCATCGACACGGCAAATCTCGATCAGATCAAGGAAGCAGAAGATCTTGGAGTACTTGACGGAGTTACCACCAACCCATCCTTAATGGCCAAGGAAGGAATAAGCGGTCATGATAATATCCTGAAACATTATGTGAAAATCTGCAACATTGTCAGTGGTGATGTAAGTGCCGAAGTGATCTCAACGGACTATAACGGCATCATCGATGAAGGCGAAATGCTTGCATCGCTTCACAAACAGATCGTGGTGAAAGTTCCCATGATAAAAGACGGTGTAAAAGCTTTGCGCTATTTTTCCAATAAAGGAATTAAAACCAATTGTACACTCGTTTTCTCCGCCGGACAAGCCCTGCTTGCAGCGAAAGCTGGAGCTACCTATGTCTCACCCTTCCTGGGTCGACTCGACGACATCAATCAGGACGGTATTGATCTCATTCATCAGATAGTTCATATTTACAGCATGTACGAATTCAAGACACAGGTACTGGCCGCTTCCATACGTAGTCCCCTGCATATCGTACGTTGCGCGGAAGCCGGTGCAGACGTGGCAACCTGTCCGCTGAATGCCATTCTTGATCTTCTCAAACATCCGCTTACTGACAGCGGACTCGCCAAATTCCTTGCTGACGCTAAAAAGTTTACAGCGCCTGCGGTGAAATGAGTCTTGCTAATTTTCCATTCCAATGATCTTCAAAATCTTTCCTGATAATATCAATGACAAATACATTGGGAGAGCGGTCAGGATCTTAAAGGAGGGCGGGATTATTATCATACCCACCGATACGGTATATGCGCTGGCCTGCGACATATACAATAACGCGGCCGTTGATAAAATCAGCCGGATTAAAAAGACCACTGCAGCTAAGGCTAATTTCTCATTCGCCTGTCACGACCTCAGCAATATTTCCGAGTTCACGCGTCCATTCAGCAATGAGATATTCCGCCTGATGAAAAACACCCTGCCCGGTCCCTTCACTTTTATCCTGAACGCTAATAACAAGGTACCCGCGATCTTTCGAACGAATAAAAAAACGATCGGGATAAGAGTTCCGGATAACAATATTACCAGCCGTCTCATTTCAGAACTTGGAAATCCCCTCATGGTAAGTTCCGTGCATGACGAAAATGACATGATGGAATACCTGAGTGACCCTGACGAAATTGAAGCCAACTTTGGTGATAAGGTGGACCTGGTGATTGATGGGGGACCCGGCTCACTGGAGGCCTCAACCGTAATCGATTGCACCGGACAAACTCCTTTGTTGGTGCGCGAAGGAAAGGGCAAGCTTCCTGAATGATCCTTGCCGTACAGCGGTTAGGATCAGCAAAAAAATTTAAATCAAATTGAAGGAGCCATTAAGCGGCAATTCTGTCTCAGGTGATGGGCGTTCTATAATCGCCGGTAAGCTTCCGGTAAACAATCGACAAGATCCATGGCGGTCATCGTATGGGCAGAATACTTTTCACATGCGATATCACCGGCAAGGCCATGCAGGAAAACACCGGCAACAGCAGCATTGACCGGGGAAATGGATTGAGCCAATAGACCGGCAATAAGGCCCGTGAGAACATCACCAAATCCCCCCTTTGCCATTCCCGGATTTCCGGTAGAATTAAAAAAAACCTGTCCGTCGGGACTTGTTATACAGGTATTGGCTCCCTTTAATACCGTGACCACCTTGTATTTTTCACTGAATTCTTTTTGAAGCCGATGCCTCTCCCCGTCACTTTCGGTCTTACCGGCTATACGCTCAAATTCCTTTATATGTGGAGTTATAATTGAATAGGAAGGAATTGACTTTAATAATTCAGGATAAAGCGAAAGAGTGTTCAAGGCGTCAGCGTCAAGAACCATAGGAGCCGGAAAACGCTTCAGCAGATGTCTGAGCATTTCCATATAAGCCTTACCCGTTCCCGAACCCGGACCCGTACCAATCACGGAATAGCTATCAGTATTGATCCGGTCGCTGCACTCCTTTTCATCTGTATCCACGGAAACCATTGCTTCCGGACAGGAGATCTGCAGGATCTCCAGGGCTGATGAAGGAACATGAACAGTAAGCAGACCGGCTCCGCTTCTCAGGCATGCCGAAGCTGCAAGGACTGCCGCCCCCGCTTTGCCTTTGGAGCCACACACCAACAGAACATGACCATAGTTTCCCTTATGTGAAAATCGCTCACGATGCGGTATAATACTCCTGATGTCATCAATGACCGTATACTGCATGTGGACAGACAGATTCTCAATGAACCGCTGACTTAATCCGATATTCAGGATGTACCAGTTACCTGTATAAACTTCAGTTGAAGGGAAAAAGAAACTGAACCTGGGTAGTTGAAAAGTCAGTGTCTGACTTGCGCGGATGATCACCTCCTGCTGAGATGGAAGATGGTCCGGGGAAAGACCACTTGGCAGATCAATTGAAATAATCTCATGGCCGCTCTCATTCAGGTATTTTACCACCATGGAAAAAATTCCTGTCAAAGGTCTGGAAAGACCTGTCCCGAACAGGGCATCAATCAGTATTGTCTCCCCGGGAATAAAAGGAAGATCTTCTTCCTTCCTGATCACCTCCGTAAGCTCCGCATTCAACTCCCTGATCAAGTCCAGATTTATCTCAAGGTCTTTACTCCTGCTTCCGTTCCCGTCGATGAGGAAACATTTCACCTCATAACCTGACTTGTACAGGATGCGTGCGATGGCCATACCATCTCCGCCATTATTCCCTGGTCCGCAAAAGAAGAAAAACTTACGGCTTTTGTCATAGTGCTCCTCTATCCATTCGGCACAGGCAACTGCGGCTCTTTCCATGAGATCATGAGAACTGATCATCTCCTGTTCTATGGTATACTTGTCAAGCTGCCTGATCTGGGAAGCGGATAGAATTTTCATACCTATGAAAGTAAAAAGAAATTTCCGGCTGTGATGGTAAAGGAATAAAATATCTGGCGAAGAACTTCGGGGCGGATCATTAATTCCTTCTGTTGCCCTTTGCCATCAGACAAGCCGGCTCACGCTGATGCCTGTATCCTTCATGTGATTGATCAGAAATGAACCGTCGCCATGAACCGTGTATACTTGTTTTGCACGGCTTCTCGCCACCAGCGTTAGTACATCGTCCCAATCCGCATGATCGCTTATCCTAAGGATTCTGTCACAGGAATAATAGGATCTCTTCCAGCCGGTAGCGAAAACCCTGAGTACACCTTTATTCCTGGAATATCTGGCAAACTGGGAAGGGGGCAGAATATATACCCCATTGAGGTTGTCATTAAACAATTGTCTTTGATACGGACTCCATTCACCCAGACGTCTGTGATGTTGTTCATACACACGGTGAAACGCCGCCACTCCGGAATGAACAAAGATCTTTTTATCCGGACAATTCTCCGAGATCAGTTTCGTTAACCGCTGCGCTTTTCCAACGGCATAGGCGCCTACAACAATGTTCTGAAGGGTACTGTTCAACTGTGCTATTTCCTTTACCGGCTCGGGATGTTTATAATCAGGATGTGCGAATGTGGTTTCAGTAATCAGGTGATCACATTCGACAAACTCAAATCCTTCACAACTGTCATCCTTCTGGAGTTTGAAGTCCCCGGTATATAAAATCCGCACTTTTAAATATTCGATGAGAATTTGTGCGCTCCCGAGTATATGTCCTGCCGGAAAAAAGCAGAGTTTCACTCCTTTTATACTAAACTCTTCACGGAAGGCTTTACAATAAAAGCGTGATGCACCGGACGCATTATAACGCATACCCATAAGCTCACGGGTTCCTGCAGTACAATACACTTCCCTATTGTTCGGAACGGCATGATCCCCGTGAGCATGAGAGATGACTGCTGTAGATACTTTCTTCCGGGGATCAATATAAAAATCTCCCGGAACGCAATACAAACCTGCGTTTGTATTTACGATGACATCATTTAGCTTCATCCGCTTTACCGTTTGACTTTACAGCCTGAACTGTCTGGCTCTCGGGCCTTCTCAGCTGTTCATGAATATCCAGTACCTGAGGAATCAGCATTTTACTTTCATCATTCACCAGCGTGAAATCCGATTTCTTCAAGCGTTGCTCATCCGTCCATTGATTCTCCATGATCCTTTCGATCTCCGCGCGTGACCTCTTATCCCTCTCTTTCACTCTTTGTATGCGAAGTTCGACAGGTGATGTTACCGTAATGATATGATCGCAGTCCCTCGAAGCTCCGCTCTCAAAAAGAATGGCAGCCTCCTTCAGCACATAGGGAGAATCCGGATGGAGTTTACACCATTTCTGAAAGTCTTTCCTTACCAGCGGATGTATCATGGCATTTAAAGCCTTTAACTTAGAAGCATCGTTGAAGATCACTTCAGCCAGTTTCTTTTTATCGATCCGCCCATTCTTGTCCAATACATCCCTCGAAATCTCGGTTCCTATCCTTTCGATCAGTTCAGGATACTTTTCATAAATCTTCCTGGCTTCGTCATCAGCATGGTATACCGGAACGCCCAGTACACTGAAAATGGAACATACAACTGACTTACCGCTGCCTATTCCTCCTGTGATTCCGACTATCTTCATTTTCTCCGTAGTATATAGTCAACTTTTTCCGGTTCCAGTTTCACCGACCTGACGAATTCGGGGTACCTGACAACAGAGACGGGAAGTTTGGCGGGATTAGACTCAGCGATGGTCCCGGCATCAACGCTGACTTCAAACATATGCTCTTCCACATCCTTATATTGACTCAAGGCCACAAGGTACCTGACACCGGCACGGTCAGGAAAGGTTTTCAGGGAATATCCTGCCGGTACATTAATGGCTTGTATACGCGCGTTGATAATCCCTTCAGTAAATTTCTCGACTTGTATATTCAGGCTTACCTTTTCTTCACTGTAAGTCAAAAGATTTACAGGTTTGAGTTTTACATCCGTCAGAATGTTTGTTCTCACCCCGCTCAGACGCACAGGTTCGGTTTCAATTTTTTTAATTCTTTTTAAAACCAATGGCGGACCTGAGACATCGACACTGTCCGGAACAATTCTGATATCACCCGCGAAGTCATATTGCTTCTCAAAAGAAATATTCAGATTCAGGTTTACCGGAAGACGGGTCCTTACCATATCGTTGAAATAAAATACAATGGAATCGGGCTGATAACCGGTAATGCTGATATCAGGTCCAAACTGCCTGGAAAAGTCGGCGGCAAAGGCTCGGGTTGGGAGCACCAGTACTTCACCCTCCAAAGCCCGGCCACTCATCAGTCGGGAGGCGACATCAATCTGGATGGGCTTTCTCTTACTGGAAAATTGGAAAGTCAAAATCCTGAAACCCTTGGCCTTGATCTGTAAGGCCAGAGTATCGGGCAGGTCATTCACAATAATCTTACTTCCCGGAAGATTGGTATAGACGATTGGAAAGGAGACCCTGGCCGGATAGTCACGCGACAAGGCGATTAGCAACCAGAAAATAATGGAGATCAACAAACATATAAGAACAGTGGTCAGCTTCCTGTTAAACCGGAAACGGCTTTTTTCGGCAGCGGACGCTATGCTCTTATTTTCTTCTTTCAATTCGCGTTTTGATAAATCTTAGGATTGTTACTGGAGAAACTGAACTGAAGGCGGTGATATCACTTGGCAGCGACCGGCTGGTCGAGTGCTTTTGTGGCATCCGCTGAAATAGCCGATTTCTCTATTCTCACCTTTACATTTGAATCAATCTCGATCATGAAAGTACGGTCGTTAACCTCAAGTATCCTGCCATGGATACCACCAATGGTAACCACTTTGGCACCCTTCTGAAGAGATTCACGGAATGCTCGTTCGGTCTTTTGTTTCTTCATTTGCGGTCTGATCATAAAGAGATAGAATACCACTATAATGGCGATCAGAAAAACCATTTGCATCATACCACCGCCCTGAGGGTTGGATTGAAGAATGATTGAAAACATGTGTTGGAATTTTTAACTGGTTTGAATTGATAATTATTTAGCGGCGAGAACTTCAGCCGTAATCGAAAGGGTTGTCGTATTCGGGATTGTATTGGCGATAAGACTGACTGTTTTACTTTGCATACCCGCTCTTCCTTTGCTGTCGAAGGTAACGGTTATTACCCCTCCCGCACCGGGTGCTATCGGCTCCTTGGGATAATCCGGAACAGTACATCCGCAACTGCCGTTGGCAGCCCTTATAATCAGATCTCCATCTCCTGTGTTCTTAAACCTGAATGCATATGAAACTTTTTCACCATCTACGATCTTACCAAAATCATGAACTGTATCGGTAAATTCGAAGACCGGAATCAGGCCTTTGCCACTGCCGCTCGCCGAGACCGGATATTCCACTGCTGAAGGATTGATCACTGCTTCCTTCTTTTCTCCGCTGCTGCTTTCCTTGCTTCCGCAAGACCATAACAGTATGGCTAAAAGCAACATCGTTACGGTTGAAAGAATCTTAGTCATAAAGAACTTATTTATTTTCTTAGCTTAAAATTAATACCGGTATCAAATTTACGGAAACAATTCAGATTTAATCTTTCAAGCCTCTTCCGCTTTTCACAATTTTTCCCTGTTCCTTATAATCCAATGCAAGTTTATCCAGCACACCATTAACAAATTGCTTACTCTTGGGTGTACTGAATTCCTTTGAGATGTCGATGTATTCGTTAATACTCACCTTCACCGGTATGTTTGGAAAATTAACCAGTTCAGCCAGCGCCATTTTAAGGATGATTATATCCATAAGCGCTATCCTTTCTATTTCCCAGTTCCTCGTCCTTTCACTGATGGCGGCTTCATACTCCGGATTATTGACAATGGTTTTTACAAACAACTGGCGGACAAAATTCTTGTCATCCTCTTCATCCTTATAGAGCGGACTCAGCACAAACTCTGAGTTGTCATAAAATTGCCTGATCATGCGAATAATGATGTGACACATGAAATCCAGGTCATCCGGCCAGAAAATATTTTCCTCCTCTATGTGATGAAGAAAGGCTTCCGTCTGCAAAAAATATTTCTTAATCAATTCGGTAAGAAATTCCTTCTCATCAAATCTCTCACCCTTCATCAGCGCCGCGTAGGCATCGGATTTCTTGATCTCAAGATAGATCTTTCTCACCAGGTCCTGTTCCTTTTGCCAGGACAGCCTGTACTTTGTTACCTGCTGGTTAAATAACTTATCATCAGACAACCGGTCAATGAAAGTAAGTTTATACAAGCGGTTCTTCGCATGCAATTCCTCCTCTCTGGGATTGAATTTTTGCAGCAGTTCTCCTTCATTCAGTTTATCCGCATCCGCCAGTTCCCTCAGGAAAAGCAGCAGATAAATATACAGTTCATACACCTTTTCTATACCTCGGAAAAGCTCCCTTTCAGCAACGGCCAGGTCATTCTTCTGGCCTTGAAAATATGCGTATAGCGATTGCAACACTTTAATCCTGAGTTGGCGTCTGCTTAGCATTTATTTTTTGTCTTGAGAGTAGATGGAAGAACGATAATGATGATATTTCCTGTGAAAATCAGGAACCTACCGTACGAGCGGCTTCGATTCTGATCTCGGCCAGTTTCCGTGCGGCTTCTCCTGTGGTAATTCCCTCCTCTTTGGCCATCTTGAAGATCTCCAGCGTGGTGGTGTAGATCTTCCTTGCCTGCTCAATGGCCTCATTGCGGTCGTAACCCTTCAGTTCCGAATAGACATTAATAAGACCGCCGGCATTTATTAAAAAATCCGGCGCATAGAGGATACCCTTTTCACTGAGCATCTTTCCGTGTACACCCTCATCAGCGATCTGGTTATTAGCCGCTCCTGCCACAACCTTGCATTTAAGTCTTTTTATATTGGCTGTATTCAGTGTAGCACCCAAAGCGCAGGGTGCGTAAATATCAACGTCAAGATCATAGATCTTATCAAGCGCTACTGTTTCAGCGCCATACTTCTGGGATATACTCTTCAGATGCTCCTCATTGATATCCGTGATAAAAACTTTCGCCCCTTCTTCAGTAACATGTCGCAGCAGATTCTCTCCTACATGCCCGACACCCTGAAGCGCGATCTTCTTCCCTTTGAGACTGTCGGATCCCCAGCACTCCATGGTCGCGGCCTTCATTCCCATATATACACCAAAAGCTGTTACCGGTGAAGGGTCTCCACCTCCACCCATGTTCTCAGGTAATCCTGTCACATACTTGGTCGATTCACGGATCGAAACCATATCAGAGGTAGATGTTCCCACATCCTCAGCGGTAATGTATCTTCCGTTCAGTGACTCAATGAACTGACCATACTTGCGGAACATTTCAGGTGTTTTATCCTTTTTGGAATCACCGATGATCACCGCCTTTCCTCCTCCCAGTCCCAGTCCGCTGATGGCCGCCTTATATGTCATCCCGCGGCTTAATCTCAGCACATCCGTTAAGGCTTCCGCTTCCGTAGAGTATGGCCACATCCTTGTGCCTCCTAATGCCGGACCAAGGGTTGTGTCGTGTATGGCTATTATCGCTTTGAGACCACTGGCTTTATCGTAACAAAACATGACCTGCTCGTGCTCCGCAAAAGAAGAATTACCAAAGACTGAATTATCGGCGGTTTTCTTCTTTTTTACATCTTTCACATCTATCATTTTCTAAAGCTTTGATTAATTTTACCCGTAATTTTCACCGGATTGGCAAAGGTAGAGTTATTTTCTGAGGCGACAAACCTGAGCGTTTTCAACTGATTATGAAATCCTTAAAGCACCTTAATAAATACTTTTTAAAATACAAATGGCTGCTTGTTCTCGGGACCATTTTTGTGGTTGCACAGAATTTTGGAGCCATATACCCGGCACAGGTGGTAAGGGATTCCATTGATGAAGTTGTGGCCGTCATCCGGCAGGCCGCGGATCTTTCTGATCCTCAGGAAAAGACGCGCCTGGTGGAAAGCCTGACTCATAAAGTGTTCGTTTTTTTCCTCACAATCTTAGGCGTCGCCTTGGCAAGAGGGGTCTTAATGTTCCTCATGCGTCAGACTATCATTGTGATGTCGAGGCGGATTGAGTTTGATCTGAAGAATGAAATATTCAGCCACTATCAGTCTTTACCTGTTTCCTTTTACCGGAGAAATAACACAGGCGATCTGATGAACCGGATCAGCGAGGACGTGAGCCGGGTGAGAATGTATCTGGGTCCGGCTGTAATGTACAGCATCAACCTGATCGTGCTTTTTATTCTGATTACAATCACCATGTTCCAGGTCAACCCAACCCTTACACTTTATGTGCTGGCACCCTTACCTTTCTTGTCTTTGTCCATTTATCTGGTTAGTGATATTATGAATCGCAAGAGTGAAGAGATTCAGGAACAACAAAGCCGGCTTAGCACTTTTGTTCAGGAAGCTTTCAGCGGAATCAGAATATTGAAATCCTTTGTCAAAGTAGAAGCTACTGCAGCAGCCTTTGCGAAAGAGAGCGAAGATTACAAACGGAAAAACCTGAAACTTACCAGGGTGAATTCTCTGTTCTTTCCTCTCATGTTGTTACTGGTTGGCTTGAGTACATTGCTTGTTGTATACATAGGAGGTAAGGAAGTGATCGCCGGAAGGGCGACTCCGGGCAATATAGCCGAGTTTATTATTTATGTAAACATGCTTACCTGGCCGGTAGCTTCGCTCGGCTGGGTGACTTCGATAATACAAAGAGCAGCCGCTTCACAGGAAAGGATCAATGAATTCCTGCATACGGCTCCTGATATAGTTTCGGGTCGTTCCGGAGAGCATGTACTGAAAGGTCGGATCGAATTCAGAAATGTCTCACTGATTTATCCTGATTCCGGAATCATGGCTTTGGATAAGGTGAGTTTTAACGTTGAGCCCGGGCAATCGCTGGCCATTCTCGGCAAAACAGGATCAGGAAAATCAAGCATTGCCAATCTTCTTCTCAGACTCATGGATTGCACTAAGGGAGAAATAGTCATTGATGGCATACCTTTACGTGAATGGTCACTGCGATCACTGAGAAGCCAGACCGGCTTTGTGCCCCAGGATATGTTTCTCTTCAGCGATTCGATTGAAAACAATATCGCCTTTGGCTTGCCTGATGACCTCAGCACCGCAAACAGATTCTCATTGATCGAAACGGCAGCCAGAGATGCTGACATCTATGACAATGTGATGGACTTCCCTGCAGGATTTAAAACCATGCTTGGAGAAAGGGGTATCACCCTCTCGGGAGGACAAAAGCAACGCGTTTCAATTGCCCGTGCCATCATTAAAAAACCTTCCCTCCTGATTTTTGATGATTGCCTCAGTGCGGTGGACACGAAAACCGAAGAAAAAATCCTGAATAACCTGGCAAGGATCATGAAAAACCGTACAACTATCATCATCAGTCACCGGGTTTCAACAGTGAAGCACGCTGATCAGATCATTGTACTTGACAATGGAAAAATAGCTTCACACGGTGATCACCTCTCCCTTATCCAAAAAGAAGGTTTATACAAGGAGTTATACGAAAAACAGATGCTGGAAGAAGAAAAAATCTGAAACATTGCCCGGCTTTCCGCCGCGCCTTTACCATGGAGCAGGTTCATTGCCCTCCGAAGGATCTTTCATCTCATTCATCCTTGAACCCACAATGATCCGGTTACTTTGATAATCCATGATGCTTCCGCTTGGCGGAAGTCCGGGACCTTCTTCATCCAGTTCCGTGAACTTGGCAAGGTGACTGATGAACTTCAGTTTAACCGTATCAAGTGCCCCGTTTCTGTGCTTGGCAATGATGAGTTCGGCCGTTCCCTTGGTAGGCATGTTGTTTTCATCATAATCAAGTCCGTAATATTCCGGACGATAAATGAACAAAACCATATCTGCATCCTGTTCTATCGCACCTGATTCGCGCAGGTCGCTCAACTGAGGCCTCTTGGATGATGCAGTTCGCGTCTCAACGGCACGACTTAACTGGGAGAGGGCGATAATAGGTACATTGAGTTCCTTGGCAATGGCCTTCAGTGAACGGGAGATCATACTTATCTCCTGTTCCCTGTTTCCGCTCTTGGTATCAACCTCGGCCCGCATGAGCTGCAGATAGTCAATAATAATAAGCTCTACATTATGCTGAGCCTTGAGACGGCGGCACTTGGATCGCAGGTCAAAGATGGATAAAGCCGGTGTATCGTCAATATAAATCGGCGCTGCGGAAAGATCACCTGTAAGGGATACAAGATTATTCCATTCGGTTTTGTCCAGACTTCCTTTTCGCAACTTCTCTGATGGAATTCCGGTTTCCGATGAGATCATCCGTTGTACAAGCTGCACGGAAGACATTTCCAGGGAAAACACGGCAACAGGTCTTTTGAATCCGATGGCTGCATTGCGTGTAAGTGAAAGCACCAAAGCGGTCTTCCCCATACCTGGCCTGGCGGCAATGATGATAAGGTCCGACTTTTGCCATCCGGAAGTGATCCTGTCAAGGCTGGTAAATCCTGACTGAACACCGGATACACCACTTGTATGAAGCCTGGCCGCTTCGATCTGCTTGTGCGCCTCGCTTACCATCGTACTCATTGCCTGGTAATTCCTACGGATATTACCTTGCGCAACATCAAAGAGATTCTTCTCCGCCCGGTCAAGCAATTGAAACACATCACTGGTGTCTTCATAAGCATCTTTAATGGTCTCAGAAGAAATCCTGATCAACTCACGCTGAATATGCTTTTGCAGAATAATCCTTGCATGGTACTCAATATTGGATGCAGAGGCTACCCGGTTGGTAAGTTGAGTTATGTAAAACGGCCCGCCAACGATATCCAGTTCCCCGCTTCTTTTCAGTTCATTGCTGACAGTGAGAATATCAATAGGTTCGGAACGGTCAAATAATCTTCTGATGGCAAGAAATATCAACCGGTGTGAATCTTTGTAAAAAGCTTCAGCAGTGAGGATGTCAATTACCGATGTCAGAGCATCCTTCTCTAGCATTAAAGCTCCAAGAACCGCCTCTTCAAGATCAAGAGCCTGGGGAGGCAATTTCCCAAACTGCTGTGCTTGCGCAGCGCTGAAACCGGCCTTAGATGGCATCCGCTTCCTTGCAATTATATCCCCTGTTGCCAATGGCTCTGTTGATTCCGGCATAATATCCAAATATACTGAATTGTCTCTTTGCTATGTTACCTTCTTTCAGATTCTGAAAAGGGATGCGAAGCTAATTAATCGCCATGTCCTTGCCTCATTTGTTCATAAATAAATTCTGATGTGCAGAAGCCCTCTTTTAACGTTTCGCCACTTGACATATTGACCATTTACATAACATTGCTGAACAAGTTCAAAATTATTTTCATAAATTTAAGGACAGTCTGAAATCAATGATGCAGTTCCACCGGTCAATTCCGGACTCATTCCTGAAATTTTCAGTTTCTATTCCGCTTCTGATTATTTCCCTCTTGTTCCATTCCTGTGAAAAGGAAGAAGATCAGCCGGCGCTAATTGAATTTATCCGTCCTGATCCGTATACACTGGTTCAGGCCGGAGACTCCGTATGGGTGGAAGCGTTGGTGAGCGATGATAAAAATCTGAGTTTCATTAGTATTCAATTGCTAGACAGAAACGGATATCCCGCTTCAACTCCCCTGGTTTACTATCCTGAAAACAAATACTTTCATATCAATACTTTATATCATGTTAATAAGAGTAATCTGGAAAGTGGTTCTTACCTCCTCAGCATACATGTTCACGATGGCGTAAACTCAATCAAACTGGCAAGGGAAATTGAAATTCAAGGTGTTCCGCTTCAAAGGCTAAAGGTTATTTCACTTTGTCTGAATGGTTCATTGCTGCAAGCTATTGAAACTGATAGCGCTTCCGGATTTGAACTGCTTAACTCGTTCAGTTTTGGCTACCTCGGTTCCAGCGTCTCTTCCGGCTCGCAGAGTATCGCCATGATAACGCCATCAAATCCCGGTTTTGTTATCATAGAAACAACTGACGGAAGTATCAGGCAACAAATGCCCCCTCCTTGTTCAGTTTCACAACCTTGCTTTACCTACCTTCATTTTCAGAATGAGTTGAACTTTATTTCACAGGCCGATGGAAAAGTCATTGGTTATAATGGAGTTGGAAATCAGAAATTTTCGATACAGGAACAGGGATTTTTCAGACCCGGCGCTACCATCCTGAACCAACACTATTTTTATTCAGAAATTTATTATCCCGGGATAGCCCTCAATAAAATCGGAACATTTTTCTACCCGGGTGGGGCTCAAAGACAGGAAGCGGTTATAGATCTTGATGTGCTTCGGTTTTTTATCAAATCACCGGATGAACTTTTTGTTTTCGGTTTTAAGAATGATCATTTTGTAATTGGCTCATTCAACAGACTAAGCAACCGTCTCACACAAATCAGAGACTTCGGAAATATTTATGTCTATTCGGTTCATGAGGAAACAACAGGAAGTTTCTTGCTGCTTAGTGATCAGGGAATATGGAAGTACAAGGTCGACCAGAATCAGCTGAGCAATTTGTCAGCTTTGGTGTCCTCCCAACTGAGCTACGACCAGCTTAATAATGAATACTTCCTTGCCGATAGAAACATACTCAGAGTAATGGACGCAGGAAACTTCACGGAGAAAAAGAACTATGTCCTGCCTGACTCAATCGTTAATATCCATATCGTTTATAACCGCTGAATATTGCCTTCAACTGAAAGACCTGCATAATAAATTATAAGCCAGGAGCACTTCAAATTTACACCGGGGGAACATCCACGCTCCTATGACAGAAACAATGAATTTAGAGGAATTACTATATTGCAAGCCATAAATGCAGACTGATGAATTTCCTGGATTTTGAAAAACCGATTGCTGATCTGCTTGACCAGATTGAAAAGCAGAAAATGATTGGTGAAAAAAGTAAGGTTGACGTAAGTGTAGCCGTAAGACAATTGGAGTTACGCCTCGAGGAAACCCGGAAAAAGATCTATTCCAACCTGAGTCCCTGGCAAAGGGTTCAGCTTTCAAGACATCCAGACCGTCCTTATACCTTGTCCTATATTGAATACCTCACAGAAAAAAATTTCATAGAGTTATTTGGTGACCGTACCGTAAAGGACGACAAGGCGATTGTTGGAGGTTTCGGCTCCATAGATGGCCAGACGGTTATGCTGATCGGCCAGCAAAAGGGAACCACAACAAAGCAAAGGCAATTCAGAAATTTCGGTATGGCTAACCCGGAAGGTTATCGCAAAGCGTTGCGTCTGATGAAACTAGCCGAGAAGTTTGATAAACCGGTTGTTACTTTCATTGATACACCCGGAGCTTTTCCCGGACTGGAAGCTGAAGAACGCGGACAGGGTGAAGCAATTGCACGGAATCTTTTTGAAATGTCAAAACTGAAGGTTCCCGTGATCTGCATAATAATCGGTGAAGGCGCATCCGGTGGCGCATTGGGAATTGGTATAGGCGATAAAGTTCTTATGCTTGAGAATACATGGTACTCAGTAATCTCACCTGAATCCTGCTCTTCCATTTTATGGAGAAGCTGGGACTTCAAGGAAAAGGCAGCCGAAGTGTTGAAACTCACTGCCGAAGACATGTTACGGCAGAACCTCATTGACGGGATCATAAAGGAACCGGTCGGGGCGGCACATACATTTCCTGAAGAAATGTTCAGGATCGTAAAGCAGGAGATCAAAAAGCATCTTTCGGTATTGATGAACATTGACAGAACTGAATTGATCCGTAACCGTATCAATAAATTCAGTTCGATGGGTGTGGTCGTTGAAGCCTGATACATAATCAAACAATCAGGACGGGAAGCTGATTTTCTAACTACTCTATTTATCCTCCACCGGGCAATGATCGCTTTTCCTTCATGCAAAATAAATATCGGTCTGAACATTCTGGCAAAAAGAAATGACGGTTATCACTCCATCGAAACCGTACTCTTCCCGGTTCCCTGGACCGATGTGCTGGAGATTATTCCTGGCGAACCAACAGCAAGCCGATTCGAATACCGCTCAAGCGGTATCAGACTATTCGGCCCGAAAGAAAAAAACCTGTGTTTGAGGGCTTGCCAGCTTATCGCCATGAATTATGATCTGCCGCCGGTAAAGATCCATTTGCACAAAGTAATTCCTGTCGGCGCCGGCCTGGGTGGAGGCTCATCCGATGCAGCCAACACCTTGATGCTGCTCAATAAAATCTTCAGACTTAATATAACCGAGACCGAGCTGATCGAAATGGCTTCGGAACTTGGAAGCGATTGTCCTTTTTTTATCCGCAATAAACCATCCATTGCTGTTTCCAAAGGTGAAGTGTTACAGCCTGTTTCCTTAAAACTGAAGAATTTCTTCCTTGTTATTGTTAAACCCAGAGTCCATGTAAGTACTGCCGAGGCCTATTCCATGGTCAGACCGGCTTCGCCTCCCATCCCGCTGAAAGAACTCATCTCCAGACCGGTTTCAGCATGGAAAGAGAATATTAAAAACGACTTTGAGCTTAGTATCTTTGAAAAATTTCCCGGAGTAAAAAATATAAAATTGAAATTGTATAAACTGGGTGCGATCTATGCTTCCATGAGTGGAAGCGGATCCGCCGTATACGGAATCTTCGAAAAGGAAAAAAACCTCAAAGCCTATTTCAGGAGTTGCATAGTTTGGCAGGGTATGCTCTAAATGCAGCAACCACCTGTTCAGATCAGTCATCCACTTCCGGGTAAGCGGCAGATTGTTCTTTTTAAAAGCCGACCTCATTGAATGCCCTTAAAGTATATAAGTCATCCGCCGGTTCAGGTAAGACATTTATCCTGGTAAAAGAATACCTGCGTCTTGTTCTCGCCAACCCTGAGGACTATCAGCATATTCTGGCCATTACCTTCACCAACAAAGCCGCGGCGGAGATGAAGAACAGAATCGTTCAGGCCCTGGTTGAACTAAGTGACGGAAAAGAAAGTTCCCTGCAAAACATACTTGGAAGTGAATTACCGGGAATGGATCTGAGAGCGAGATCAGAAAAGGCTCTTCGTCTGATTCTCCATAACTATTCTTCCTTTTCTGTCAGCACGATCGACAGTTTCTTTCAACGGATCCTCAGGGCACTGGCAAGAGAGATGCATCTTCCGCTGCGGCTCGACGTGCAGATAGGTCTGGATGATGTCATCCTTGAAGTGACAGACAAGTTGTTGAATGAAGCAGGAAAGGATCAGGAACTTACTGCCTGGCTGGGCGACCTGCTCTTTCAAAAAATGGCGGAAGATAAAGGTTGGGATCTTGAAAAAGACATAAAACAGGTTGCAAAAGAACTCTTCAAAGATCACGTTGAAGATCAGCAGATCCTCGACCGTGAAATGATTAAGAAGTTCTACGCTTCCTTAATGAAAATCCGGAAAGAATTCGAGAATGATATGCACGATGCCGGCCGGAAGGCAATGAATATCATGCTGGATTCCGGACTTGAAGTGGATGATTTTGCGTTCAAGTCGGGCGGAGTCATGGGATACTTGCGGAAAATCTCCGACACCAGGCTGCCTGATGACTTTTTGCCCGGAAAAAGAGTTATGGCAGCGCTGGAAAGCCAGGACAACTGGTTTATAAAAGACTCAGAAAGAAAAGAGACAATAATCATGGCGCTCGACTCTGGACTCCATGACTGTCTGCAAAAAGCATTTGACATTTATAATACCCGTTATGAAGAATACCTCAGCGCTGTTGAAGCCTTGAAAAGGATTTACCTCTTTGGCATCGCCAATGATCTCCAGAAAAAACTGAGTGCTTACCGTAACGAGAACAATGTGATCCTGCTCTCCGACACGCCAAAAATGCTCAGCCGTATTATTACGGGAGAAGACGCCCCTTTCATCTATGAAAAAGCAGGAAACCGCTATAAACATTTGCTCATTGATGAATTTCAGGACACCTCTCAGTACCAATGGAAAAACCTGCTTCCTCTGATCAACAACACACTGGGTTCTGGTAACATGGCATTAGTGGTTGGTGATGCGAAGCAGAGTATTTACCGATGGCGCGGCGGGAACATGAATCTGCTTGTCTACCATATTCTGGAGGACCTGAGGCATTTCAAAGAATTGTTCAAGGCGGAATTCCTTTCAACTAATTACCGCTCAAGGAAAGACGTTGTTGAATTCAATAATGATTTTTTTAAGGCTATACCTCAAGTTATAAGATCCAAAATCGAAAAGGATGGTCATGCATTACTTGAGACAGCATATTCAGAGGATCTCATTCAGAACGTGTCCGGAGGAAATGAACTTCCCGGCTACGTAAAAATAGAATTTCTGCCTAAACAACGGATGGATGAGGAGCAGGATAATACCGAAGATAGCGGCTGGAAAAAGCTATCTCTCCTTAAAACCGTTGAGAAAATAAAGGAATTACTCTCCAACAACTATTCGTATTCCGACATAGCCATACTGGTGCGAAAAAACTCGGAAGGAAACACCATCGCTGAACACCTGATAGGACAGGGAATTTCACAGATCATCTCCCCTGATTCACTACTGATCAGCGATGCGCCACGGATAAAATTCCTGATCAGTCTGATGAGGTTTCTGGCTGACCCCCGGGACAAAATTGCCCGGACAGAAATCCTCTATTATTACTCAATGCAGCGAACCGGAGAAAATGAAAATGACCTTCACCTGATCTTTTCTGACCATCTCAGGCAAAAGAAGCAGCAACAAGAAACAAGGGCAAATGCTGATTCCGGAGATATTAAGGACCCTGAAACGCTGCTGTGGAATAACCTTCCTGCCGGCTTCATTTCTAATCTCACCTATCTCTCTAAACTTCCCGTTTTTGAACTGAGCGAGAATCTCATAAGGATTTTCTTCAGAGATCATGGACCTGATGCCTATTTGCAGCGTTTCCAGGATCTTGTTCTTGAATTCACAGCAAATCACGACAGTAGTCTCAATGGTTTCATCGACTGGTGGGAACTGAGTGACACAGTAAAAAATTGCGCGGTCCTGCTTCCGGAGAATGAAAACGCTATCCGTATCATGACCATCCACAAGTCAAAAGGATTACAATTTCCTGTTGTGATCATGCCCTTTGCCGATTGGAGCCTGGTGCCGAAAGCAAATGACTATTTCTGGGCAACTTCAGACAGGCAACCTTTCAACGATATGGGTAAGATCCCTCTTTCCTTTTCGAAGCGGCTCGGAAATACATTTTTCAAAGATGCTTACAGGGAAGAATTGATGCAAACACTGATCGATAACCTTAACCTTCTCTATGTTGCCTTTACCAGAGCGGAAGAACAGCTCATCATTTTCTCCCCGGAAGCTTCAGAAAAAAGCATGAGCCGTGTCCCGGCATTGCTTTCCGGTTCACTGGAGGTAATGCAATGTTCCCTTGATGAGAATATCTATGAAAGAGGTAAGCCTGAATTGAAAAGAGAAAATGGTAAAATGAAGGACACCATTCTCCCGGAGAAACTCAGGCTTTACACCAGCAGCCGGTGGCAGGAAAAGATCGCAATCAGTTCAAGATCCGGAGATCTGCTTCAATTAAGGGGCGATAAGGCGAATGAAAAAACAAACTATGGTATTCTTGTACACAGAATACTGTCTGAAATAAAATACGAAAGTGATCTTAGCCACTCCATCAATAAAATAGTATTTGATGGTATGTTGAGTGAAAATGAAAGACCTGTACTATTGTCTGAAATCACTTCTCTACTTCAGAATCCGGAAATTAAAATATTCTTCAATACTGATTGGCAGATAAGAAATGAAAGAGAGATAATTCTTCCGGGCGGCAGGATGTTGAGGCCGGATAGAGTGCTTATAGGAAAATCGAAAACCATTGTTCTTGACTTCAAAACAGGGAAAGAATCACCTTCTCACAGGGATCAGATTTCTGACTATGCCCTGGCTCTGCAAGAAATGGGATACCCGGGTGTGGAAGCCTATCTGCTTTATATCAGCTCCCGTAAACTGATACAGGTTGAACTTTAAGATTCCGACTGAGCGATGCCGGATCTTCCCTCGCAATTTGTTACTTTGCCAATAAACCTGTAGGTTTGATAACCTGAAATTATGTACACAAACAAAAACATTAGGATTACCCTTATCGACGACGATCCGAATATGTCGGAAATGCTGAGGGATTTCTTCCAGGATAAATACCCTTCCTCGGAACTTACCTCTTTTACTTCCGGTGAAACAGCCCTGAATGACATGTATCAGGCTCCCGACCTGATAGTACTTGATTATCATTTGGACTCAACGGACCCCGGAGCAATGAACGGCATACAGGTTTTAAAAAAGATCAAAGACAGATTTCCTGATGTGCCGGTCATCTTTTTAAGCGGACAGGAGAAAGCTGAGGTTGCCGCCAATACCATGAAGTATGGCGCATACGATTATGTAGTCAAGAATGAAAATGCCTTTCACCGGCTCGCCTTATTAACTAATAATATCCTTGGGCATTATAACCTGAAGAAAAATCTCGGCACACAACGCTTCTTTAATATTCTTCTAGGAATTATAGTGATCGCTTTGTTGTTGGGTTTATTCTTTATCAAGTTGAAATAAACCCGGCTTAGGTGCTGGAGGGCTATGATGAGCCGATCCGCCTGCTTCAAATGAACTTCACCCCGAATGAAATTCATGTTCAGGGAGAAGAAAACCACAAGGATGCTTATTTATTCCGCCACGTTTAATTTATTTTCCATTTCAGAACCCGGATTAAGTCCTCAAAGTCCGGTGACAACAAAAAAAAACACCGGTGTAATTAGCACCGGCGTTACCATTTCCGGTATAATCTAAGACCCGGATTGATGAAAACCGCTGCGACCCGGTTCTCACCATTTGTTCACTCATCATTTGTTATTGAAAATCCTTTAATGATTAACGATGAGTAAAATAATGGTAATTCGAAGATGCGACAGGTCCAGTAATAAGGATATTCCCCCTGAACAAACGGTTGTTTACAAGGATAAGTGGTATGGTATTCTGGATAAGTGGTAAATCAGGCCTTTGAAAGTGCTTCCAGGAAATCTTCTTTCTTCCTTCTCGACACATCAACCTTGCTTTGATCACTCATGATAACGTATCCCCCTGAACCCTTGATATACTTCATCAGGTGATTCAGATTGATCAAATGACTGTGGTGGACACGGAAAAAACCAAAATCTGAAAGCAAGTCCTCATAATTTTTCAAGGAACGGGTGACGACAACTTTTCTTTTAGAGGTTAGAAAAAAATCGGTGTAATTTCTGTCACTTTCTATTCTGATGATCTCTTCGATCGGAATAAAAAGCAGTCCATCGAAGGTTGGAACAGCTACTTTATTCGATAGTTTATGCTGAGATCTGATCTGAGTCTTCGTTTCCACTTTGCCGATCCTGCGCTGAACTTTTCTCAGCGCCGAATTCAGGTCTGAGGCCTTGATAGGCTTAATGAGATAATCCAGGGCCGAATACTTAACCGCCTCCATGGCGTAGCGGTCATGAGAAGTGATGACAATAATCTCAAAATTAATGGTGCCAATTTTCTTAAGTACGTCAAACCCACTTCCGTCGGCTAGTTCAATATCGAGAAATACCAACTCCGGTTTGTGCTTATTAATCTTCCTGACAGCGGAATCCACGGTGGAACAGTGACCGATGACACCCAGGTCAGAACCGCTTTCATCAAGATAATCCCTGAGTAATTCAACACTCAGCGGATCGTCTTCAACAATCAATGCTTTTATCATAAGATGCTAATGTAAAAAAACAATTGCTTTCATGGCGGATAGTTAAAATATGAATCAGTATTCCCCATTCCAAAATCTGCATTCTGAGTACCCGAGGCCGGTGAGCATATGACGCATCTACTCAAGGAGAGATTCAAAATCACTTTCAGATCCTGCCCTCCTGCCTGTACCCTGAATCCCGGCTGAATCCTTACCTGTACTTTTGTGCGAAAGGCCATGTTCCTCAGTAAGGTAGCAGTTTTTGGAATCGCTCATCTTTCGAATTTCAGCTAAGGTAATGTTCAAGAAACATGATCCGAGTCAGCTTTTCTTTAAGTCCTGAAGTTTTGCCCGGAACCTTTTGCCAACAGGTTCACACTTCTTTGAACAACAACCGAATATTCAGGAGGATGAAAGCCGAATCTGGAAAGCTTGTACAGGTTGGGAAAACCCTCTTTATCAAGTGGGGACAAAAGAAATGAGCACTTAAAATTCGTAACTTTGCAGAAATTCATCAACATGTCAAACGCCATTTATTCCATACCGGATGCCATTAATGAGCCGGTGCATAACTATGCTCCCGGAAGCTCCGAAAGAACTGAACTGACCAGCACCATAAAACGAATGCGTTCTGAGGTTCGTGACATTCCCATGTACATCGGAGGAGAAGAGGTGCGAACTTCTAAAAAAGTAAACATGTCGCCTCCGCATGATCACAAACATATCATCGCAACTTATCATCAGGGTGATAAAAAAAATGTTGAAGCTGCCATCAGAGCAGCATTGAAAGCACAGAAAGATTGGGCTGATCTTTCCTGGGAACACCGTGCATCCATCTTTCTTAAGGCGGCCGACTTGCTGAGCGGTCCTTATCGCGCAACAATCAATGCCGCTACAATGATAGGTCAGAGTAAAAATGTCTATCAGGCAGAAATCGATGCAGCTTGTGAGATGATCGACTTTCTACGCTTCAATGTTCAGTATATGCGTGAGATTTATACTCACCAACCGGTCTCCTCTAAGGGTGTTTATAACCGTGTTGAACACCGTCCTCTCGAAGGATTTGTCTTTGCACTGACTCCATTCAATTTTACTGCGATCAGCGGCAATCTTCCTACAGCTCCGGCAATGATGGGGAATACAGTAGTCTGGAAACCGGCCAATACGCAGATTTATGCCGCAAGCATACTCATGCAGGTATTCATGGAAGCAGGACTACCTCCGGGAGTGATCAACCTGGTTTACGTATCTGGTCCAATCGCGGGAGAAGTAATCTTCAACCATCCCGACTTCGCGGGCATTCATTTCACGGGGTCTACCGGTGTGTTTCAGGATGTCTGGAAAACCATTGGAAATAATATCAGCAAATACAGGTCTTACCCCAGGATTGTAGGTGAGACCGGCGGAAAAGATTTTATCATGGCTCATCCGTCCGCGGACGTACCGGCCCTTATTACCGCACTTTCCCGGGGCGCCTTCGAATACCAGGGACAAAAATGCTCGGCAGCATCACGGGCTTATATCCCTTCCAGCCTCTGGCCCGAAGTAAAAAAAGGACTCCTGAGAGATATCAGCTCATTCAAAATCGGACCTGCAGAAAATTACTCCAATTTTATCAATGCCGTTATCGATGAAAAAGCCTTCGATAAACTCGCCTCTTACATTGACAGGGCAAAGAAGGATAAAAATGTTTCTGTCATAGCAGGTGGAACCTATGACAAGAGCAAGGGCTGGTTTATACATCCTACTGTTATCCAAACCAAAGATCCGAAATATGTCACTATGTGCGAGGAGCTTTTCGGACCAATACTAACCATCTATGTATACGAAGATAAAGACTTTGTTAAGACACTAGACCTGGTTGACAGGACAGGGGTATATGCCCTGACAGGATCTATCTTCTCCCAGGATCGTTATGCGATAGACCTCGCTGCGAAAAAACTGGTGAATGCGGCCGGAAATTTTTACATAAACGACAAATGTACAGGAGCTGTTGTCGGTCAACAACCTTTTGGTGGCGGCAGAGCATCGGGAACCAATGATAAGGCCGGCTCTATGCTTAACCTCCTCCGATGGGTGTCTCAGAGGACTATCAAGGAAACCTTCGTACCTCCATCTGATTACCGGTATCCATTCCTCTCCGAGGAAAAGACCAACGGTTCTTCAACCCGGGTGATCAGCAGGAACAAGACCAAAACCGGCTGACCCTCAATTCCATTGACATGATTGTCAACTATTGATTTTCAGCATCTTAAAATGCATCAGGGATTCCTCGCTTTCCGGATACCGGGTGGAATCTACCCTTCATGATCATTTCAAGGTAGCGCTGCCTTGGATTGCTCTCCGGTTAATGCATCTCTTAAATACTTATAAAATTTTTCTTCGTTTGAAACATTATACGAAAGTTGCGTACACACCGTTTACACAAGATCAGGAAGCTAATTAAAATCAGGCTGCAGGATTTAATTTTTATTTAATAGATGAGAAAGAAAAGTCAGCCTGTAATTTTTGAATATCTCAGGAGATGTAAGAATAAATACTTTCTCACTTTTGCCGGATTCCTGGTCTGGCTGAGTTTTTTTGATAAGAATGATTTCATTACCACCTCCGCTTACCGCGCCCAGCTCAATAAACTGAAAGCCGAAAAATCATTCTATGAGAGCGAGATCGAACGCCATAAGGCTAACCTGATCGATCTGCGTACAAATCCAGAGAACCTTGAAAGGTTCGCGAGAGAACGATACCTGATGAAAAAGGAAAACGAAGAGATCTTCGTAATTCTCCAGGAAAAAAGCTGATCACGGGTGGTTTATTCACCACCATCCTTATTTATATTCTCCGAAAACTTTTCTCAACACATCGGAAATTTCTCCCAGTGTCGTATAATTTTCCACCGCTTCGATTATATCCGGCATAAGATTTTTGTCTGACCTGGCAGCCGCTTCGACAGCCTTCAGACTGTTCTGGACGGCAAGGGCATCCCTTTCTTCTCTCAGGCGCTTTAGCTTACCAGTCTGAACCTGCCGTATCGAATCATCCACCGTAAAGAGTTTGTCAAAGGCCGGTTCTTCCATTTCAAACTGATTCACTCCGACAAGTATCCTGCTTCCATTCTGAACAGACCGCTGATACTCATAAGAAGCCCCTGCGATTTCATTTTGTATATAGCCTGCTTCGATCGCTTTCACAGCGCCACCCATTGCATCGATCTTCTGAATGTATTCCCGCGCTTTCTCTTCAAGTTCATTGGTAAGACTTTCGATAAAATAAGATCCTCCGAGGGGGTCAACCGTTTCAGTCACTCCACTTTCATAGCCGATAATCTGCTGAGTCCTCAAGGCGATTCCAGCCGCTTCTTCCGTCGGCAGACTCAATGCTTCATCATATCCGTTCGTATGGAGACTCTGGGTTCCTCCCAACACCGCAGAGAGCGCCTGAAGCGTCACCCTTACAATATTATTCATGGGCTGCTGCGCGGTGAGCGTCGAGCCTCCGGTTTGGGTATGAAACCTCAGCATCATGGCGCGGTCATCGGTAGCACCCAGTTCCTTCATCATCCCTGCCCACATTCTCCTGGCGGCACGAAACTTTGCCACTTCCTGGAACAGATCATTATGGGCGTTAAAAAAGAAGGAGAGTCTCTTTCCAAAGACATTAATATCAAGTCCCTTTTGTAAAGCGGCCTTTACATAGGCCTTACCGTTTGCAAGGGTGAATGCAAGTTCCTGAGCCGCCGTAGAACCTGCTTCGCGAATATGATAACCCGAAATTGAAATGGTATTCCATTTGGGTACTTCACGACTGCAATACTCAAATATATCCGTTATGATACGCATGCTTGGCTGAGGCGGATAAATGTAAGTGCCTCTGGCCGCATATTCTTTAAGAATGTCGTTCTGTATAGTACCACTGATTTTTTTCAGGTCAGCTCCCTGTTTCTTTGCCAAAGCAATATAGAGCGCAAGCAGAATGGAAGCCGTCGAATTAATGGTCATGGAAGTCGTGATACTCTCCAGCGCGATCCCCTCAAAGAGTACTTCCATGTCCCTGAGGCTGTCTATGGCAACACCTGCTTTTCCAACTTCACCTTCCGACAGGTTATGATCCGAATCATAGCCGATCTGGGTAGGCAGGTCGAAGGCTACTGACAGACCGGTTGTACCCTGACCCAGGAGGTAGTGATATCTCTTATTGGATTCTTCTGCCGTTGAATAACCGGCATATTGCCTCATGGTCCACAGGCGGCTCCGATACATGTCCTGTTGAACCCCACGGGTAAAAGGAAAGCGCCCCGGCAAATGGTCCATCGGAATATGTTCAGTATAGACCTTTCTGATCTCAATACCGCTGTCGGTGACATGCTTTTTCTCCTGCTGATCTGATTCCTTCATGTGATAGCTAATAAATGGAAACCATACATACTCATACAATCACTTATTCGAGCATTTCACGCGCTTCAGTTTTCAAAAAATCGATCGCATGTTGTGTAGGCAGATCATCCAGCTTCATTGCCTGTTCAAAGATCTGACTGCTCATTTGCATTCCGCTGGAGTTGTTACCTGCAAGCTTATAAGCCAGGTGGAAGAGTTTGATCATACTTTCCTTTGCGTCTTTAACTTCCTGCCAGGCGGCATCGGAAACGTATAATTGCTGAGAAAGATTATGTTCAAATTCAGCCCTTACTGTAGCCAATAAATCGGAATGCAACTGTGTAGCTGTAATCCCGCTCCGGCTCACCCTCATCAAAATACTGTTCGGTGCAATCCTCTCCAGAAACAGGATGAGTCTTTCATAGGCCTGAAGTTTCACAGGCTGGGATTCTTTCCAGCGGGCATGCTTTTGCTCGGTTATCCTGATCTTGATATCCTTCTCAATGAAAGCCTTTACTTCCGACTTTTGCGCATCAACAAATCTTTTCACCACAATAAACATGGCGATAAGCACCAGCATGGCCGGCACGAAATACATCAATACATCACTTAACTGCTCCATTGCTTCGTTGAGTTTCTGTCAAAGCGCTTACCAGGCTCTGTGAATGGTTGTTGCTTCATAGAGCGTGCGGAATATTGCCTGCTCATTCTCATCAAATTTTTCCTTTCTCCTCTCAAATACCCTGTTCGCGACTTCCATGGCTTCTTCAAGCCGGTACGTGTTGAATCCTTCGGATCCGCCCCAGGAGAATGAAGGTATATACTTTGGAGGAAAACCGTTCCCGAAAATATTGGCGCTGACTCCGACAACAGTTCCCGTGTTGAACATCGTGTTTATGCTGCACTTTGAATGATCTCCCATCACCAATCCGCAAAACTGAAGACCTGTGTTGACATAATCCTCCGCCTCAAAACTCCAGATCTTAATGGAAGAATAATTATTCTTAAGGTTTGAATTATTCGAATCCGCACCCAGATTGCACCATTCACCTATCACTGAATTCCCCAGGAAACCATCGTGCGCCTTATTCGAATAGCCGAAGATGACCGAATTATTTACCTCACCTCCAACCTTACAATGCGGTCCGATGGTACTTGCTCCATAGACCTTGGCTCCCATTTTTAGCTGCGCATGACTGCCAAGGGAAAAAGAACCTCTGACCATTGCCCCTTCCATTATTTCAGCATCCTTGTCCAGGTATATGAACGCATTGGTGGCATTCAATATGGCACACTCTGCCTTGGCTCCTTCCTCAAGAAACACATTGGCCGGATTTGCTACCTTATTCGTGTCCGATAATGGCATAGACTTTCTTCCTTGAGTGACGAGATGAAAATCCTGCTCTATGGCTTTTTCGTTCCCGGCGAAAATATCCCAAACATGCCGTATCCTGTTCAGTGGGCCTTTATAAGACCTGCCTGTCTCTGACTTCAGATCTTTCCAGTTCAACACCGAATCTGCTTCATCTTTACCGGTCTTTTTAGCGATCAGTATATTCTCATGAATGAGAGATTCACCGGAATTCAGCGACAGGATCGCAGCCGCAAGATGCTGATCAGGCAGGATGGATCCATTGATAAACAAATTCTCCGCAGCTGTCTTTCTGAAGTACTTTACAGTAAGGTAGTTTTCTGTAAGCCACGAAAAGTCGCCTGAGATATATCGCATCCATTTTTCCCGGATAGTTAAAATACCAATCCTGGTCTCAGACACCGGGCGGGTGAAGGTAAAGGGTAACAAACCGGCTCTCGCATCATCATCGAATAAAACTACATTCATCCTTTTAAAATTTCTGTTCAAAAATAACCAATGTTACATAATAAAAAAGTCCCCGTTGATCTGACGGGGACTCAATTTCTGTACTAACCGGGTGTTGAATTATTTCTTCACATCCTGCTTCTTCGCGTAACGGGAGCGGAATTTATCCACACGACCAGCTGTATCAATCAGCTTCATCTTACCTGTGTAAAAAGGATGTGACATATGACTGATCTCCAGCTTCACCAGCGGATACTCCTTACCATCCGTCCATTTAATGCTGTCCTTGGTTTCAATGGTAGAACGGGTCAGGAAACTGTAGTCACAGGAAATATCTTTGAAAACAACCAGTCTGTAGTTCTGAGGATGAATGTCTTTCTTCATTTTCTTGTATTATTAAGGGTTGCAAATGTAAGGATTTCTCTTTTCATATCAAAATTCCCCTGACCCCTGGCATAGCAGACGCGCAATTTGTAATGGTTTGATTTTAAACTATTTACAAATATCCAGAGGAGTTTGGCGATTCACTACTCAGCCTTCCTTATTCCATGGAATACGGAAGGCATGAGGAAGCTCTGCGTCCTGAGACCTCTTGACAATTTGGTTGTTCAACTCTATATTGTATCAACATTTGGCAATCAGGAATTGCCATTAAAACGCTCCCCACCAAAAGAAAATTAATTTTGGGATTCACCCATGATTCATGAGGGTGATGAAAACACTTACCACAGTATGAAGGAAGAGATCATTTCCAAACTGGAAGAACTTGTAAAGGAAAATATTCAGGAAGAATTATTTTCCAAAGCCGATCAATTAAAAAATGAGTACCTGAAGGAGTGCGAAAATACTCACCAGGATCTGCTCCAGAAATTTTTGAATGAAGGTGGCAACGCGGATGATTTTGAAGCGCCAAAAGATCCGAAAGACGAACGCTTCAACGAAATAATGCACATCCTGGCAGACCGGGAAAAGGTACTGAAGAAGATGCAGCGCGATGAAATTAAAGAGCGCATCAGGGCAAAAGAAGAAGTGGTCGCCTCTCTCGAGAAACTTATTGCTGAAGAGACCAATATCGGTAAGGCCTTTGCCCAATTCAACGAGTTGCAAAGCAGGTGGAATGAAATAGGTAATGTGCCGGGAAGAGAATACAAGAACATCCAAAGCATTTATCACCGGCATGTGCACAACTTCTATTACAATATGAAGTTGAGCAAGGATCTGCGTGAACTCGACTTCAAGAGAAACCTTGAGCACAGGAATCAGCTGCTCACCAAGATCGATGCGCTTCTTCAGATGGATTCAATAAGCGGCATTGAAAGGATGATCGGACTCTACCGCATGGAATGGTCAGAACTGGGTCCTACCCCGCCAGAAACTATCGATGAGCTCAGGAAAAAGTATCGTGAACTAATCGGGCAGGTATATCAGAAGATCAGAGGGTTCTATCAGGAAAGACAAAAGACCGAACAGGAAAATCTTATAAAGAAACAGGCCTTACTGGAAAGAGCCAAAGGCATCGCTGCAGAGGATTTTGATAAACCTAAGCAATGGCAAACCATGACCGAAACCCTTAATTCCATTTTTGAAGAATGGAAGAAAACCGGTTATGCACCCAAGAAAGACAATGATAAAATCTGGCAGGAATTCCGTCTGGCACTCAATACATTTTACAATAAAAAGCGCGATTTCTTCAATGCCATCAAGAAGGTGCATAAGGAAAATAAGGAGAAGAAAAATGCCATCATAGAAAAAGCGGAAGCATTGACAGGCGCTGAGATCAGCAACTGGGAAGAATCTACCGCGCAAATCCTGCAACTTCAAAAAGACTGGAAGGATGCCGGTCATATTGAACCCTGGGAAGAAAATAAATTATGGAAAAAATTCCGGGATGTTTGCGACAGGTTTTTCAACAGCAAGAGAGAACAATTCAAGGCAAGGGATAATGAACAGCTTGAAAACCTGGAAAAGAAGAAGGAATTGGTCAGCCGTGTAGAGGCTTTCAGCCCATCCGGCAATGTTGAAGAAGACCTGAAATCCCTTCGCGCCTTCTCGGATGAATGGAAATCCATCTCCCATGTACCTTTCAAGGAAAAGCAAAAGATCTGGGAAAAGTTTAAAAATGCTCTCGACAGCAAGTACGACAGCATGAAAATGGAAAGCAAGGACCGTCACCTTCACAAATTCCGGAATAACGTAGAAATGCTGTCAAAATCTAATGATTCAGGTAATCTCCTTCGAAAAGAACAAAACATTATCAAGGATAAAATCAACAAACTTCAGTCTACCATAAGCCAATACGAGAACAACCTTGGCTTTTTCAGAAATTCAAAAAATATGGGCGGACTTCTTTCGGAAGTGGAGAAAAATCTCAGCAATGCAAGGGAAGAATTGAAACTGCTTCAGCAAAAACTGAAGATGTTCTCCCAGGTTTGATTTAGCCGGTCATAAATTTCAGTATCGCATTAAGATTCCTTACTCTTAATCCGGTTTACAAGCAATCAGGAGAAAGGAAAAATTCAAGCCCTCAATTTCTGGCTGAGCTAAAGCGGCTACAATTCACCGGGTAAAATTCGGATTGATTAAAATCAGCTTGCTGACCTTACGTTAAATTCTTTTCCGGAAGTACAGCCTGTTCGGTCAATATTGAATTTCCGGCAATCAAATTATACTCTATCTTTACCGGCCATGAAAAATAATATTTTCAGTTTCGTCCGTCTTGCTTTTGTCGTGCTGTTATTTCTAAGTGCGTGTAAAAAAGAGGAGTTCGATACTGATAGCGGAACAAAACTGGAATTCTCACAGGACACGATCTTATTTGACACCGTGTTTACCAGCGTCGGAAGTTCAACCGAACTCTTCACCGTATATAATAAAAGCAACAATTCTGTCAATATTTCATCCATCCGCCTGGCCACTGGTAACTCTTCGCCATTCCGCCTGAATGTGGATGGAATGCCAGGAAGAGGATTTTCAAATGTTGAAATCGGACCGGATGACAGCATATTTATTTTTGTGGAAGTGACAGTTGATCCGAACAACCTGAATTCTCCTCTCATCGTAACCGACTCCATACTATTTGAAACAAACGGAAATTTACAGGACGTGGACCTTGTCGCATGGGGTCAGGATGCTTATTTCCACAGCTCGCCGGGCGGACCGGGAACCCTGTTCTTCCTTCCCTGTAACGACGTATGGCAGAAAAACAAACCTCATGTAATTTATGGATATGCATTGGTTGATTCGGCTTGCACTCTCACGATAAATGAAGGGACAAGTATCCATCTGCACCCGGCATCAGGCATCATTGTGCTTTCTTCCGGGACGTTGAAAATTTTAGGCACACAAAGCGAACCTGTGTTGATCCAGGGTGACCGGCTTGGTGAAGCATACAAAGATATTCCCGGTCAATGGGACAGGATCTGGCTCTCCACACTCACAAGAGACAGACTTGTCAACGGAAATCCAACGAGCGGACCGGGTTCAATTAACTCCGAAATAAAACATGCCATTATAAAAAACGGAAATATTGGATTACAGGTTGACAGCTTCTACACAGCAGGTCAGCCTTGCCTGCGTATGGAAAATACCATCATTAAAAATATGGTCGGCTCCGGCCTTTCCCTGAATGGTGCGGATACAAGAGTCTTCAACAGCGTCTTCGCCAACTGCGGCGGTCCCGCTGCCATGATGCTCTTTGGTGGCATCTATAAATTCTATCATTGCACTTTCGCCAATTTCTGGAACAACAGTAACCGACAGGATCCTTCCGTCTTCATGAACAATTATTTCGGTTCCGATCAGGGTATATTCGTGCGACAACTGGATGCCTATTTTGGAAATTGTATCGTCTATGGGAATCTGGAAAATGAACTCGGCATTGATTCATTCCCGAATGCCGCTCCGGGGTTGTTTAAATATC